>NZ_JBNNFX010000016.1:0-87501 GCF_050267985.1 Psychrobacter sp. NPDC078929 | reverse complement strand
AGTTTTTACGCCAAGGTTGGATGGAAAATGACTTATCTAAATTGTTTTATGATATTCATCCAAAACATAACTCTTTTGTAGTGCAGTGACTATAGTCGTCGCCCAATTCCTTGATATCTAGTGTTGAGAGACGGTTTTTGCTATAATAGGTATTTTGCTGCATTACTTATATATTTTGGCTGTTATGTTACTTCTATAGCGAAATGCGTTTTGCTGTAATACTATTGATTAACTGGCTTTAACCCTTACATCAGCTCTAGCATATATAGTCATAGTAAGACTTTAGGTAATGCGTTCTTTTCACAACATATCACGATGATTAGATATAATTGATGTGGTCTCACGGTTATATGATTGATGGTTGCAATCATCACTGCCAACGGACCCAATAATAGGCGAATAGATTATGGTAGCGATTACTTTACCCGATGGTAGTGTAAAAGACTTTGAAGGTCATACAACGGTCATGGAAGTGGCACAAAGTATTGGGGCAGGACTCGCTAAAGCGACGGTTGCTGGACGTGTAAATGGTCATCTAGTAGATGCACATGATCCTATCGTCGCCGATGCCAACGTTGAAATCGTAACGCCAAAAGACGACGACGGTGTCGATATTATCCGTCACTCATGTGCTCACCTATTAGGTCATGCGGTTAAGCAGCTCTACCCTGATGTGAAGATGGTCATCGGTCCTGTTATTGATGATGGTTTTTATTACGATATCTTTAGTGAAACGCCATTCACGCCTGAGCATATGGAAGCGATTGAAAAACGCATGATGGAGCTGATCAAGCAAGATTATGACGTTATCAAAAAAATGACGCCACGTGCCGAAGCGATTGAGATATTTGAATCACGTAACGAAGACTATAAGTTAAAGCTTATTAATGATATGCCAGGTGAAGAAGCCTTCGGTTTGTATCATCATCAAGAATACGTGGATATGTGCCGTGGCCCGCATGTGCCAAACACGCGCTTTTTGAAAGTATTTAAACTGACCAAAATGTCAGGTGCTTATTGGCGCGGCGATGCGAAAAATGAGCAGTTACAACGTATCTATGGTACTGCGTGGGCTGATAAGAAACAGCTAAAAGCTTATATCCAGCGTATTGAAGAAGCAGAAAAACGTGACCATCGTAAAATCGGTAAAGCGCTGAACCTATTTCATATGCAAGAGCAAGCGCCAGGTATGGTGTTCTGGCATGCTAATGGTTGGACGATTTATCAAGTACTTGAGCAATATATGCGCAAAGTACAATACGATAACGGCTACGAAGAGATTAAGACACCTCAAATCGTTGATCGCAGCTTGTGGGAGCGTTCAGGACATTGGGGCAACTATGCAACCAATATGTTCACGACTTCTAGCGAAAACCGTGATTATGCAGTAAAACCGATGAACTGCCCTTGTCATGTGCAAGTGTTTAATCAAGGTTTAAAGTCTTATCGTGACTTACCACTGCGTATGGCTGAATTTGGTTCTTGTCATCGTAATGAGCCATCAGGTTCATTGCATGGTTTGATGCGTGTACGTGGTTTTACTCAAGATGATGCCCATATCTTCTGTACGCAGGCACAGATTCAACAAGAAGTTGCTGATTTTATTAAGCTAACGCTTGCCGTCTATGAAGATTTTGGCTTTGATAACATTATCATGAAGCTCTCTACCCGCCCTGAAAAACGTGTTGGTAGTGATGATTCTTGGGACTTTGCAGAAAAAGCGCTAGCAGATGCGCTTGACAGCTCAGGGCTAGACTGGGATTACTTACCTGGCGAAGGTGCATTCTATGGTCCAAAGATTGAGTTTAGTCTAAAGGATTCATTAGGACGTATTTGGCAGTGCGGTACCATTCAGGTTGATCCAAACATGCCTGAACGACTAGATGCAGAGTTCGTCAATGAGCAAAACGATCGTGAAGTACCTATTATGTTGCACCGTGCAATTTTAGGTTCATTTGAACGTTTCATCGGTATTTTGATCGAAAACTACGCCGGTTGGATGCCAGTATGGCTAGCACCGCAGCAAGTTGTGGTCATGAACATCACTGATAAACAAGCTGATGCATGTGAAAACGTGGTTAGCGAGCTCAAAAATGCAGGTTTGCGCGCTATTAGCGACTTGCGTAACGAAAAGATTGGATTTAAGATACGAGAGAAAACATTAGAACGTATTCCCTATATGCTAGTATTAGGGGATAAAGAAGTCGAATCGGGCAGTGTCAACGTCCGAACTCGCGAAGGTGAGAACCTTGGCGTGATGAGTGTTTCTGAATTTATTACATTAGTACAGACCGCTGTCAGTAAAAAAGGCCGACAGACCCCAAAAACAGATGAGGAGTAATACCTATTAAACAGTCCAACCGTTTGAACATCAACGAAGATATCAATGTCAAAGAAGTCCGTCTCGTTAAAGAAGATGGCGAGCAAATGGGTGTGGTTGATATCGCAACCGCGATGAAAGCGGCACGTGATGAAAATCTAGATTTGGTTGAATTAGTTCCTGAAGCTAAGCCGCCAGTGTGTAAGATCATGGATTATAAGCATTTCCTCTATGATCAAAAGCAAAAGGCTAAAGAAGCTAAGAAAAACCAAAAGCAGACTCAGCTTAAAGAGATGAAGCTACGTCCTAGTACCGAAGAGGCCGATTATCAGGTTAAACTGAGAAAAATCGTGAGCTTCTTGGAAGATCAAGACAAAGTTAAAATTAGCATCCGTTTCCGCGGACGTGAAATGGCGCACCAAGATATCGGTCGCAAACAACTTGATCGTATCATTGAAGATACTGCTGATATCTCAAACGTCGAACAGTACCCTAAGATGGAAGGTCGTCAGATGGGTATGCTGCTTGGACCCACTAAGAAAAAGTAATCTGTCTATTGGATTGCTTTGAGTGGTGGCTGTTAGTCTATATAGCTATTTATAACTCTAACCATCAATATGCTGCGGGATATTGATGGTTTTTTATTATTTGGACTCAAAAACTGCTGTAATGAACATAGCTATATTGAACATAAATAGCCTAGCATCATTGATTGACGCTATTTTACAAAACCCACCTTCTCAACTTTCTGATTACACGGTAATCTAAAGGTCTAGTTATATTTACTAGTTAGTATTTAGCAGTAACTAATGATCATTTGATAAAAATTAGTACGAGCTAAAAACATTTTATAAATGTATAAAAGCTAAGTGTATAAATAAAAACAATGTATATCACGACTGTCAGAGTCGTTGAAAAAAACACTTCCCTTCTCCGATATCAGAGGATATTTCATGCAAGAATTGACACCACCAGAAAACGCTACAACTCCCAGTATCTCTCTAACAGCACCTGAACCTGTCAAAGAAATACAAAAAAGTGAAGCAGATCAGATGGTCAAATTGGATGAAAGCCAAATTCCTGAGCTCGATGCCAAGGTTGATGCTTTTGTTGATCATGTGCTTACCAACTCTGTGCATAGCGATGAATTTCGACAGAACGTGCAGTCTATTCATAACCTAGGTACCAAAGAGATTCGCGAATCTGCACAAGTATCTAACCGAATGTTAGATTTGCCCGCAAAAAGTTTGAATGACAGCTTATTTGATAATTCCCCTATTGCTAAATCATTGACGGAACTACGCGGGATTGTCGAAGACTTAGATCCTAGCAAAAAAGAGCTGACCAGCTCACGCAAGCTGTTCGGTCTCATTCCGTTTGGCAACAAAGTACAGGATTATTTCCGTCAATATGAGTCAGCGCAGTCGCACATCAATGCCGTTGTGACCAGTCTCTATAATGGTAAAGATGAATTGCTCAAAGACAATGCGATGATTGAGCAAGAAAAAGTCAATATGTGGGAGCTGATGCAGTCTATTCGCCAGTATGTCTATGTTGGCAAAAAGATTGATGAGCAACTTGAGCAAAAGGTCTATGCGATAGAAGCAACAGATCCAGAAAAAGCTCGCATTATTAAAGAAGAGATGTTGTTCTATGTTCGTCAAAAAAACACTGACTTTTTAACTCAGTTAGCAGTGAATGTACAAGGCTATTTGGCGCTTGATACCATTCGCCGTAATAACTTAGAGCTGATTAAAGGTGTCGATCGCGCAACCACGACGACGGTATCTGCACTACGCACGGCTGTTGTCGTTGCTCAAGCCATGACCAATCAAAAATTGGTATTAGATCAAATCACTGCATTGAATAAAACCACCAGTAGTTTGATTGAATCAACTTCAGCGATGCTCAAGCGTCAGTCAGGTGAAATCCATGAGCAGGCGACTAGCAGCAGTATTGAGCTTGATAAACTGCAAAATGCCTTCAATAATGTCTATGACACTATGGATATGATTAGTAATTATAAAATTGAAGCACTAGAGAATATGAAGCAAACGGTCAATACACTGACCACGGAAGTAGATAAAGCACAAAAATACTTGGATAAATCAAATCAGACTACGGTATTAGAAGTCTCAAAAGAGTTGGATAGTAAAAAGATCACTAACCAATCAAGTAGTGTCGATATTGATATTTGATTTATCCCTATAGCGGTCGCCAGAAAACTGACCGCTTCCTGCTACCGAATACACATAAGACAATTGACGCAAGATATTGCGACGTCGTTCGTGTTAAGATAGCCACTGTTAATAATTTTAAAAATAGATACGGTAATTTATGAGTTGGAATGATCCAAACGCCTCAAGTGAGGCAAAAAAATATGACAACCCGATTCCTAGTCGTGAGCTGATACTCAGCACGATTAATGAACATGGGGAAGTCACGCATCAACAGTTGGCAAAAGCCTTTAACATTGATGACCCTGATCAGTTTGATGCTTTGGGCAATCGCCTAAAAGCAATGGCGCGTGATGGACAAGTAAATCGTGATGGTCGTCCTTATCGCTATCGCACGGTGACTAAGCAAGATATCGTCTCAGGTACAGTGTCTGCCCATCCAAAAGGTTTTGGTTTTGTGGTGCTAAGTGATATGCCAGATTTGTTTTTACATGAAAAACAAATGCGCTGGGTATTCAATGGTGACACGGTAGCAGCCGTCGGCACTTCGACAGACAATCGTGGACGTACCGAAGGGCGTATCGTCGATGTTGTCGAACGTCGCCAAAACAACTTTATCGGTACACTTGCTCGTGATGAAGACGGCTATTGTGTTGAGCTTGGTAGCCCGAACAATCATCAACCGATTACGGTTACTGATGACAATGTTCAGGCGCTAAATATCAAACAAGGCGCTCCTGTCAAAGTCGATATCATTGACTGGCCAAACCAGCATGAATTTGCCACTGGTAAAATCACTGAAGTGCTGTCTGACGATAATGATCGTGAATTGATTATTGAGACTACCCTGCTCAACTATGATATTCCATCAGATTTTAGTGAAGCTGCGCTTAAGCAAGCTGATGACTATCAAGAGCCAACTGAGAAAGACATAAAAGGCCGTACAGATATACGTCATCTACCGCTTGTCACTATCGATGGCGAAGATGCTCGTGACTTTGATGATGCTGTATTTGCTGAAAAGCGTTCTGGTGGTAATTACCGGGTCGTGGTTGCGATTGCGGATGTCAGCTATTATGTGACACCGAATTCACCACTTGACCAAGATGCCTATGAGCGTGGTACTTCAGTATACTTCCCGCATCGCGTGATTCCGATGCTGCCTGAAGTGTTATCTAACGGTCTATGCTCATTGAACCCTAATCTAGATCGCTTATGTATGGTTGCTGATATCAAGATATCGCGCGCCGGTAAAGTGACTGGATATGAGTTCTATCCGTCAGTGATGCACTCACAAGCACGTCTAACTTATAATCAAGTAAATGATTATCTTGTGAATCCGAATGATAAGAGATTACCTAAATCACTGACAGGTAATAAAGACGTTAAAAAGTCTGTTGATACGTTACATCAGTTGTATGAGCTACTGCTTAAAAAGCGTGAAGAACGTCATGCAATGGAGTTCGAAACAGTTGAAACGTATATCAAGTTTAACGAGAAAGGCGGAATCGAAGCGATTTTGCCACGCACTCGTGGCGACTCTCAGAAGCTAATCGAAGAATGTATGCTGCTTGCCAATACTTGTGCTGCAAACTTCGCGCTTAAGCATGAGTTACCAGTTTTATATCGTAACCATGATAAGCCTGATAATGAAAAGTCGATGCGTATTCATGAGTATGCAAAAAACTTTGGCTTACCATTCCCGGAAGAGAATCCAACTCAAGCGGATTACCAGCGCATAATTGAAGCGACTAAAGATAGACCAGATGCTATCAGTATTCATAGCATGCTGCTGCGTTCAATGATGCAAGCAAACTATGCACCTGACAATATTGGTCACTTTGGCTTAGCATATGACGAATATAGCCACTTTACCTCGCCGATTCGCCGTTATCCAGATTTAATGCTGCATCGCGCAATTAAAGCAAAAGTCACCAACAGCCAACAGCCTGTTATGGACTTTTCTCTTGAAGGTGCTGGTACACAAACGTCAGATACAGAACGCCGTGCAGAAAAAGCATCACGTTATGTAGAGTCTTGGCTCAAGTGTCACTATATGACTAATCATGTCGGTGAAGAGTTCGAAGGCGTTGTGACTACGGTTACTAGCTTTGGTTTATTCGTCACATTGACTGACTTATATATCGACGGTTTGGTTCATATCTCAAATGTTGGCGATGATTTCTTTGTCTACGATGAACAGCAGCAGCAGCTTATCGGTAAAGATAAAGGTACGCTATTTGGACTGGGCGATTCGGTTAAAGTGAAGGTTGCAGGTGTCAACATGGACCTGCTACAAATTGACTTTGATTTGAAGGCTAAATTGCAATCTAGTGCAATGAACCAAAGCAAAAAAGGTCAACCGAAGAAAGAACAACCTAAGAAAACCCCAGCGAAAAGAAGCAGCAACCGCAGAGGCGCTGCCAAAAAAAGCTAAGCTTAGACTGATACTTGGATACTGATGTTGTAATACAATCAAAAAGGCTAACGTAATCGTTAGCCTTTTTTATGCTGTGTACTTTTCAATTGTAGATAGCATAGCTACTTATTGTGCCTATTGCGCATCGTCCAATTGGTCTACACGGTCTTGTTCGGCTTGCTGCGCTTGGTCAATTTTACTGGTAGCACTATCTACGATAGCTTTCGGCTGTTGGCTAAGTGGCTGGCTAGTAATATCTGTATCAGAGGTAGCTACTGTAGAATCAGGCTGTTCAGCAGCTACACTACTGGTTGCAATCTCTCTGTTTTGTTCACGACTATTGCCATTGATAATGTTAAAGCCAAGTAATGCCACAATACCAATTATTGCAAAGATAATAACGTGTTTCATTTCCATAAAAAGCCCCGTATTTGAATGACCACCAAATATAGATTCTGTTGCACTTTTTATGCCTAAACTTTATTTAACATCTAATACCTATTCTTGTGGACTATTATTATTCAATAAATCCGTCTCATCTGAGCTTTGAGCAATCTCTTGCTCGACTTTTTCCATCAGCTTATCGTCAGGACGGGCGTCGAGAACCTCATTAGCACTGCGACCTTGTAAAATGGTTTTGGCTCGAGCCTTGGCTTGTTTTTTATCTTGGTCATCCGTATGACTTTCGCTGACCTGATTGTTTTCATCAGGTTTAGGGACAGTCGGAGTAATCGTCATATCAGATTGAATATTATTAGCATTGCTGACACTGCTTTGCATGTGCTCAAAGGCTTTTTCTAACTTATTGTTGAAGCGCAGACGATAGATAGGCTCAGGTAAACTAAAGCCTTTATCTTCTAGTGCGTGCTTGGTCTCGCGAATGGCGATACTGCGTGCTTTGGCAAAGTCAGTCTCTGATTGATCCACCCAAACCTGAAACTCCAAAACAATATTAGAATCACCTACATTGGTAATAACCGCAATCGCTTTGGGCTCGTCCAAGACAAACGCTAGTGTATGTATTGCATCTAGCCCTACTTTAATTGCTGCTAATGGATCATCATTGGCGTCGACGCCTAATTCAAAAGTAAATCGACGCTCAGGGTTTTTGGTGTAATTTAGAATGGTACCTTTAAAGACTTCAGCGTTAGGAATGCGCAGCTGATTACCATCTAATGTCATCAGTATCGTCGCGCGCGAGGTCAAACGAACCACGATTCCCTCTTGTCCATTAATCACGATATGATCACGGGCACGAAAAGGTTGGCGAATGCTCAGCATTAATGAAGCGATATAATTTTCAATGGTATCTTTGACTGCGAAACCAACCGCAATACCAATGACACCTGCCCCACCAAGCAATGTGCCTAAAATAGTCTCTGCACCTATTAGACTTAGTCCTAGAATCAGACCAAAGATAACAAAGATGACTTTGACCGTTTGCGACAGCAGCTCAGCGACAAATGGATTGGGTGTTAGACGTTGCCACATCTTTTTGCGATTAGATAACCAACTGCCAAACCATGCCACCAAGGCAAATATAACAATGCCGACCAATAGTAGTGGTAGCGCCTTCACTAGATTGGTCGCCTGCGCTTTTAGACCTTGATAGACCGTTGAGACATTCTCTTGAACATCTAGCGTGCGGTTAATTCTGTCTTCTACAGTGACGACATCTGTTAGTCGGTTGGTTAAGTTAATCGCTTGCTGTGCTTTTTTTTCGTTGGCTGTCTCTCCCGTTAGGGTAACGACCCCTTGGGTGACACTAACATTGACGGCTTGTAAGCCTTCGATTTCAGAGAAAATACCGTTGATACGTTGACGAATATCGTTGTCTTTTTGCGGTGTGGGTGTGGTTTCGATTTGAGCGTTATTAGTGCTTTCGCCACTGATTACTGGCGGTGGAGCAGGCGTTGGCAATGAGCTGTCAAGTTCTGTAATGTCACCTTTTGATGTCTCATTTTCTAATGTGGCAGAATTATCGTTAGATACGCTTTCCTCTGTCGTCTCTACACCTTCAGTTGTCTCTATACCTAACGCTGCTGCGACACCAGAAATTTCTTCACCGGCAGCATGCGCTGAGAATGCAAAAAGGATGCTTAGTAGCAACACCATTTGACCCCACGCTTTTATAGAACTGCGTATTATTGGACGGTCAATGTAAGTGGCCATAAGCATCCTTTATTTTTTACGGGTTTTTCTCGCTTAACTTGTTGCTGATAATTAGTTGCCTGTTTTTAGCTGACTAACTTTGGCGGTTTTTAGCTATCTAAATAAAGCTGTGCTTCGCTCAAGTTCAGCGTGCCTTCATAGATAGCGCGGCCAGTGATGATACCTTCGATACAATCACCATACGGCTTTAACAGCTCGATATCTTTCATATCGGTAACGCCACCTGATGCAATCACAGGTAGTCCGCCTTCACGCGCCAAATTAACAGTTTGTTCAACGTTAACGCCTTGCATCATGCCATCACGAGCGATATCAGTATAAACGATTGATGACACGCCGACGTCTGCAAAGCGCTTAGCAAGCTCGGTCGCTTTGGTATCTGTCACGTTTGCCCAGCCATGAGTAGCGACCATGCCGTCTTTGGCATCTATGCCGACGATGATATGACCGGCAAATTCGCGGCAAGCTTCCGCGACAAAATTAGGATCTTCAACGGCTTTTGTACCGATAATGATATACGTCAAACCTGCGGTAATATACTGCTCAATGGTGTTCATGTTGCGTACACCGCCACCCAATTGAATAGGCAGGTTCGGGTAGGCTTTGGTGATATCATTGACCACTTGTCTATGTACTGGGACGCCATCAAAAGCACCATTCAAATCGACCAAATGCAAGCGACGAGCGCCTTCATTTACCCAACGTGCTGCCATAGCAACTGGGTCATCAGAGAACACCGTATCATCTTCCATACGGCCTTGTTTTAAACGTACACACTTACCATCTTTTAAATCAATAGCCGGGATAATGACGGGCACAGCACACATATAGCATTCCTTATAAAGCACAAGATTGGCAATAAATTTAGTAAATTGAAGTTTTGAGAATGAAACGTTATTGAAGCGTCAAATAACGAGAGAAAACGCTGCTTAAAAGTAGCATAAATTATGAACAGATCGAAAACCAAGACATCGCTAAGTTAGCAATCTGTTTGAATATAAATAAGAAAGACAGAAACTAGACAATCATAACCATAAGTTTTAGTACGTAGAATCACTACCAACAATCGTTAAATTCTATTACTGACTGGCAATTTTAGGTCAATTTAGCGTATAATCCTAGGTAAATTTTTATTTGTTTCTATGTGATAGTAACCATGTGTTACGCTTTTTGTTGAGTTGTTACAACTCACTAATACAGCATGGTGATCAGGATGGATCGAGCAATCGCTCAATACGCCAATAAAATATTGGCCAAGAAATTGCTAAAAAGGGCTATCTGAAAAATCTCAACCAATAGTCTCTAAACCATCGATTCTGCGGTATTTAACCTTAATTAGATGTCTTGCAAGCCCCTATCACTAGCTAACTATATTAAAACCGTTACGATTAAAACTATAGCAGCTTATAATAAGTGAAGTTTGCTTATCAGTTGCTTAGCTAGTTTGTCTTTTAACCAGTATATCATCTACCTTAATAGATCGTTATTTGGCCACACTCTTATTCTATCGAATACTTTTAGACGGTATTAGTGAGCGAGAGATGGTCAAACATACTGGTGTTACAAGTTTTAAATTTCAATGAAACGTGTGATAAAGCCATTTGTATTTAAACCAGTCTCTTTTAGCCATGTGCTGTAGTGATTGATTTCGATGAAGCGGTTTTAGCATACACCTTGGTAGCCAGTCGCCACTTTGGTAATTCGAATAAGACATTAACGTGTTGTTAAGGAGTCTAAGGTCAGCGTTAATACTCTTACTAGTAGTTATGATCATGTATTGTCTTCACAGAGCTTTCATCCCTATTTCACTATAAAGGAAATAGACGATTGAAGGCTTTGTTGAGTGATACAAACGTTCATGCTACCGATATACCAAACAGGACGTCTGGTATCGTTTTAGACTATGGACTAAGTTTTCGCTTATGATTACCATCAAAAAAGGTTTGGATTTGCCCATCACTGGTGAACCCTCCCGCGAGATATCTGAGCACCAACCGACACATGTAGCACTTGTTGGCTATGATTATGTGGGTATGAAGCCCACTATGAATGTCAAAGAAGGTGACATTGTAGCCAAAGGTCAGCCCGTTTATGAAGACAAAAAACGTGTTGGCGTGATCTACACTGCCCCTGCTGCCGGTAAGGTCGTCGCTGTTAAACGTGGCGAACGTCGAGTGTTTGAGAGTCTTGTGATTGCGGTCGACCCAAATGGTGAAGAAGTAGACTTTGAGCGCTATGACTCACAGCAGCTTGCTGACCTAGACTCTGAAGTCGTTGAAACCCAACTGATTGCCTCTGGCGAATGGACGGCGTTCCGTACGCGTCCTTATAGCCGCGCACCCGAAATCGGCGCTCGTCCACATGCTATCTTTGTCACAGCAATGGATACCAATCCACTTGCCTTTGACCCGATGCTTGTGATCAATGAGCAGCTACAAGCGTTCAATGATGGACTTGCTGTATTATCTACGCTTAGTCCAAAGACCTTTGTCTGCCATCATGGCGATACTCAACTGACGCCAGTTGCAAAAACTGCAGCGAATAACGTCACTGAGTATCATGGTTTTTCTGGTAAGCATCCAGCTGGTCTTGCTGGTACGCACATTCACTTTTTGCATCCTATCAGCCGCGGTGTGACCGTATGGACGATTGGTTATCAAGACGTGATCGCAATCGGTAAATTGTTTACGACAGGTCGTCTATATACGCGCCGCATGGTGAGCTTAGCAGGTCCTGCGGTCACTAACCCGCATTTGGTTATGACTGAACGTGGTGCTGATATCACTGCATTGACCAAAGGTAAACTGGCTGCTGGCGAGAACCGTATCATTTCAGGTTCAGTATTGTCTGGTCGCAAAGTGTTTGAAAACATCGCCTATCTGGGTCGTTTTCACAATCAGATCAGCGTATTGACTGAAGGCCGTGAGCGTCCTGCGTTCCACTTCTTTACTCCAGGTAAAAACCGCTTCTCAAAACTGCCTATCTATATTTCGCAGTTTTTTGGTGGCAAAAAATACGACTTTACTACGACCAGTAACGGCTCACCACGAGCGATGGTACCAATCGGTGTCTATGAAGAAGTCATGCCACAAGATTACCTACCAACTCAATTACTACGTGCATTGATTGTCGAAGACATCATTAGCGCAGTAGATTTGGGTGTGCTTGAACTGGACGAAGAAGATTTGGCACTATGCACCTTTGTATCTCCTGGCAAATATGAATTCGGTGATATTTTGCGTGATAACTTAACGCGCATTGAGCTGGAGGGCTAACCACGATGAAATTTTTACACAATATGTTCGATCGTATGGAGCCATCTTTCACCAAAGGCGGCAAACACGAAAAGTACTACGCTATTTTTGAGATGTTTGATACGTTCTTACGTCAACCAAGCTCAACCACTTATGCCTCATCGCATGTACGTGACGGGATTGACCTAAAGCGTATTATGATTACCGTATGGCTATGTACGTTCCCAGCGATGTTTTGGGGTATGTACAATATTGGTCATCAAGCACTAACCGCTATCGCTCAGCTTGGATTGCAGCCAGAAGGTTGGCGTACTGTGATCACTAGCATGGCAGGCTATAACCCAGACAGTATCTGGGCAAGCTTCGTCTATGGTGCGATGCAGTTTTTGCCTATTTATATCGTGACGTTTGCGGTAGGTATTCTCTGTGAGATTATCTTTGCTGTCGTCCGTGGACACGAAGTCAACGAAGGTTTCTTTGTGACTTCTGTTCTATTTGCATTATGTCTACCACCTGATATTCCTTTATGGCAAGTTGCCCTAGGTATTATCTTCGGTGTAGTCGTCGCAAAAGAAGTGTTCGGTGGTACTGGTAAGAACTTCCTTAACCCTGCCCTATCGGGTCGTGCATTCTTATACTTTGCTTATCCAGCCTATATGTCTGGTGACTCAGTATGGACGGCAGTAGATGGTTTCTCAGGTGCAACCCCTCTTGGCCTTGCAGCCCTTGGTGTGGTTCCTCAGGACTTCGTCGACGTCTATGGTAATGCCATCACGTGGAGTGATGCATTCTTAGGCAACATGCAAGGTAGTATTGGTGAAGTATCGACACTAGCCATCCTAATGGGTGCTGCAGTGTTGCTATGGACGCGTATTGCTTCTTGGCGCATTATGGCAGGTTGTGTGGTCGGTCTGATTGCTACGTCTCTTGTGTTCAATATGATTGGCTCTGAAGACAACATGATGATGAGCTTGCCGTTCTACTGGCACTTGGTTATCGGTGGCTTTGCTTTCGGTGCTGTATTTATGGCAACCGATCCAGTATCAGCTGCGCATACAAACAAAGGCCGCTGGGCTTACGGTATCTTGATTGGTTTTATGACCGTATTGATTCGCGTCATCAACCCTGCTTTCCCAGAAGGCATCATGCTGGCCATTCTATTCGCCAACTTATTTGCTCCATTGTTTGATTACTTTGTGACTCAAGCAAATATCAAACGCCAAACCGCTCGGAGGGTTCGCTATGTCCAAGCCCAAAAGTAATAACGCGAAAACCATCAGTGTGGCTTTGACGCTATGCTTGGTGTGTTCAGTGTTGGTCTCAGCAGTGGCTGTTGGTCTAAAGCCTGCGCAAGTTGAAAACGCACGTTTAGATCGTAACAAAAACATCTTAGTCGCGGCCGACATGTACGATGCTGAGTCTGACACACAAGACGATGTTGCCGAACGTTTCAAAGATTTTGAAGTAAAAATCATTGATCTAAACGAAGGTACTTATCTCGATGACGATGCGCTAAAAACTGCTGGCATCCCTGATCGTAATGCTTATGACGCCAGTCAAGCGACAAAAAACCAAGCTCTAAGTGAAGACTTGGGTGACAACGATCCTGCTGGTATTGGTCGTAAGCCAAAATATGCCAAAGTCTATGTCAAAAATGATGACGCAGGTCAGCCAGAAACGGTTGTATTGCCAATTCAGGGCTACGGTCTATGGGGCACTATCTATGGTTTCTTAACACTCGAAAGTGATATGAATACCATCAAAGGTATCAGTTTCTACGAGCATAAAGAAACCCCAGGTCTTGGCGCTCGTATCGAAGAGCCAGAGTGGCGTGCAAAGTGGAGCGGTATCGAGTCTTATGACGAGAATGGTAACGTTGCCACTGGTGTAACCAAAGCTGGTAACCCAAAAGAGAACTGGGTTGATGGCATCAGCGGTGCGACATTGACTAGCCGCGGCGTCAGCAACATGATTCAGTTTTGGTTAGGCGAGCAAGGTTATAAGCCTTATCTAGATACGCTACGTGAAAAGAGCGGCCAAACGGTTGAAGGTGCAGACACGCAAGCAAATCAATCAAAGCCGGCAGCTCAACCTAAAACCGAATTGGCAGCCAAGCTACCAGTAGCAAACGGCAAGGAGGCATAACATGGCTGACACTAAAAGCATTTTAACCACGCCTATCTTTGATAATAACCCTATTGCCCTACAGATCCTTGGTATCTGTTCGGCATTGGCTGTCACCACCAGCATGGCTAACGCTATGGTCATGTGTGTGGCATTGACCTTGGTAACGGCATTTTCAAGCTTCTTTATCTCGATTATCCGTAAACAGATTCCATCAAGCATTCGTATCATCGTACAGATGACGATTATTGCTTCGTTGGTTATCTTGGTTGATCAGGTACTAAAAGCAGTGGCTTATGACGTCAGTAAAGGTCTATCTGTCTTTGTTGGTTTGATCATCACGAACTGTATCGTTATGGGCCGTGCTGAAGCATTTGCTATGAGCAACCCACCAGTCCCAAGCTTTTTAGACGGTATTGGTAACGGTCTTGGTTACTCAGCAGTATTACTATTCGTTGCAACTATCCGTGAGCTATTGGGTGCTGGTACTTGGTTCGGTATTACGATTCTACAACCAGTTACTGATGGCGGTTGGTACATACCAAACGGTCTATTACTGTTACCACCATCAGCGTTCTTTATCATTGGTTTGTTCATCGCTGTTGTCCGTATCTGGAAACCAGAACAAGTTGAAGAAGCTGAGTTTGTAATGAAGCCGCAGTCTAAAGGCATGGCACATGGAGGCGGTCACTAATGGGACATTATGTTAGTTTATTTATAACCTCAGTCTTTATTGAGAACATGGCGCTTGCCTACTTCTTAGGCATGTGTACTTTTTTGGCCGTATCCAAAAAAGTTTCTACAGCGATTGGTCTAGGTGTTGCGGTTGTTGTCGTGATGGCAATTACCGTTCCACTAAATAATTTACTATTCCAGTTCATCCTAAAAGATGGTGCGCTGGCATGGGCAGGTTTCCCTGATATCGACTTGAGCTTCTTAGGATTGCTAAGTTATATCGGTTTGATTGCAGCCACCGTACAGATCCTAGAGATGTTTTTGGACAAGTTTGTACCAAGTCTATATAACGCGCTTGGGGTATTCTTACCACTAATCACCGTAAACTGTGCCATATTAGGTGGTGTACTATTTATGGTTGAGCGTGACTATAACTTTGGTGAATCTGTTGTCTATGGTGTGGGTGCAGGCTTCGGTTGGGCACTTGCTATTACAGCATTGGCGGGTATCCGTGAAAAGCTAAAATACTCAGACATTCCAGCACCGCTGCGTGGTCTTGGTATTACTTTTATCACGGTTGGTCTTATGTCGCTCGGCTTTATGTCGTTCGGTGGTATGTCCATCTAAACCGCTAAGCTCAAAGCTTTCATTAGCTATTTGACTTATTTAATTCATTTATTCGGTAGAGGTTTGGGTACAGCATAGATTATGCCCCCACACCCCTACCCCATAGATTAAGGATACCTACCATGGATTACGCTACGGCGATTGGTGGCGTTGCTATGTTTACCTTGATCATCATGGGCCTCGTCGCTATTATTTTGGCGGCACGCTCAAGACTGGTCAGTTCAGGCGATGTCACTATCCATATTAATGATAATCCCGATAATGATGTGGTGACACCAGCTGGCGGCAAACTACTACAAACGCTAGCGGGCGAAGGTATATTTTTATCTTCAGCTTGTGGTGGTGGTGGTACTTGTGCGCAGTGTCGTTGCCGCGTTATTGAAGGTGGTGGTTCTATTTTGCCCACCGAAGAAGGCTACTTTACTCAAGGTGAAATCCGCAATCACATGCGCTTAGCTTGTCAGGTAGCTGTTAAGCAAGACATGAAAATTGAGATTGATCCTGAGTTCTTTGATGTACAGAAATGGGAATGTGAAGTTATTTCTAACGATAACGTTGCCACTTTCATTAAAGAGCTGGTACTAAAAATTCCAGAAGGCGAAGAAGTAAACTTCCGCGCTGGTGGTTATGTACAGTTGGAAGCGCCACCGCATGAAGTGCACTACAAAGACTTTGTGGTTGATGAAGAGTATAGAGAAGATTGGGAAAAATTCGGTATCTTCAACTATGTCTCAAAAGTTGATGAGCCTGTTATCCGTGCTTACTCAATGGCCAACTATCCTGAAGAGAAAGGCCTCATCAAATTTAACATCCGTATCGCAAGTCCACCGCCACGTGGTCCTGACGGTATTCCACCAGGCAAAATGTCTTCATGGGTATTTAGCTTAGTACCTGGTGACAAAGTGACAGTTTCAGGTCCTTATGGTGAGTTCTTTGCCAAGAAGACCGAAGCTGAAATGATCTTTGTTGGTGGTGGTGCTGGTATGGCCCCAATGCGTTCGCATATCTTTGATCAGCTCAAACGCTTGAACACTGATCGTAAGATTAGCTTCTGGTATGGTGCTCGTTCTATTCGTGAGATGTTCTACGTTGAAGACTATGATCAGCTAGAAAAAGAATTCGATAACTTTGAGTGGCATGTTGCACTGTCTGACCCATTACCAGAAGATAACTGGGAAGGTCCAACAGGCTTTATCCATAACGTATTGCTCGAAAACTATCTGAAAGATCATCCAAACCCAGAAGACTGTGAATACTATATGTGTGGGCCACCGATGATGAACGCTGCCGTAATCGACATGCTACACAGCATGGGCGTGGAAGACGAAAACATCATGCTTGATGATTTCGGTGGTTAAGTTAGATACTTAATCTGACAGCACAAATCTAAGAATAAAAAAGAGTCTCAATTGAGGCTCTTTTTTTTGTGTGATTTTTACACATAACTGTGGCTTTATAGGCTACAAATCTAGCTAGTAGAGTCGCTTTATTATCCTATATTATGGACTATCTAAACATTAAGAAAGGACTCTTATGAAAACGAAATACAAAGATTTAACTATTTGGATTACAGGTGCTTCTAGCGGTATTGGACAAGCATTAGCCGTTGCGTTCGCCAAACGCGGCGCTAGGATTATTCTAAGTGGTCGTGACAGTGATAAGTTAGAGGTGGTCAAAAACAGCTGCAAACGTGCTAACAAGAATATCGTCGTTCCTTTTGATATCAGTGATGCCAATCAAACCAAAGACGCTTATGTTACTGCTAAAGCTCAGGTAGGAAAAATCGATTGGCTCATTAATAATGCTGGTATCAGTCAGCGTTCGCTCATCATGGACACGGCTGAAGAAGTTGAACGCCAAATCATGGAAATAGATTATTTTGCTCAGACGCGCCTTACTAGACTTGCGTTGCCTGACATGATTGCACAAGGTGGCGGCAAAATCGTGATGGTTTCAAGTGTGGCAGGCCTATTGGGTACACAATATCGCGGTGCTTATGGAGCAGCCAAGGCAGCGCTGCATATGTGGGCAAACAGTTTGCGAGCTGAGCTACATGACCAAGGTATCGAAGTAGCCACGATATTCCCAGGGTTTATCCAGACTAATATCTCTATCAATGCGTTGACTGGCGACGGTAGCGCACAAAGTACGATGGATGAAGCAACTAATAACGGTCTAACTGCGGCTGAGTTTGCTAAACAAGTTGTGAAAGCGCTCACCAAGGGAGAGGAATATATCATCGTCGCTGGTCGTAAAGAAAAACTGGCCACACGGGTCAACCGCGTTTCTCCGCCAAAACTCTATAAGCTTATACGTGAGTCACAAGTAAAATAATCCACTCAACCGAACGAATTGTCGCTGAATGGTGCCTTCATTAGTATTTTTGGGTTCAAGGGGTGTAAAATAAGCATGGCTTGTTTTACACCCTACTCATTTCTACGCCATACCGAAAATATTATGAAAAACACTATATCCAGCTTATCTTCCAAAAAATCTCTGCACCTTACCTTAGTAAGCGTCGTCAGCCTTGCTAGTACTTTAGGACTCAGCGCTTGCCAGCAAACCCCAGACTATAACTATCTGATCGGTGAGACGATGGGGACGAGCTATCATATTAGCTATCAGTTGCCTGATGATGCGGACGAAGCTGCCATACAAGCTGCGGTAGACGAGCGCCTGAAACAAATTAACGATAGCATGTCTACTTATCAAAACGACTCGACCATATCTACATTCAATCGTTTGGGCAAAGACAAACCTATCACTATCGATGCTGATTTTAGTCGTGTGCTAGACGTATCACAAATTGTCTATCAGCAGTCTGGCGGTGCTTTTGACCCTACCGTTATGCCACTCGTAAATACATGGGGCTTTGGGAGCACCATGACGGTCGAGCGTTTACAAAGTCCACCGACCGCCGTTGAAATTGCTCAAGCCAAAGCATTGGTCGATTTTGAGAGCATCATAAAGAAAGATGACACCATCTATAAGACCAAAGACGGCGTGGGTTTAGATTTCTCTGCCGTTGCCAAAGGCTATGGTGTCGATGTCATCGCTGACGTACTGAGAGAGGATTATCAAATTCGTAACTATATGGTTGAGATCGGCGGTGAAATAGCCACTTCTGGTGTGAACAACCAGCAGCAGCCATGGCAAATTGCGATTGACGCCCCTATTGAAGGTAGCACGGTCAGTGAACGTCAAACCATATCTGCTATTCGACAACCAAAGAATACGGCTAGCCAGATGCATCTAGCGACCTCTGGCAACTATCGCAACTCTGTCATATTCGATGGCAAACGCTATAGCCATACTATCGATCCGACAACGGGTAACCCTATTGCAGGCGGCGCACCTTCAGTTACTGTCGCAGCGGATTCTGTTGCATTGGCGGATGCGTGGGCAACTGCCCTTACCGCGATGCCTTATCACAAAGCACTAGACCTCGCTAAAACACAAAATCTAGCAGCCATGTTTGTGGTACTAGCTGACGATGTAAAGGCAAAAGGTTCTGACGATATGTCCAACGAAGCTGCTGACGATGATATTGACGACTGGCAAGTGGTACAGACACCAGCAATGAAAGCGTTACGTGCTGATAAAAAGCTATAAACGTTCTTCAAGATCTAGACGGCACACTCTAAAAGCCATTAATGAGTGATAGATGTGAAACAAGAGAATACGTTAACGCACAACGAGCCGCACTAAAATTTGTTATACTATTATACAGTTGTTATTAACGGTGCTTAGCTGTCATCAACTTAGACAGCACTACTAATAACTGCCCTATTTTTTAGAATGAGGTTTCCTCTATGCTTAGCCAACTGCTTCCTATGCTTGCCATTACTTTCACCGTATTTGTCCTATTCTTTATTTTTATGGGCGTCGGTTATATGGTCAAAAAAAAGCCGCTTAGAGGATCTTGTGGCGGTGTTGCCAAATTGATGGGCGACGAAAATTGCTCGTTTTGTGGTAATGATCCCAATAAGTGCGATTCATTAATCGCTGAACAGCAAGAGAATGCATTAAGAGCTGCTCAATTGGGTAAATCGGTTTAATAGCCTTTGGTTACCATACGCTGGTAGCATTTACCTGACATATGTTCTTATAATAGCGTCAAGTCATTCAGAAGTGACTTGGCGCTATTTTTATTGTGCGATAAGGCTGCTTATTTAAGATTCCTTATTACCGCCATCTCTTATCATCACGATTCTAAAGCCGTAACTCGAAGTAACCACACATATATCTTGACTAACTTGCCTGCCAATTTAGCAAAGTCAGTTAAGAAAATTGTATGTCTTACGCGCTACATATATTTTTCGGTCTGATTTACGATATCTCTTACCGTCTAGGTACGTGTCTGGGTAAATGCTCTCTGGTGTTATTTTATAAGCGGCAATTTCTTGGCGCTGTTTAATAACGTGTTCTTTTTCGCTGTCATCGTTGTGCTGCTATGTCTACCTCGTCCAATCTATCTGCTTCATCTAGCCTGCCCTCCTCACGCTTTACCTTTTGGTTGGTTCTGTGTGCCATGATTCTGCTAGCCACCAATATGCGTGCACCTATCGTCGCACTAGGTTCTATCGCCCCAGTGGTAAAAGACGCGCTTGATATATCTGAGTTTCAGATAGGCTGGCTAGGGGCAGTACCTATGCTGAGCTTTGCTGTTGGTGCACTGATTTCCCCAGCAATTGGTAAGCGATTCGGACTAGAAAACACACTGATTGCCATGATTGGGCTGTTAACGGTAGGGATGATTATCCGTACTGCCATCCCGACGTGGAGTGGGTTTTTAATTGGTACTTTATTGCTTACCCTCGCTATCGGCTTTGCTAATACTTTAGCAGCGCCTGTCATTAAGCAGCGTACCCCGCAACATATTCCGCTGATTACAGGTCTGTTTAGTCTGACGATGACCACAGCAGCAGGTATCGTCGCAGGCGTCGTATTACCGTTATCGGAGCAAGTTGGTTGGCAGTGGGCATTAGGCGGTTGGACAATACTAGGTGTTTTTGCCTTTGTTATCTGGCTGTTCTTACGTGTACGGTTGGGTTCATCTAACCATCAAGCAGTTATCCCTGCGGCGTTAGGTTCTTCTGATATTTCCATGTGGCGAACCACCTTTGCGTGGCAGATTGCTATTTTTATGGGATTACAGTCATTATTGTTTTATACCGTCGCCAGTTTTTTACCATCGATTTGGGTTAGTAAGGGACTATCTGCCGTCAGTGCTGGACAGATGGGTTCTGTATTCCAGTTTATGGCACCAGTTTCTATATTAAGTTTAACTTGGTTGGTCAATCGCGGCCGACCTATTCAAGCATTGGCTGTATTTGCTGCTGTGCTAAACGTCGTTGGTATATTGGGTGTCAGCTATCTATCGACTGATTTGGCATGGCTATGGTCAGGTATGATGGGCATGGGCTGTTCAGCAATTTTTACCTTGAGCATGATGCTGTTCTCTATGCGCACCTATACGACCAATCAGGCAAGTGAGCTGTCTGGCATGGCTCAAGCAGTTGGTTATGTCATTGCGTTTTTTGGCCCATTGGGTACAGGTTGGCTACATGAAATGACTGGTAGTTGGAGTATGCCGCTTTTTATTATGCTGATACTGATGATTGTCAACGTCGTGATTGCTTGGCTTGTTAGTCGTCCAGTGATGGTCGATGGCAAATATATTTGATTGCTATCAGCTTTCATTTCTATCAGTTTTTGTGGTCTGCAAGGCTATGATTGCTAACGCGCAATAAAGCGGCCTTAAATTAACCTTAGGGCAATATAGGTCACTGTCTTATTTTGCTATAGTCAATTCAATATAACTTAGATACTTAATATAATCTGGATACTCAATATAAGCTGGATACAAGGAAGGTGAGTGAAAGTACTACCAATAGTAGACTGAGCGAGCCTGACGATTCATCCGACTGAGACTGTATCTGGTTTAGATAGGATTTGACTATACACTGGTTTGATTGCATATAGGACATAACACCCATGATGAAACTTCCCTCTCGTTTTGCTCAGCGCTTACCCGCTATCGCCATGCTCGCAGCTGTAATGGCTATCAGTGGTTGTCAAAAAGATGCTGAAACGACATCTACTACTGACACGCAGAGTACCAGTACTGAAGCGACTAACCGTCAAGCCAGCACTGCTCCAGTAGCCATTGAAACCGCAGCATCAACTGATCAACAGGTCAAATCCTCATCACTTACTATTTTAGCGCTTGGTGACTCCCTGACAGAAGGTCTGGGAGTGGACAAAGACGACAACTATCCTGCTCAGTTAGAAGATCGTCTGCAAGAGATGGGCTACGCTAATGCCAAGGTTATCAACTCAGGTCTAAGCGGTGAAACCAGTACGGGATTGGTCAATCGATTGGACTGGGTGTCGCAAACCAAACCCGACATCACTATATTGACCATCGGTGCTAACGATGCGATACGTGGTATCGATGTGGCGACAATTGAAGCCAATATCCGTACGGCTGTTAAACGTTTGCAAGACAATGGCAGTGTCGTCATTTTGGGCGGGATGTCGATCTATGATAACTTGGGCGATGACTACGTTGCCGCGTTCTCAGACATTTATCCTCGCGTCGCGAAAGACATGAGCGTTCCTCTGATACCATTCTTTTTGGAGGGTGTCGGCGGTGAGGCTGAGCTCAACCAAGCAGATGCCATTCACCCAACCAAAGAAGGCTACACCATCATCGTCAATGACAATATCTTACCTATTCTAGAGCCTAAATTAAATGAGTTAAAAGAGCTAAAAACAACCGATACAGAGAATACGGCTGAAACCGTTCAAGCCGAAACGACAAAAAATACGCCAAATGAGACTACTTAACGAGACCATTTAACGAGACACTGTAATGACATCATCACCTTCGGTTACCGCATCCACGCCACAAGCAGACGCTAAGACACCAGCCCTACTGACTGCCTCACAGCTAAACAAAACCGTGCAAGTCGGTGAGCAAAAATTGTCTATCATCAAGGACGTCGATATATACGTCAACGCTGGCGAGTTTGTGGTCATTATGGGTAAATCAGGCTCGGGCAAATCCACCTTACTAGGATTGCTCGCAGCACTAGACTATCCCGATAGTGGTACGGTGTCGCTGGCAGATCAAACGCTCAGCAGTCTTGATGAAGACTCACTTGCGGTCATTCGACAGCGTGATATGGGCTTTGTCTTTCAGTCATTTCATCTACTGCCGACCCTAACTGTCGCCGAAAACATCGCCTTTCCTCTTGATATCGCAAGGCGTCCAAACCCAGCAAGAGTCCACGAGCTGATCGATGCGGTTGATTTGGGTCATCGCCGTCACAGCTTACCCAATCAGTTATCTGGTGGTGAGCAGCAGCGTACAGCGGTGGCACGAGCGCTAGTATCGCATCCTAAAATTGTCTTTGCCGATGAGCCAACGGGTAATTTGGATGAGCAAAATGCCGATCAAGTCATGCAGTTGTTATTGGACTTACGCCAGCAGGTTGGCTCGGCACTGGTGGTCGTGACTCACGATCCTGCGCTTGCCGAGATGGCAGATCGCGTCATCACCATGCATGACGGACGGATTGTACCGACATGAATGAAAAGCTGACAGACAACACATCGACTGATATAAAAAAGACTGATACCAGTATGCGTCAAGAGACCAGTTATTCTAGCGGTATCCTCAATCAACTTTTCACCAAAACACTAGGCTCGCAAGCACTCAGCCGTAGCTGGTGGCAGCGCTGGGTGTATCCAGTGTTGTTTCTACTCACATTGACCTTGTCACTTGCAACCTACCTAACCCTCGACTCTGTGCAGCAGTCTGTCGATCGTTATATCAATGACAATCAGCGCGCACTCGTTGGTGGGGATTTGATTTTAAACAGTAAGCAAGACTGGCCAAGCGAGGTACTAGCGCAAGTAGAAACGATTCCCGATACGCAGATCGTATATGATTATCAGTTTAGTGCCATGCTCGTCACCGATGAGCAAACTTTGCTTGCCAGCGTCAAAGCCGTCACACCGTCTTACCCTTTGTACGGTACCGCTGAGCTTGCCTCAGGAAAGCCGCTGTGGGAGCAACTAACTGCTGACAATATCGTGGTCGCCCCAGAAGTGCTCAGTAGCCTAAATGCTAGTGTCGGCGACCGTATCGACATTGGCGATGCGCAGTTTACGATCAGTGATGTGCTGACCAAAGAGCCTGACAGACCTTTGACCGCCTTTGGTTTTGGCGGACGTGTCTTAATGAAACAAGATGCGTTAGAATCGACCAATCTATTGGGTCAGCGCAGCCGCATAAACTATCGTATTGAAATGGCAGGTGACCCAGAGCTGATAAGCACGCAGCGTAAAAAGCTCACAGGTATACTGACCAGTTATCCCGATATCGAGCTCTCTGATGCAGAGTCCGCAGATACTTCTGTCTCGCGCATCTCTGATAATGTGCTGATGTTCTTAAAGCTACTAGTCATCGCGGTGTTGCTACTATCTGCGGTCGCCATGTACGGCGTCATTAGCGCCTTTGTCAGCAAGCAGCAGTCCAATAACGCCATTCGCTTGGCGTTAGGCGAACCGCTTGGCTCACTCAAACGTAGCTACTATCAGCTACTTATAGTCACGACTGTCATTGCTTGTATCGCAGCAGTTGCCCTGAGTCTGGGCTTGCTCAAAATAGGCCAGCCGTATCTGGTGGCTATCTTACCTGCCGATGTGGGTCTAGCCATAAATCCAATCAGTGCTATCAAAACTATTGTGATTGCTTTAGCCCTGACGCTACTGATTGCGCAGCGTGGTCTCAGCGCGCTTAACACAACCAAACCGGCTACCCTACTCAATCAAGGGGCGAGCACGCAAGCACAAAACTTGCCTTGGTATCGACGCGTACCGTTACTATGGTATGGCTTGGTGCTGGCAGGACTGTATGCTTTCTTTGCTTATGAAGTTGGCTCACTGTCATTAGGCGCACAGCTATTGGGCAGCTTGATTGGCTTTGTGGCGATATTTTGGCTATTGGCGCGTGGGTGGCTCTGGCTGCTTAACAAGTTGGCAAGCAATACTAAGGTCAGTTGGATGCAGCGTATTGCCATCCATAACCTTGCGCGTAAAGGCAACCAATCAGCGTTGTTCTTTGTCACCTTATCACTATCGGTGGCGGTGCTGACGCTTATCACCACACTCAATCACAGTATCAATGCGCAGTTTATCAATGCCTATCCTGAAGACGCGCCCAATTTATTTTTGCTCGATGTGCAGAGCGATCAGCATAACGATATTGATGCGATCATTGAGGCGCCCGTCACTTATTATCCCGTCATTCGTGCGCGTGTGGAGACAGCAAATGATGTAGCGGCAAAAGATATCGAGCCTGCTGATGGCTTTGATGATCCTACGCGTGTCTTTAACTTGAGCTATGCCGATACGGTCATGGAGACAGAATACATCACTGAATCGCTCACAGACGACGCGCTATATACCCCTATCGATGCGACAAATGAGCAAATCAAACCTTTATCTATCTTGGACACTGCCGCAGGTATGCTCAATGTCGGTATGGGCGATCAGGTGCGCTTTAACATTCAAGGTATCGAAATTATCGGGCAGATCACCAGTATTCGCACGCGCTATGAGCGTGGCCCAAGCCCGTATTTCTACTTCTTGTTTGAGCCGTCCGTGCTGTCCGCTGCCCCGCAGATTCAATTTGCTACTGCACATGTGTCAGAGAGTGCCATTCCAGAACTGCAAGGCAAACTGGTACGCGAGTTCCCTGCTGTCACTACGATTGATGGGACGGCTATTGCGAAGCAAATCCAAGAGCTGGTGGTACAAATGAGCCGCTTGGTCTATGTGTTTACCTTGCTTGCTCTACTCACTGGCGTCATGGTGCTGATCAGCTCGCTGCTGTCCACTTCACAAGATCGCATGAAAGATAGCGCGTCATTTAGACTGCTCGGTATGCAAAAGCGTGACCTATATATGCTCAATATCCTAGAGTTGGGCGTGCTTGGGATTAGCGCGGCGACCTTTGCCGTGGTTATCGCTAGCGTTGGCGCATGGGCGGCTATCACGCAGTGGTTTAATTTACAATTTAGTGTGCCGTGGACGAGCTTGGCGATTGGCGGTGCCGCGTTAGTCGTCTTGCTGTTTGCCATTGCCATTATTTATGTAAGATTGGTGATTGGGCGCGGGATTATGGCAAGGGTACGGGCGATGATTTAGCAATAGTTTATTTTACGATTCCAACTCGTTTAAAACTGTCTATTTGCTATACTAACGCCCATATTGTCATTAGGGGTATGCGTGCCTATACCTCATTAACACCCTCCCAAACAGCATGGTAGCCTTATGAAATTCTCAAAGTTCGGTCAAAAATTTACCCAGCCCACTGGCATCTCACAATTGATGGATGATCTGGGCGATGCGCTAAAAAGCGATCAGCCTGTCAATATGCTGGGCGGTGGTAACCCTGCCAAAATTGATGCCGTTAATGAGTTATTTTTGGAAACCTATAAGGCGCTGGGTGTTGATAATGATGCAGGCGAAGCCAATAGTAGCGCGATTATCAGCATGGCGAACTACTCTAATCCACAAGGTGATGCCGCCTTTATCGATGCGTTGGTTGGCTTCTTTAACCGTCATTATGATTGGAACCTCACCTCAGAAAACATCGCCCTGACCAATGGCTCACAGAATGCGTTCTTCTATTTGTTTAATCTGTTTGGCGGCGCTTTCGTTGATGAAAACAGTCAAGATGAAAAGAACCAGTCTGTCGACAAGTCCATTCTATTGCCACTGACCCCTGAGTATATTGGCTATAGCGATGTGCATGTGGAAGGTCAGCATTTCACCGCCGTATTACCGCATATCGATGAAGTGACTCATGATGGCGAGGAAGGCTTCTTTAAATATCGTGTGGATTTTGACGCATTAGAGAACTTGCCAGCACTAAAAGAAGGTCGTATCGGCGCGATTTGCTGCTCACGTCCGACCAATCCAACTGGTAACGTGCTAACTGATGACGAAATGGCGCATTTGGCTGAGATTGCCAAACGTTATGACATACCTCTCATCATTGATAATGCCTACGGTATGCCTTTCCCCAATATCATTTACTCTGACGCACACCTGAATTGGGATAATAATACGATTCTTTGCTTTAGCCTATCGAAAATTGGCTTGCCCGGTATGCGTACGGGTATTATCGTGGCTGATGCTAAAGTAATCGAAGCGGTCAGCGCGATGAATGCAGTGGTTAACCTAGCGCCGACACGCTTTGGTGCGGCGATTGCCACGCCATTGGTAGAAAACGATCGTATAAAGCAATTATCTGATAACGACATCAAGCCGTTTTATCAAAAGCAGGCGACCCTTGCCGTGAAGCTGTTGAAAGAAGCCTTGGGCGACTATCCGTTGGTCATTCATAAACCTGAAGGCGCGATATTCTTATGGCTATGGTTTAAAGACTTGCCGATTAGCACCCTTGAGCTGTACGAGCGCCTCAAAGAAAAAGGCACCTTGATTGTGCCAAGCGAGTACTTCTTCCCCGGTGTCGACGTTAGCGATTATCAGCATGCGCACGAGTGTATTCGTATGAGTATCGCGGCTGACGAGCAGACGCTAACTGATGGCATTAAGGCCATTGGTGAAGTCGTACGTGAGCTGTATGATGAGGCCAAAAAATAAGATGAGCTACTAGAATTATAAATTCAAATAGCAAAACGAAAAAACGAACTAATTAATAGTCCGTTTTTTTATGGCGCTTGGTCAATGAAGTCGATTTATTGGTTGGTCGAAAGATAGTCGTCCACTTATTCAGCGCAAAGAGCACATATGGCAGCATACACGTATTAATCAAATCACGGATACTTGCGAGTATTTGATCACGGCTCAAGCCTGCCAAGCCAAGCGATTCAATCGTATCTCGATTATCCAAATACTCACCCAACAGCGCAATGCAAGTTACGACGATCAATGCGATAAATGACCGAATACCTTGGCTTTTGATAATAGGACGCAGCGCAACCAGACACAGCAGATAAACACCAACACCGACATAGATATGTAAGGCATCTTTAGCAAGGCCCGTTGTTTCCATAACATTCATTTTAAAGGCAGTAAAATCCACTGAGATATTCCAAATATAAGCGAGTAGAAAATAACTGAGCGTATCACTAAACCATGATGGCTAAACTATAATAGCTAAAGAATGGCAGCTACAAAGTGATGGCTGAGCATAAAAAAGGCAGATTATACAATTGATAATCTACCTTCTACTAAATTAAATATTCACTTCACGTTGATCAACTACTTACACATTCCACTCTACGAAGTTTTTGAGCAGTTGCAAGCCAGCAGTATGGCTCTTTTCTGGATGGAACTGGGTAGCAAATAGATTGTCTTGGATCACACTGGCGCAGAACGGTTGACCATAGTCACATACCGCCGCTACTTGTGAGCTATCAGCAGGATCACAGTAATAACTATGCACAAAGTAAAAGTGCGCATTGTCTTCGATACCGTGCCATAGCGGATGGTCAAAATCCATACCGCTAATGGTATTCCAGCCCATATGCGGTACTTTTATCGTTGCGCCCTGCTTGTCTTTCCACGTAGGGTCAAACGCTTCTACAGTGCCGTTTAAGATGCCTAGGCAGTCCGTGCCACCATTTTCAGCTGACTGCTCAAACAACGCCTGCATGCCCACACAGATGGCCATAACGGGCTTGTTAAACACTGCATGGCGTATGACCTCATCAATGCCTGCTTCATGCATGCCAGCGATACAATCACGCATCGCACCCACACCAGGGAAAACGATTTTATCAGCCGCCGCAACGACTTTTGGATCATTGGTGATAGAGACTTCTGCCCCGACTACCGATAGGGCCTTGCTAGCAGAGTGCAGGTTGCCCATACCATAATCTAATAGTGCTACTTTCGTCACTTTAGCCATTAAAACGCCTCTTTGGTCGATGGCAAGGTGTTCAACGCACGCTCATCGTACTCACAGGCCATACGTAACGCACGAGCAAAGGCTTTAAAGGTTGATTCGATCTGATGATGGCTGTTTTTGCCTTTTAGATTGTCCAAATGCACGGTCATCCACGAGTGATTGACGAATCCGTAAAAGAACTCACTGAATAAATCCACATCGAAACGGCCGACGTGCGAACGTGTAAAAGGAATGTCCATATGCAAACCAGGACGCCCTGACAGATCGACGACAGCACGGGTCAATGACTCATCTAGCGGCGCATAGAAATGCCCATAACGACGAATGCCTTTCTTGTCACCCAATGCTTTATTGAACGCTTGGCCAAGGGTAATACCAGTGTCTTCAACGCTATGATGGTCATCAATAAACGTATCACCGGTACATTTGATATCTAAGTCAAACAAACCGTGACGCTTGATTTGATCAATCATATGATCCAAAAATGGCACACCAGTGTCTACCGTACCTTTACCTGTACCATCTAAATTAACGGTACAGGTGATTTGCGTTTCGGCAGTGATACGCTCAACGGTCGCGATACGTTCAGGGCGACCATATAGATTTACGTTTTTTGACTCAGTTTGCTCAGGTGTGGCAGCAGTCGTCGTTGCATTGGCTGTCATGGCTACTCTCTATCAGTTTTTATCAGTGAAAAGCGGTCAATAAATAAGGCAAAAACCTGCCCAAAATATTTTACTATTGTCTGGGTCAGACCTTAGCAGAAAATGATATATACAAAAGATATCAACATATTAGGGTTTATACATACTAAATATTATATAGCCTCATCATAGCAAACCCTAACATTTACTGCCACGACCAAGCGGTAAACCACGCACAAAATCACGTCATTCTGCTAAAATAGTGTGTTCAGTATTATCAATCATGACTCGCGCTGACTTTGAAGACCCTTACTTACGGCACTGCACGCTATGACATCGTGCTGTCTCATATTGCTAATTTATACTGTAGAAACCCTCTATTTATAGGAACTGCTATGCCTTTAGAAGCGATCGCCATTAATAGTTTGGATGCGCCACTTATCAAAAAACCTGTTCGCGACAATGAGCTAGCAGAGCGCTTGCAAGCGTTGTACGATAGTGATGATGCACAGCCTGACGGTCTCGAGGTATTAAATATCGTTGAGCAAGGGTTTAAACGTGGACAGTACCTCTATGTCGGGATGTTCAATGATAAGCCTATCGCTGCGGTCGCCTGCTTCGATGATGGGCAGACCAATGCTAAACGCCTACAATATCTCACGGTGCATCCAGAGAACCGTAAACGTGCTATCGATGCCAAGTTTATTAAACTGGTCTATGATTGCGAAGTTAGAAAAGGCGTACGTGAATTTGTCCCTGCTGACGCTGATATTCACCGTATCATGAGTGAGTACGAACTGTTACGTGTAAAAGACTAAACTGAGCGATAAAACGGTTAATTTTGCCAATATCTAATTATTTATCGCCTTTTATTCGATAAAATGCAAAAATTGCTTGACAGCTGAGCCTATATTTAGTTTAATAGCGCCTCAACGAAGACGGCTCGATAGCTCAGTAGGTAGAGCAACGGATTGAAAATCCGTGTGTCGGCAGTTCGATCCTGCCTCGAGCCACCATTCGTTAATAGAATTCTAAAAAGCCCTGAACAGCAATGTTCGGGGCTTTTTTTATGTTTGAATTTTACCGTATTCTTTAGCGTTTATTCTATTCATGCATTGTTCTTATTCGTAGAGCCGACCACTATTCGTACAACCGACCACGTAAGAGTAAATTACAGCGCTCACGCGAATCCAAGTCGTATATAGTTGCGCGGTAATCAATACCGTGACGCCCTTCAAAAAATATCACTCGGTCGCCTACTGCCAAAAAACAAGACGTGCGTGCATCATAGATAAAGCCATCTATCACAAATGCCAAATCGCGATCTATCTCGCGTACCGTATAAGTCTCCCCTTGCGGAATCAAACGTTCAAACCACGCGCTATGGGCAGTCGTATTGGCTAGCACACTTGTCGTTAGCAATAGCCATGCCACCAGTATATTTTTGGGTAATCGCAAACGGCTGAGCTCATTTACACTTATCTTATTTCTCAACATAACATCTCTCGTAGCATTGTATTTATCATACTCATAGTCTTCATACCTCTCACAGCTAACCTTACCATAACCATTTTCGCTCATCGCTTCTGATGCTAAATACCTACTGTCACGGTTGCATAACATTTTTGTGCTTTTTTCTAAACAGCTTGGCTAAGTATACTCAATAACCATCTACGCTAGATAAAAATAATAGGTCATACATATGAGAGAGTTTGATTACGACTTGGATTATAAGAGTTTGGATTTGCGCGCTCAGCCTGAGTTGTACCGTGTCGGTCGCGGTGAACAAGGCGTATTACTGATAGAGCCTTATAAGTCTGAGATTTTACCTCATTGGCGTTTTGCGACTCCCGATATCGCCCGCGAGAGTAGTGAAGCTATCTATCAGATGTTTTTAGATTACTTGGCTGACGATGACTTCGTCGGCGCAGATATGGCGCGCAAGTTTATCCAAATGGGCTATACCCGTGCTCGTCGCTATGCCAATCACAAAGGTGGCAAAAAATATAAAGGTGCAGTACCTGATGATAAAAAAGGTCAAAGCGGCGCTCATGGTCGCGAAGAATTGCCACGACAAGAGGAAGACCCAGTCAAGGCGGAGTCCGCACGGATCTTTAAAGTTAAATGGGATGAATGCCGTGAGAATGAAGAGTATTTAAGGATGAAGAAAGAGCATCGTGAACGCTATAAAGATGTCGAATAGTTGCTAATACTCAAGACATTAAGTACAACAGATAACTAAATTGACTGGCCTCAAAATGCTACTGTGCTAAGGTATGGCCAATATAATAAATATAACGATTTCCAATAGTGAGGAACAATGAATAAGCAGCTTTTAATTTTTGATTTTGATGGAACGCTCATTGATAGCGTACCCGATTTGGCCGACGCCACCAACGCCATGCTAACCACATTGGGCAAAGACACTTACCATATCGAGACGATACGTAACTGGATAGGAAATGGTTCACGACTGCTCGTAGAACGCGCTTTGGTTGGTAAAGTGGAAGTAGCAGAAGGTGAGCTAACGGTTGAAGAGGCCGATCACGCAGAGCAAATATTCTTTGAGGCTTATAAAAACCTCAGTGGTAGCAAAACGGTTGCCTATCCAGATGTCGATGACGGACTCAAAAAGTTGCACGCAGCTGGCTATACGCTTGCTTTGGTCACCAACAAGCCCATTCGATTTGTACCAAAAATATTGCAATCGTTTGGCTGGCAAGACTTATTTAGTGAAGTGATGGGCGGTGACAGTTTGCCGGTCAAAAAACCAGATCCAGCGCCCCTACTGCATGTCTGTGAAACTCTCAATATCAGTGTCGAGCAAGCAGTGATGATTGGAGACTCTAGAAACGATATGTTGGCTGGACAGAACGCCAATATGGACACGCTCGGTCTGTCTTATGGCTATAACTACGGGCAAGATATTCGAGAGCTAAACCCAACCGAAGCATTTGATCATTTCGCTGACTTGATTGCTTGGGTTATGAAAGATATATTTTAGTCTATAAAGAACCTATCGAATCATTATAGTGTAACTTGCTCAAACAGAGGTTACGCTTTGTTGCGATAACTGAGCGCCTCTGACACATGGGCGCTGTTAATATCTGTACTGTTGGCCAAGTCCGCGATAGTACGCGCGACTCGTAATACTCGATGGTAGCCGCGTGCGGATAAATTCAAGCGCTGCTGAGCAAGTTGCAATAGTTGCTTTTCGCTATCGCCTAATTTGATATATTCGTCGATTTCGCTCGGACTTAGCTCATTATTGACTTTTTGTTGTCGTTTTAATTGATGCTGATGCGCGGCTGCTACTCGCTCGCGTACTTGTTTGGATGTTTCCCCTGCCTGCGCGCTTTGCAAATCAGCAATCGGCAATGCTGGTACGGTAATATGCAAATCAATACGATCTAATAGTGGCCCTGAGAGTTTGTCTTGATAGCGTTTGATTTGCTCAGGTCGACAGCGGCAGCGACCTGAAGTATCACCATCATAACCACACGGGCACGGATTCATAGCAGCGACTAATTGAAAGTTGGCTGGAAAGGTCATTTGAGAGTTAGCACGGCTAATAGTAATTTGTTTGGCTTCTAACGGCTGGCGTAATACTTCAAGCACGCTCCGATCAAATTCTGGTAACTCATCAAGGAACAATACCCCTTTATTAGCAAGCGTAATCTCGCCTGGTTTTGGCCGTGAACCACCACCGACTAATGCCACAGCTGATATCGTATGATGCACTTGTCTGAACGGCCGCGTCCCATAGTCATAATCGCTGTCCGCCACCGAATAGGTACTGGCAACCTCTAGCGCATCCTCATCACTCAAATCTGGCAATATCGTTGGCAATCGTGATGCCATAAGCGTCTTGCCAGAACCTGGGGGCCCTGTAAATAACAATGAATGGCCACCAGCGGCGGCAATCTCTAACGCGCGCCGAGCATGATGCTGTCCTTTGACATCAGCTAAATCCACTTGATAGCCAACATGCTGCTGTGTGGGACTAGGCTGTACTACTGCTAAACTCTCATAGCTTGCACTTGGGTCAACGAGCGACTGCAGATGGTCGCAAACTGCTTTTAGACTCTGAGCAGCTAGTATCGTTACGCCATCAACGCGGCTGGCTTCACGACCATTATCAATCGGCACGATCAGTTGCGGTGTTGTCGGCGACGTGGTATCTGGATTATTTTGCCCTTGTTCATCCGCTGCTACTTGCGACAACGTTATTGCTAGTTTTTCAGCTTTAATCGCCCGTGCGACTGCCAAACTACCGGTTACTTGTCGCAATTGACCATTGAGCGCTAATTCGCCGATAAATTCAAATCCTGATAGCACCTCTGGCTCAAGCTGTCCGCTTGCTGCCAGTATGCCGATAGCAATTGGTAAGTCTAAACGCGCGCCATCTTTAGGTAAATCAGCAGGGGCTAAATTGATTGTGAGACGGCGGTTAGGAAACTGGAAACCTGAATTTAGAATAGCAGAGCGTACCCTGTCTTTACTCTCACGCACAGCGGCCTCAGGCAGCCCAACGATGGTCAATGCAGGCAGTCCTTGCGATAGATGCACCTCAATGATGACCTTGGGAGCATGCAGACCAACCACCGAACGGGTATAGACTTGGGCAAACGACATCAGCATCTTCCTAATACAGAGTATCATTGATAATAAAGTATTATTTATCAACGCGCAAATGTCGTGTTTTATTGCTGGTGTGGAGAGAATCACCACAACCTCAGCGTCGTTCTGAGGTTTTTTATGTGTAAATGATAGCTCTATTTTAATATTTAAGAATACTCACCGACCACCCCACTGCTAACAAGGATTTGCTATACTAACTACTATACATTTAGCGATACATACTGCTGCCGATGATATATTCAAGCCGTGTTATCAATCAATCTTAAAAGCAAAAAATAAACGCCAAATCCGAAATCATTGATAATATAAAAACCAGCAGTATCTAGAGTAAAAACGAGGAATATCGCATGACAGACTATTCAGAACAGAACACTCAGCAGCCCTACAACCGTGCGGACGAGCCGCCCACGACTGTGCGCCCTGTTATGCAGACTGACAACCCTTATGCTAGTACACGTGGCAGTATTACTAGCAAGCAGCTACCAGCATTTGATGAGGCAATCATCAATAAGTACAATCGCTCGGGACCGCGTTATACCTCTTATCCGACTGCTTTAGAATTTACTCCAATACCGGATAGCTTTGAGGCTATCGGTCTTGAGACAAAAATCCTGCAGAATCGTGAAGCGCGCGCTCCTTTATCGCTATATTTTCATATTCCGTTCTGTCGCCACCTTTGCTACTACTGCGCTTGTAATAAGATTATTACCAAAAAAAATAGCGACTCTGGCGATTACTTGCAGTATTTAATCGCTGAAATTACGCATAAGCGCCGCCTGTTATCTACGCCAGAAGGCAGCGACAAACCATTGGTCAAACAGCTACATTTAGGCGGTGGTACACCAACGTTTTTACGTGACGAAGAGATGGTGCAATTATGGGAGTTTTTACAGACTCAGTTTGAGTTTTTGCCAGAAGACGAAGGTGACTACTCTATCGAAATTGACCCTCGTGAGCTGAGTGAAAACACTCTAAAGATACTGCGTAATCTCGGTTTCAACCGTATTAGCTTAGGTGTGCAAGATTTAGATGAAACGGTGCAAATTGCCGTTAATCGTGTGCATTCCGCAGAGCTTATTGAAAGCGTGCTAACAGAAGCACGTGAGCTTGGTTTTCGCTCTATCAATATTGATTTGATTTATGGTTTACCGCATCAAACGCCTGATACTTTGGACAAAACCGTAAATCGTATCATCGAGATGTCGCCAGATCGCCTGTCGGTCTTTAACTATGCGCATTTGCCTGAGCGATTTAAAGCTCAGCGTCAGATAAAAGATGAAGACTTGCCAAGCCCAGCTACCAAACTGACGATGCTCGGCAGTACTGTCAATACATTGACCGAAGCCGGCTATCAATATATCGGTATCGATCATTTTGCCAAACCTGATGACGAGTTGGCTATCGCCCAGCGCGAAGGTAAATTACATCGTAACTTTCAGGGTTACACCATCATGGGTGATTGTGACTTATTAGGCTTTGGTGTCTCATCAATCAGTCAGATTTCTAATGCCAATACGCGCTATATTTTGCAAAACGATACTGATCTACAGAACTATCAAGCCAAGATTGATATGGCGAAAATCAATCCGACTGTCATGCCTGCGGTAAAGTATATAAAAACCTCTATCAAAGACCGCTTGCGTGAATATGTCATCATGAACCTACTGTGTCATGATTACCTCGATTTTAAAGATGTGAATCAAAAGTTTGGTATCGATGCCATCACCTACTTTATTAATGAGATACAGCAGTTAGGCGCTATGCAAGACGACAGGCTGATAGATATGGATGCAGCAGGTATTCGCGTCTTACCCAGAGGTCGCTTGCTTGGCCGTAACGTCGCTATGGTATTTGATGAATACTTGGACAAGAAACATCAAAACCGCTTTTCAAAAGTTATCTAAGCTAGCGAAACTTTAGTCCAATTAATACACATAAAAAAGACCTCAAGCGAGGTCTTTTTTTAATATTGCTATGACTTTTTACACTTTTAATTTATCACCGACCATACCTTTTACAGTGCTTAAGATATCTGCTGGTAATACCACCATTTTAGAGTTGTCAGATTCAGCCAACTCTCGTATCGCTTTGATATACTGTTCACCCAGCAAGTATACGATCGGCATCTCTTCCTCGCCCATCGCACTAGTAATCAAACGAATCGACTCTTCAGAACCTCTGGCTAGTACCACCTGCGCTTCAGCATCACGGCGTGAAGCTTCCAAGCGACCATCCGCTTCTAAGATAGCAGCTTGCTTTTGACCATCAGCACGGGTCACGGTCGCACGGCGCAAACGTTCTGCCGCTGCCTGCTCTTCCATGGATGCTTGCATGGTCTGCGAAGGATTAATATCTTGAATCTCTACTGTCTTAAGGGTAATACCCCAATCCGCAATATCTTCTGAAATTGCATGTTTTAGCTTGGTTTTGATCTCGTCACGACTGGACAATGCACTATCAAGATCCATCTCACCAATGATCGAACGCAATGACGTCTGTACTAGATTACGGATACCGTACTCATAATCTTCGATACCATAGACCGCCTTGTCAGGACGCACGATATTAATATAAGCGACAGCATTTGCAATAATAACGACGTTGTCACGAGTAATGACTTCTTGTGACGGGATATCGAGTACGATGTCCTTGGTCGTTACTTTATAAGCCACATCATCTACATAAGGGATGATGAGGTTGAGTCCAGGCTCTAACGTTTGGCTATATTTGCCCAGTCTCTGCACTACCCATTTATAACCTTGCGGTACAATACGTACGCCTTTAAACACGGTGAATACCACCAGTGCAATCAATACCACCATGACAATACTAAAGCTTTCCATAACTCATCCCTTATTATTATACCTGCATACTTTTATGCATCGCTGCCTGCGCTTTTGTACTGCTCACAATCAGCTCGTTACCCACGATATCCGTCACGACCACTCTATCGCCGATTGCCACCTGCTCCCCTCTCGTACGGCACATCCATTCAGCCGCACCAACGATAGGAACGCTAAATCTAACTGTGCCAGCTTTATCTAGTTGCGGTGATACGATAATCATCCCCACCTCACCGACTATGATACTACCGCCTAGCCCAGCTTTGGTACGATCTACTGACAACGGTTTGATAAACTTGAACCAAGCCAACAAAAACACAGCAGAGAGCACTAACCAGACGATAATCTGAACAGAGACAGAAATAGGCAACAACCATGAGAGCGCTGCAACGATGATGGCAGCGGCACCAAACCACAAACTGGCAAACGTCGGTACAAACATCTCGACTATTAGTAATAAGAAGCCTAATACTAACCAATGCCAAGGTTCAATCATCCAAAGTATCTCCATCCTTGCCACCATTCCTATCTTTATCATTCCAGTTTTTAATGTAGCACATTTTTAAGGATAACAACGCTTTAACGGTAATGATATATTACTTGTTAAGTACTTATAGATTACTGTCCTAAAAACTTATACATAAATTTTAAGCAAAAAAAAACGACCACTTAAAGTGATCATTTCTTTATTATAGCTGTTTAGCTAAAAGCTTATTTTCTAAGTAATTAGAATTTTAGCTGTGCGCCAACAGTCATAAGGTCTGTATCATCGCCTAGCATATCGTATTCAGCTTCAACACTGAAGTCAGAGTTTACTGCATAACCAAGACCTACGCCGCCAGCAAGATTAGTATCGTCTTTTGAACCGTCGTATAAACCTAAAGTAGTATTAGATGCTTCTACTTCAGTTTTTGCAACACCTAGCTTACCTTTTGCGTATAAGCCGCTATTTGGGAATGCATAACGGTAAGTACCATAAGCGCCGTATGTTTTAGCATCGATGTCACCGCCTCTATAGTCGGCATCATCTGAACCTACATATTCTGCTTCTACACCGAAATTAGGATCAAAGTTATAACCAGCAGTTACACCATATGCAGTTGGGTCATCTGCACCATCAATATCTAAATCAAACTGACCAACTTTAGCAGCAACATATGGCTGACCTGTATAGCCGTTGCCATAGTTAACAGCAGCTTGTGCACCTACAGAAAGTAAAGAACCAGTTGCTAGTGCAAGTATTGTTTTTTGTAGAGTTTTCATTATTAGCTCCTTGAAAGAAATTTGGACAAACAAGTTATTTATTTATATTGGCCTTGTGGCCCTATCGCCTTGTCTGCTAACGATGAATACATAGTAACAAACTATTTCAGACACTCTGTCAGTGTTTAATGGTATGAGAGTTAAGAATTGAAAGCGTTTATCAGTGGTTGGGTTACAAAGGCCTAGATATGAAACTTTTTGTTACATCCACCCAGTTTATGCAATAATCCGTACTCATTTCACAGTTTTCTTGCTATACAAATCAGCTAACTATGGCTGATATAACAATAATTAGAGAGAGAAAATGCAAAATCCAATCACTGAGCGCTTGCAAACTGCACTTGCAGACTTAAAAGCAAAGCAGCAGTACCGTCAATTACCAAATCTAAAGCATGATGGACGATATGTGATTAGCAATGGTAAGGCTTTACTCAATATTGCGAGTAATGATTATCTGGGTTTAGGTGGCGATACCGAGATGCAAGCTGAATTTCTAGCTCAAGTGGGACAGCTATCTACTACACACACTCCTAAAATGAGTACCACCTCCTCACGCCTACTGACAGGCAACGACATACAGTTAGAAGCCCTAGAAGAAGAACTGCAAAATTGGTATCAAAGCGCCATAGAAAAACAGAGTTTGACCAAATCCAAGTCGGTGCTGGTGTTCAACAGTGGCTACCACGCCAACCTAGGTATCTTGCCAGCATTAACAACTTTGCCAGTCAAAACACTCATTTTGGCTGACAAGCTAGTACATGCCAGCATTATCGATGGGATGCGCTTGAGCCAAAGCAAACTTGTCACCTATCGTCGTTACCGTCATAACGATTACGAACATTTGGCCAAGTTTATTGAACAAGCAGACGAGACGGTCGAACGCATCATTATTGTCACCGAGAGTATATTTAGTATGGATGGTGACCGTGCTGACTTACTTCAACTAGTACAACTAAAATCCAAAGATGCTCGTATTGAGCTATATATCGATGAAGCACATGCTGTTGGAGTGCTTGGCGATACAGGTCTAGGGTTGGCGGAAGAAACGCATACCTTGGCGGATATTGATTATTTGGTGGGTACCTTTGGTAAAGCATTTGCTTCAATGGGTGCTTATATCATGTGTGATGCATTCGTCAAACAATGGCTGATCAATACCATGCGTCCACTGATTTTTAGTACTGCACTCCCTCCTATCAATCACGCATGGACACGATTTATTTTAGCAAAGATGCCAACCTTAACTGACCAACGTGCGCATCTAGCACAGTTGTCTACCACGCTTAGCCAAGCCATTGACCCACGGCACCGTGTATCGCCAACTGTAGAAGATATGGATTATCAATCCCCTATCGTTCCTTATATATTGGGCGATAACGCGAGTACCCTTGCCAAAGCACAACAGTTACAAGCCGCTGGATTTTACGCGCTGCCTATCAGGCCTCCTACTGTGCCTACAAATACTGCTCGCATTCGCTTAGTTATGAATGCCAAACTAACTAACGAAGACTGCGAGCGATTGATACAGCAATTGTAATTTTATCGTTTAACACAAACTTTATTTCTACTATCGATAGATAACTGGCGCACTTGGACATAATAAAGCCTATGACAACATTCGACACAGCTGACGACCTCAGTGTTAGAAAACAAACCATCGCTCGCCACTTTGCCAATGCAAGCGATTATGACCAGCATGCCAGTATCCAGCAAACCGTTTGTCAGTACTTATTAGACAGTATTGCTCATACCAAGCAAAGCAGTGTGTTGGAAGTGGGTGCCGGTACAGGTCAAATGACGCGCCTACTCGCTGAGCATATACAGAGCGAGCACTGGCTCATTAATGAGTTATGTACTGAGCAGACTGCTACATTACAATCAATACTGCCAACTGCTGAGATCATTATCGGTGATGCTGAAACCGTAGATTTAGCAGAAAATCATAGCTTGATAGTTAGTGCCAATGCCGTGCAATGGTTTGATAGTCCGTTGAGTTTCATCACACAATCAGCGCAGCGGTTAAAATCAGGAGGTCAGCTGCTCTTTAGCACATTTACGCCAAATAATTTTTTGCAAATTAAAACTCTTACTGGCCAAGGACTTCACTACCCAGATATTGACGAATGGCAATTGGCATTAGATAGTGATGGCTTTGAGAATATCAAACTCTCAATTCAGCGCTTTGATTTACCATTTCCTACCCCCTACGCTATCTTAAAGCATATGAAACTCACTGGTGTATCGACCAATCAAACGCAAGTTAAATCAGAAGATACTCAAACCTTTATATGGACCAAATCGCGTCTACAGCAATTTGAGTCAGACTATTGGCAACATTTTTCAAGAAAGGATGAAACAGGACAGCTCATGGTTAATTTAACCTATGAAGTGCTCATAGTAAGCGCGTTTAAACTATAAGCACGCATCTTATTAAGAAAAACAATAGCTAGCAGAAATAGTAACCGATAGGAAAAATAGCCATAAAAAAACGCACCCCGAAGGATGCGTTTTTTAATTTAACTAGTTAATAGCCGTATTATTTTTTGTCTTCGTCTACTTCAGTGAACTCAGCATCAACGACGTCGTCATCAGCTTTGTTGCTACCAGCATCGTCAGCACCTTGTTGGAACTGGCTTGGATCCATACCTTCTGCGCCAGCGCCGCTATCAGCGTAGATTTTTTGGCTGATTGGCAAGAATGCATTGTCTAATGCTTCAAGCTTAGCTTTGATTTCGTCATGATCGTCTTCTTTCGCCGCCGCTTCAAGCTCAGTGATGGCAGATTCTACTGTTGATTTTTCTTCATCAGTGACTTTGTCTTCTGCTTCTTTTAGCGCTTTTTGTACGGCATGAATACGACCATCTGCTTCGTTACGAACTTGCGCTAGGTTAGCGAACTTCTCATCTTCAGCAGCATTGGCTTCTGCATCGCGAACCATTTGTTCGACTTCTTCATCCGACAAACCAGAATCCGCTTTGATCTGGATGCTTTGTGCTTTACCAGTACCTTTATCGGTTGCTGAGATATTCATGATACCATCAGCATTGATGTCAAAAGACACTTCGATTTGTGGTAAGCCACGTGGTGCTGGTGGAATATCCGTCAAGTCAAAACGACCAAGCATTTTGTTTTGGTTAGCAATTTTACGCTCACCTTGATATACCTGAATCGTTACTGCTGGTTGGTTGTCTTCAGCCGTTGAGAATACCTGTGATTTCTTAGTAGGAATCATGGTGTTTTTCTCGATAACTGGCGTCATGACACCGCCCATCGTTTCGATACCTAGAGTCAATGGCGTTACATCAAGTAGCAATACGTCAGTTTTGTCACCAGACAATACAGCACCTTGAATCGCTGCACCAGCTGCAACTGCTTCATCAGGGTTCACGTCTTTACGTGGCTCTTGACCGAAGAAGTCTTGTACTTTTTGCTGTACTAGTGGCATACGAGTCTGACCACCAACCAAGATTACATCGTTGATGTCGCCAATTTTTAGGCCAGCATCTTCAAGTGCAGTCTTACAAGGACCCATTGTACGTTGTACTAATTCTTCAGTTAGGCTCTCTAGTTTCGAGCGGCTGATAGTTACAACCAAATGCTTAGGACCACTGCTATCAGCAGTGATGTATGGCAAGTTTACTTCAGTGCTTTGTGCACTTGATAGCTCAATCTTCGCTTTTTCAGCGGCTTCTTTTAGACGCTGCATCGCAAGAGAGTCACCTTTTAGGTTAACGTCTTGCTCTTTTTTGAATTCAGCCACTAAGAAATCAATCAATGCTGAGTCAAAGTCTTCACCACCTAGGAAAGTATCACCGTTGGTCGCTAGTACTTCGAACTGTTGCTCGCCGTCTACGTCTGCGATTTCGATGATTGAGATATCAAAAGTACCACCGCCCAAGTCATATACAGCAACAGTGCTATCGCCTTGCTTCTTGTCCATACCATAAGCAAGTGCAGCAGCAGTTGGCTCATTGATGATACGTTTTACATCAAGACCAGCGATTTTACCCGCATCTTTAGTTGCTTGACGCTGTGAGTCATTGAAGTAAGCAGGTACAGTTACAACTGCTTCTGTCACGCTCTCACCAAGATAATCTTCTGCTGTTTTTTTCATTTTTTTCAAGATTTCAGCAGAAACCTGTGGTGGCGCAAGCTTTTTACCGTTGATTTCTACCCATGCATCGCCGTTGTCTGCTTTAGCGATTTTGTAAGGAACCATGCCGATATCTTTTTGCACCACTTTGTCATCAAAACGACGACCGATCAAACGCTTGATCGCAAACAAAGTGTTACTTGGGTTGGTTACTGCTTGACGCTTGGCTGACTGACCAACAAGCGTTTCGTCATCTTTATAAGCGACGATTGATGGTGTTGTACGAGTACCTTCAGCATTTTCGATGACTTTAACTTTGTCACCTTCCATTACTGCTACACACGAGTTAGTAGTACCTAAATCAATACCAATTACTTTACCCATAATCAATTGCTCCTAATTTGTTTTTAACTATAAATACTTATTTATCCAGACCGTAGTCGGTCACTTGTTGCTATATATCGGTTTACCCGTCGTATTTTTCAAGGTGATAATCACGCAAAAACTGTGTTTCATGTCATTTTTTGTGAAAAACCTTCATATTAGTAGGGTTTAGCCCTAAAAATATTACTGACCAACACGAACCATGGCCGGACGTAATAGACGACCGTTTAGGCTATAGCCTTTTTGTAAAACCGTACCCACTGTATCTGCCGCTGCTTCTGGGTCAATACCCACTGCTTCATGGAAGTCAGCGTTGAACTTTTCGCCTTGTGGATCGACCACTTCTACGCCGTTTTTGGTCAATACCGCAACCAATGCTTTGTACGTTAATTGCACACCTTCAGCGACTGGATCATTGGCATCGGCATTTTCGATAGCGCGCTCTAAGTTGTCAACGATGTCTAACAATTCTTTGGCAAATTTCTGTAATGCAAACTTTTTGCTCTTATCCGCTTCTTGCTCCATGCGTTTTTGCGCATTGTAAGCTTCAGCGTTAGCGCGTGCAGTACCTTCTTTAGCTTGTTTTACTTCGCCTTCTAGCTCAGCAATACGTGCTTTGAAAGTATCAAGGTTGATTTCGTTTTCGATAGTCGTTTCTTCACCTGAATTATTCTGTGGATCAAACTCTTTCATGGTTTCTTCTAAGATACTGTCATTGTGATCAATATTCTCATGTGCCACATTTTGGTCAAGATTTTCGTGGTTCGGGTTTTGCTCGCTCATGATAGCTCCTTGGAATTTCAATAATGAAGATTAAGAGACGGCACAGTAGACCAAATCATTACTGGTCCTACTATGCCATTATTAAATGCTCGATGTTTCTAACTCATTGTTTTTTTAATACGCTTCAATAGCTGCTTGATAAAGGTGATAAGGACAAATTTCAAGCCTAGAGCAAAGGAATTTTTACCATTTATGACAAATATTCGTGAAGTCTGGTTAAAGAGATGCATCTAACGTTTTTACTCCATGTCAATAAATCTCAATATTTGCTCACAAAAAGAACAAAAAACCACTATTTATTCCAATTGCTTTACGCTTATTAATCAAGCTATTACCAAACGATACGCTATTATTCTGCTAGCTATTTTATCATTGCTATAAATATTATCGCCCACACTCAAATGCACGCTAAAAATCATTTATGAGAGCTGTTATGTCTAATTCAAAAAATTTATCTATCAATACTTTGCTTAATAAAGCATTGATGACATTGCACTTAGCGTCAAAAGAAAATCCAGCGTCAAGAGAGTCATCGAACCAAGATGCACAAACGTATGACTCATTAGAAAAACGTCTGAGCGTTAAAGAAAAAATACTCGCTTATAACCCTGTAGCAAACTACCAGCCGCATACATTGCACTATGCAATGAAAAGTCTCGGTTACTTACCAGACCCTATTTTAGAAGGGGTGATTGGTTACCTAAAAGGTCCTAATTCAAAACAGTATCTGCATGCAAACGCTCATCTACGTCTCATCCTTGCAGTAAATAGTTACCTCAAAACACCGTTAGAACTAACTCCAATGCCGGAGTTGCGTGAGAGATTTACTGCTGATGCGGTAGCCATGCAGTCACCTAGAGTATGGCAGCAAGCCAATACGACTATGCTAAGCAATATAAAGCCCTTCACTAAAAAAAATGATTCACCTGTTAGTTGGAAAGATGAAACGATTGCCAATGCAGATGATGGCGACATGACTGTCCGTTGTTATAAAGCCGGTGGCAAAAAATCTGGTTTTAGAAGAAAACGTATCCATAATCCCGACGAAACAGTCATGCTGTTTTTTCATGGTGGCGGGTTCTGCATTGGTGATGTCGATACACATCACGAGTTCTGTCATGCGGTCTGTGAGCAGACTGGCTGGTCTGTGGTTAGTGTCGATTATCGCTTAGCGCCTGAATGTCCTGCTCCCGCAGCATTGAAAGACTGTATCACTGCATATGCTTGGTTGGTTGAGCACTGTCACACGTTGGGCGCACTACCCTCTCGTATCGTCTTGGCAGGTGATAGCGCAGGTGGTGGTCTATCAACTTTAATTGCGCAGCAGCTGACCGCACCGAGTAAAAGCGCATGGGCAGACCTAGGGATAGATGGACAGAGAATGTTTAATCTATTAGAAAAACTACCTAAACCCTTAGCGCAGATGCCTTTGTATCCAGTCACTGATATTGAAACAGATTATCCTAGTTGGGAGCTATATGGCGAGGGTCTATTATTAGATCATGCTGATGTAGCAGTATTTGATGCTGCTTGCCTAGAGAATAGCCCACTGCCTCGCCTACATATACTGAACTCACCTATGCTGGGTGATAATAGTAAAGTTTGCCCAACTTACATTGTAGCTTCCGAGCTCGATGTATTACGTGATGAGGCATTTGCTTATGCAAAGCAGCTGAAAGGTTACGGCGTTGCTGTAGAGACCTATACTGTGCTTGGTGCACCGCATGGCTTTATTCACTTTATGAGTGTTCACCAAGGTCTTGGACAAGAGACAAACAATATCATTCATGGTTTTAGCAGCTTTGTACGTGAGGTCATCAGTACGCAATCGCGGTTAGCTGCATAGACCGTTAGTTAGCCAGCCAATTATTGATTTGTATAATTAACTAATTTGTATTGCCAGATAGTGTAATCAACCAAATCTCTGAGCGCGATCCCAATCGAAAGGGAATGCCCCAAAAACCATAACCAGAGGACACGACGAAGTGTCCTTTACCAATCTGCTCATAGCCATAACCTACTCGATTAATAGCATTGACGATGAAATTAGCGGGGAATACTTGACCGTTGTGGGTATGTCCCGAGACTTGTAAATCTATAGGTAATTGACTGTGATTATCTATATCACTCGGTCTATGATCTAACAATATAACTGGCTGCGACGTATCTACTTGCGCAAGCAGATCGGTAGTTGCTACACGTTGACGTTTATGATTATCAAAACGTCCAACTAACCATACTGGTTGACCCTCATGCTCGATACAGAGCACCTCATCGTTCAATAGTTGTATACCTGCATTTTGCAGCGCTTCGCTTATAGGTCGCTCATGACCATACAAATCATGATTACCCAATGTTGCATAGACACCACGTGGCAGAATGCTGCACAGTTCTGCTAGATTTTGTTCCATATGATATTCATTAAAGGCATCTGTATTATCATCCATAATATCTCCTGGCATTAGCAGCATATCTACACCAGAGCGAATCATAAGTTGATGCAATCTATCTATGGCTTTTACACCAAATAATCGCCCTATATGCAAGTCACTAGCGACTGCAATGCGTAACGGCTTGGTTAAAGGTTTATCTATATTAATAGACAGCTTGCGTATGACAGGCGCATAGGCACTATATAATGAATGAATAAATAGTCCGACAAATAGGAATAGCGCTAGTACTCTTAGCCCTATAGCCATTTCATTCGATTGGTGCAACGTACTGTCTGATAAAGAAATGACCAGTAGATACCCTGCGTAAAGTAGACTCACTGCCAACGCCGTCAGTATCATAAAATGCATGACTAGCATCCACCCACTAATCCAACGATAACTGTTAGCAAAAGCTCTTTTTACGCTCAATACTAATAGGCCATTAGTAATAATAAATACACTGGCCCATATCGTCGTCTGTAATGTTGGCGTTATCCAAGGCTGGAGCCACCACTGTATACTTAATACTGTACCTAAGCTAAATAACTGCAATAACAGAAAGATGGTGAAGAAAAATGCGTAACGCATGGACTGGCCTTAAACATAAATACGGTTCAGTAATTGATTATCAGAAGATAGTTATTAATGTTTCACATGAAACAACTGCTATATAACTATTTTTGGTTTTCTAATGCTTGCTGGAGTGTCGAGTGTTTGAACGAATAACCTGCATCCAATAGCACTTGTGGCAGCACCTTTTGACCATCAATAAGTAACGTGGACATTTCACCAAACATTAGTTTAAGTAAAAATTCCGGTAAGGTGAAAAAAGTGGGACGATGTAGCCATGAGCCAAGCGCTTTCGTGAAGGTGTGATTGGTCACAGGATTTGGAGCAGTAAGGTTATATACGATTGCATTTCTATTACTTGCGGTACTGTTTGCAGTCTTGATAGTGCTGTCACTAATAGGTGCATTGTCTTGGGCTAAGCTATTGGGGTAATTGACATCTGATTCGTTAGTAAATTTAAGCTGCTGCTCAATAATAAAGATGACCGCACTAACCCAATCTTCACGGCTGATCCAGCTCATGATTTGTTGTCCATTACCCAACTGTCCACCGACACCAAATTTAAAGGGTAGCAACAATTTAGCCACCATTCCGCCCTCAGGGTGAATAACCACACCTGTTCTGACAATAGCTACTGGAACATCATGATCGGTCGCTTTAAGCGCTAATTGCTCCCATTCATCACATAATGTATGAGCAAAATCCGTCTCATAATCGCTGTTTTCAGTCAGTGGCTTGTCGCCCTGCGTGCCATACCAGCCAATCGCTGATCCGCTCACCAGTAACTTGGGTTTGGTACTAGCACGTGCGATAAAATCCAATATCGACTGAGTAGGTTTGATACGGCTCGCCATCAACTGCTCTTTACGATCATCGCTCCAACGAGAGTCAGCAATCCCAGCACCTGCCAAATTCAAGATGACATCAAAGCTCATATCAGACATCGCAAGCTCGTCATAAGTCATCATATTGATATCATCGGGATGTGGTTGACTGCTATCACGAGTTAACCAAGTAATCGTCACGTCTTTATTCTGCGCGCGATATCGTGCCATTAGCTCTCGACTAAAAGCACTTCCCAAAAACCCTGAACCACCACTAATCAAAACATTCATACCCTACTCCCTATATGCCTCAAATATCACCACTATGACTTATCTTTGAGTTACTTATTACTGAAGTACTTATCGTTCAATAAAAACTAGACTGTTATAACCATCGTCTACTTTTTTGTGGTTTTTATCAAAACGACTTTTACATGCTTTTGGTAAAGGAAGGTGAGGAATGAAAGGTTTACGAGGTCAAACATTGCACTTTGATAATTACTGTCAAAGATAGAAGTTTTTTTATTAAAAAAGTATCTTAATTTTTTGGCTAATATTGCAGACTTTGTTTAGGTTTAGGTAATGCGGACATACCCACAATCAAAGCACTTATACCTCCTACTAAGCTAATCGCCAACCATGTACGAGCATCTTGACCAATAAAAAATGTGGCATTAATAGAAAAACCAACAAGAAAAACTCTTACCCACCATCTTTTGGACTTATATGTTTGTTTGGAAGCAAGCCATATACCGCACAATAGTGTAGGCATTCCAATAAGAAATACACCTGCAATAAGGTAAAAAGGTATGGCTACAGCGTATGCCAGACCTATATCCTTATTCCACATTATCAGTGATACTAAAATAGGGAATAAGATCAACTGATATAGCGTACCTAAAGTTAAAAATAAGGTGGTGTATCAAAAAGTATGCTAGCGATAAAAGTCAATAAGAAATCTATGCTAAGTTCCCTGATTCTATAGGGCTTTAAAGGCTTCAAAAATTGTTCGAATTTTAATCAGCATACTTTTTGATACACCACCAAAAATAAAAATATCACCATTTTTTTTGGATAGTGGCTGTTGTTATCTAACATTAGTTTTAACTCATAAGTTGGTCAATTTGTGAATGGAAATAATATAGCTGTTATAACCCATTTCGAACTTTCTTGACCATCCAAACGCATCATAATATTTCAGAAATAGTTTGATCAGCTCTTTATTTAATGGCTCAGCCTACGTCTTCAATATTTTCTTTCAATACTGGTAAAGCTGACATACCTGCTAATACGGCACTTACTCCTCCAGTTAAACTGATAGAGAACCATATCACTAAACCAAATTTAGAAAATATAAACCAAACAAAAAATAAAGCATTAATAAGAACTCCCATAAAAAAAGTTCTTATCCACCACCCATCTTGTATGTATATTTCTTTATACGAATGCCACTTTCCCATCATTAATGTAGTTGGCATCGCAAACAAGCCACCTGCAATAAGATAAACTGGAAAAAACAGTATGAACAATAGACCTATGCTGTTATCTGAGCTAAGAAGTGTCGCTATCCATGGAAAGATAATGAGCTCATACAGCGCACCTACGAATAAAAATAACTTAGTAACCTTCATTTTTGGATATTCAGCCAAACTTTCGTTCAAACTATGACTTGGCTGATTTAATTTATTTTTCATATGACTGCCTAAATCCTATTCAGGGCTACCGTCAGTATGTGATAAACAGTATTTGTGCCAGCATTATTGTAAAAATGTAGCTCATATAATAGAAAACATGTTGAGTAAGGCAAACAGGTAGCAAAAAAAAGTCTACATCTTTCTTGTCCACTAACGAATAACCAAGCCTGTCGTTGTGTCACGAATCTGGCTAGGTAAGGTATAACCCAATGTATCACCCTGCAAATAACCAATTTGCTCTTCGAAATAAGCATAGGCGGCATCAAAAGTGCTAGCAGGCGTTTGTCCTGATCGGTTGCAGCTTGTAGAAACCAATAGACCAAATGGATTCTGCTCACTGACCAGCTGTTGGCAAAGCTGGCGAACTGTAGGATGCGAGATAACTCGGACTGCAATAGTCTGATGCTGACCCGTAATCCACATGGGCACAGTGCTCGCAAGCGGCTGAGGAATCGGTAATAACCAAGTATGTGCTTGGCGATTGTGCTGTTCATCTCTACTATCGTCTGTCTGCCAACTATCAATAACCTGCTGGCGCTGCACTTCGTCTAAAGAGGCTAGCAAAGGTGCTAAGCGAGACACACTATCAGTAACGACTATCATGCCTTTGGCTTGTGGACGTTGTTTGATATCCAAGATACGCTGAACAGCTGCTTGGTCATAAGGGTCGCAACCAATACCCCAAACGCTTTCTGTGGGGTACGCGAGCAGTTGTCCTTCTTTTAGCCACTTAGCAGCTTGGATAGCAGAATTAGTAATAAGAGGTGTAGGTTGGCTCATGACTTAAACGGTTCGTAGAAGTAAATTCTAATAATACCATAAGAGAGATATTGTCTAGGAGAGTCTATAACTAAGGGCTATCTATGCCAGTGTCTAATAAGGAATATTTGCAATATTTTAAATGCGTAAATATCTTCCACCTTGTTCGCTGATAAGACCCATTAACTCAAGCTCCATTAGCTGACCAATCAACTGCGGCGGTGCAAGCTTAGTTGCACTAATAAGCGCATCTAAATCTTGCCCATGCCAGTCAAGCTGCTCATAGATTGCAGTTAAATGCTCAGGCACAATGACTGTGCTGCACGCAGGCTTTATCTCAGAGGATGGTTGCTGGCTAGTAGATTTGATTGAGTTTTTCTCTATATCAAACGCATCGGAAGTCTGAGTAACATTCGAGTGATTACTATTGAAAGTAGTAGCGTTCGCTGTTCTATAAGCGCTTTCATCATAGTCAAGCTGACCATTGACGTCTTCTAGTACTTGATGCGGATGATAAATCAAGGTCGCACCTTCACGTATCAAATGATGGCAACCCTCTGCATTACTATTATCAATATGACTGGGAATAGCAAAGACCTGTTTACCTTGTTCAGACGTGAGTCGTGCTGTGATAAGCGAGCCGCTTTTGATTGTCGCTTCCGTCACAATGGTCGCGAGACTCAGCCCAGCTACCAAACGATTGCGACGCGGAAAAGTATGTTTATGAGGCTGCGTATGCGGTAGTAGCTCACTGATAATGCAGCCACCTTGCTCAACAATTTGAGTAAATAACTGATCTCGATGATTGGGATAGTTCACATCGATCCCTGTACCCATTACACCAACCGTCCGTCCCTGATAGTCAGGGTCTGCCTGTGCTAATGCGCCTAAATGTGCGCGTTTATCCACACCCATAGCCAGACCGCTAGTAATAATATAGCCTGCTTGCGCTAAGTACTGCGCCATATCAAACGTGATTTTTTGCGCATGCGCGGTGGGTTTTCGGCTACCTACTATAGCGATTTGTGCTTGATGCAGGCGTGCGCTATTCCCACGATAAAATAATAATGGCGGCGGGTCGTAGATTTGTGAGAGTTGGGCAGGATAATCGGCGTCATCAGCGAATAGTAAACCATAACGCCCATCTATCAATGCTTGCTGAATCTTATCGATATTGGCGAGTGTTTGCTCTGGCTGTTCATGACGTTTGAGATGGGTATGATGAATACCGAGCTGCTTCCATGCCTCTACTTTGGCTTGCCAAGCAAGCTGCGGATAACCAAAAGAAGTGATCAGTTTGTGATAAGCAGATAACGACGCATTCACCTCATACCACAGCGCTAAGATAGCGCGCTGATCGTCGGATAAAGAAGAGGTGACTGCCGTCATTGTCATCTGTCTCGTATAGGCAAGCTTAGATTAGTATTTAGTTTAATATATTGCTTAATACAGCCTTATAGCTATTTATAGATAAGGAGGTGGTAATAACTGATCGCCAATATTAAGTGGCAGCTCAGAATCAAGTACATAGGCATAGCTGATGTGGTCAAAGGTATTAAAAATCATCACCATACCGCTAGGCTCGTTTGGTAGACGTACAGGTGTGTCATTGTCCTTAGTATCACGTACCAAAGGCCCTTTTTGATAAACCGTTAGCACATCACCTGGCTTAGCACCTTGCAAGCTACCCAAGTTAATAGCGACCACACTACCCTTTGCAGCCGAGCTGATAGAGTCCATCACACGTACGATCATACCGCCGCGACTGACACTTGCAGGCGTTGGATAAAAGACAGGAGGAATAGCGTTGTCTAACTCTACAAAGACGCGATCCCCTTCACGCACTTCTTTGCCATAGCTATCGATAAGCTGCAAGCTAGTCACACCATTACTTTCTGTAGAAGTAACAAGACCAGTCGCTACCTGCGTAACTTCTAAACCGATCACTTCTTGCGTTTTGGGGTCTACATATAGCTCACCCTCACGGTAGACGCCGTAACGTTGGCCCACGATAAGCGGTACGCCTTTAGCATAGACCTTATCACCACGCGCAGTAATTAAGTTACGGTTTTTAGAAGCTAAAATATAAGGCGTGGTATTAAAGTCTTGGGGATTTACGATAAGCATTTTATCAAGCCAATGCTGAATAGCTGACCACGGAATAGGAGGAATGCTATTGGCCGTCGAGGTAATCGCGACCGTACTTGTACTTACACTTCCAGTAAGCTGCTTTTCAACGCCAGCACAGCCTTCACCAGTATCAACGCCAATCAGCGTTTTTCCTTGAATCACACAAAGGATAAGAACATCATTGGGGTAGATAAGGTTTGGATTTTTGATTTGCTTATTGGTGGCCCAAATTTCTTTCCAGCGCCAAGGACTGTCTAGATAGCGACCTGAAATATCCCATAAGGTATCGCCTTTTTTGACGATATAACGATTGGGCGCATCAGCTTTGATAGTTGGCGGCGGATTGTTAGCTTGAGCCGTGCTCATCAACATGGCACTACTAAATGTCGTAACTAATAATCCTTTTGCCAGTGCTTTTGCTGTCTTTTTTAAGCTCATCTTCATCGTTATATCCACAATATGTACCACTGTGTTCGACATAAAGAACTGTACTTAACTTATCACTGCAAAAACCTCTAAAATTAATAAAAGTTTAATTATATCAGCAATTTACAAGTAAAATTCTCATGGCAATTATAGGGTAACTGTTCAGTGTAATTGGCTAGAATAATTCCTAAAAAAGCGCCTAGCACGATGATGACTTGCTGACGCCGTTTCTAATATTACAATTATATCTACCATAACACAATCATAAACACTTTATTACAATGGTGTAACTTTTACGCGGATATTTTTCCTTGCTGATGATAAGCCTAAAGACCGTTATTACTTAAGCAGAATTCGGCGTGACATGTTGGCGGATTTGTTCAGCAACCAGCTCAGCCTTATTATCCAGTACCACTACGTGCTGTGATAAATCTTCTAACCCTTCAGTATGCGCTGGACGAGCGATATCTATTTGACCTACTGCTTCCACAATAGTATCCGCAAACTTAACGGGTAATGCTGTCTCTGCACAAACAATAAGTTCACCATCTAACTGTAGCTCTTTAGCGACCTTGATACCATCAGCAGTATGTGGATCAACCAATTCACCATGCTGCTCATAAAGCGCTTTGATAGTCTGCAAGCGGTCGCTATGAGTAGATTTACCAGCAGCAAAACCGTAGCGGTTATTAACTGCTTCCATTAATTCAGACAAGTCAAACCCTCGACCTGATTTTACGCCGTCAAACAATTCATGAACGCGTGCGCTATCTTTTTCTAATAGCAAATAAACAAAACGCTCAAAGTTAGATGCTTTTGAGATATCCATTGACGGACTAGAGGTTACATAGGTTTTTTCAGTCGGACGCGGCTGATAAGCACCTTGATTAAAGAAGTCATTTAAAACGTCGTTTTCATTGGTTGCGACAATCAGACGGTCAATTGGCAGTCCCATTTCGCGAGCGATGTGACCGGCACAAATATTACCGAAATTACCTGATGGTACGCTAAAGCTGACTTTTTCATCGTTGCTCGTCGTAACCGCAAAGTAAGCTTTAAAATAGTAAACAATCTGCGCTAGGATACGACCCCAGTTGATAGAGTTTACCGTGCCTAAATTATAAGCGGCTTTAAACTCAGCATCTTGCTGTAGCGCTTTGACTATGTCTTGGCAATCATCAAACATACCATCGATCGCAATGTTATGAATATTGTTGTCGGTCAAACTATACATCTGCGCACGTTGGAACTCACTCATTTTGCCGTATGGTGACAGCATAAAGACTTCGATGTTCTCTTTACCTCGCAATGCATATTCTGCTGCACTACCGGTGTCACCACTGGTCGCACCAATGATCGTAATACGTGCGTCTTTTTTCTTAAGCACATATTCAAAGGCATTGCCCAAAAACTGCATGGCAACATCTTTAAATGCCAATGTCGGACCGTTTGATAATCCTAGAATATATAAATTGTCTTCGAGCTTGCGGACAGGAACAATCTCGTCAGAGCCAAATACATCAGCAGTATAAGTGCGCTCAATGATATCTTGCAAATCAGCCACAGGAATATCAGTGGCAAAACGCTGCATAATCGCCATCGCAAGCTTTGGATAGCTGAGCGTACGCCATTCATCAAGGGTTGCACTATCGATATTTGGATAATGCTCAGGCAACATCAAACCACCATCTGGGGCAAGACCCATCAAAAGCACATCACTAAAATCCATCGGCGCTGTCTGACCACGGGTACTGATATATTTCATTAGATTGTCCTGTCTACAATAATGTTATTCAATATTTAAAAACGGTTTATTCAGCAGTTTTTTGTAGCAATGCATAATAAAAACCATCGCCACTCGCGCTATCAATTGGTAAGCACTGACGACCGATTGCTTGTTCGATACCCCAACTGCAATCGTCAGTAAACTCAATCACTACTGCATCATTGTGATGAGTGATAAAGTCCTGCATTTGCTCGACGTTCTCTTGCTTTAAGATAGAACATGTCACGTACAGCAGATAACCACCAGCTTTGAGTTGTGGCCATAGATTATGCAAGATGTCTGCTTGTAGCAGCGCTGTTTGCTCGATGTCTTCTTCGGTACGCAAGATACTGATATCTGGATGACGGCGAATCACGCCAGTCGCAGTACAAGGAGAGTCCAATAATATCGCATCAAATACGGGTTCATTTGTCGCCGCTTTTTTATTTTTGCCATGCTGCCATCTGGTTGCATCTGCACAGACGATATTAAGTGCGACGCTTTTCTCTGCTTGCTGCAAATCATGCTGACTCAGATTTAAGCGCTGTAAATTCTCGCGAATACGCTCGATACGCGGTGCTTCATTATCGATAGCTGTTACTTTGATGTTGGTAGTCACAGGCGACGTTTTATTATCGTCTTGTTTCACGTGAAACAACGATGATTCGTCATTAGCGCTTATGAGCTCTAACCAGTGAGCAAGCTTGCCACCAGGTGCCGCACAAGCATCTAAAATGTGTATCTCATTATTCGTATTTTCCGTATCAGATTTTTCAGCACTAAGCTTAGCCATTAATGCTTTATTGATAATCGGTGCAGCTAACTGAGCATGCATATCTTGAACGCTAGCTGTTCCTAAAGCAAAATCAGGCAAAGCGTTAACGGCAGTGCTTTGATGTAGTCTAAGACCTTTGGTTAATAGCGTAGCAGTGGCAGACTCTGATGAGTTCGCTACCTTAAAGCCAGTCGTTAGCTCAACGATATCTGCATCAATTTCTGCACCATCCAATGCATGCTGATAATCTTCTACCGAAGTAACCGCAGAATTCACTCGTAAAAACATTGGAGCTGGTTGGCGCAAGCCTTGTGTCAGCTCATCATACTGCTCGCTCCAATCTTGCTTAAGCTGGTAAGCAAGCCAATTCGGTAGACTATGCTTTTTATCACATTTCTTACGGAATTTGCTTGGATTCTTGGCGACTTTACGCAAAATAGCATTTACTAAACCAGTCGAGTGAGCAAACTCAATTTCTTTGGCTGCTTCAACGGTTTCATGAATTGCAGCATGGTCAGCCACTTCTAAATATAGCAACTGTACTAAGCCGACTTGAATGGTGGTACGCACTTCAACTTCGTCGATAGGGTTGTCTGCTAAGCTATCGAGCAAACGTGCCAGCGCATGCCATTGACGCAATGTCGTGAGCAGTAATGCATGAGCAAAGCCTTTATCGCCATCGTGCAAACTATTCAATAATGGATCAAGGACGCTTGAGAGCGACTGACCATTTTGAATAGCCAGTAAGGTGCGAATCACACGCACGCGTACGCTGCCATTCATAATAAGATTGCTTGATGGTTTGAGCTTATTGTTTCTAGGCGCAGTACTGTTTTGTCTCATTAAATTTCATTTCCTTGACGTATGATCGATAGCGTCTTGTGCAAGTAGGTTAAATATAAGTAACGTTATTTTGTTTCTGACGTAAATTGATCGCCGTCATTTAATTGGTTGCCATGGCAAATTTGTTCAGCTGTCATTGGCTTACCACCTGCAAACTGCAAGTGAGTAATAGCTAAAGTGGTGGCTGATGATTCAGCGTCACTCTCTTTGCCACAAGCGACTAAGATCGCTTTTCGTCCGACACTGATAACCGTTCCAGCAGGTTCATTGGTTTGCTGCGATGTATTTACAGGTAAGCTAGCCAACACTTTGACGCGCTGCCCTGCTAGGAAAGTATAAGCACCTGGCCATGGTGTCAGCCCACGAATTTGGCGTTCAATAGTGGCAGCAGGCTGCGACCAATCAACTTCGCCTTCGGTTTTGACCAGTTTTTCAGCGTAGTTGGCTTGACTATCATTTTGAGCAATAGCTTGAGCTTGATAAGCAGCTAAATCTTTTAGCACCGTACTAATGGCTGTCGCACCAAGTGCAGCCATCTTATCATGTAGGCTAGCAGCGGTATCATCAGAGGCAATACTTTCGCTAACTTTATAAAGCATGTCACCTGTATCAAGACCTTTGTCCATCTGCATAATGGTAATTCCTGTCTCATCGTCTCCGGCCAAGAGTGCTCGATGGATAGGTGCAGCACCGCGCCAGCGTGGTAACAGTGAAGCGTGAATATTCAAGCAACCATGAGTAGGCGTCTCTAATACACCGATAGGTAGGATCAACCCGTAAGCGGCGACAATCATCACATCTGGTTGGTAGGTGCGCAGAGTTTGCCTAGCAGCCAGCCCTTCTGCACTAGACTTTTTAAAAGTGACTGGCTGCTCTACAGCGATATCATGTGCCAATGCAACTTCTTTTACCGCGGAGGCTGACAGTTTTTGACCACGACCTGCTTTACGATCAGGCTGCGTGTAAACAGCGACTATCTCTATATTCAGCGCTTCTTGCTGCTTAATTAATGACTCAAGGCTAATAGCAGCAAATTCAGGCGTACCCGCAAATACTACCCTTAATCGGTTAGTAGTTGGGTTATCATGGTCAGTAAGCGAGTTGGATGTATCAAAGGTAGGAGCAGTTGTAGTCATAATCATGCATTATATAAGGTTTATTTGTTCATTATAGGTGAGTTTACGGCGCAGTGCCATGATTGTAATGACCTCACTTCATGATAACCAATGACATTATTTGCCTTTATAATATCAAGAACATCGAACGTTCTGCTTATAGTTTTTACAAAACAATTTGGTGTTAATAGCCACTCTTTATAAACAGTAAGCCGTTATTCTGCTATAAATAGAAGGTAACACTAGAAATGTTAGACAATTCAACTGTCGTATAATTCACCTACTATATGTAGAAACTTCGTTTTTATTTCACTATATTTTTTCGTGTCGAGATAGGGCCACGCTTTCATGCAACAGTTTCAGTCCTTACAGCGCTTATTGATTTTCTATACCTTGTCTCTCACGGTTATGTTACTGCTGTACTATGTCACACTGTTTGATGGGATGAAAAAACATAGTGAGCAACATAGCATAGACACTTTTTATGCCCTACAGCACAGTATTATTGAGCATGCAGCGCCTGTAGATAGTGAAATAAAAAAAATCTTAGAACAGCCTACTTTTGATCAACTGAGTTATCAGCTGATTTTAATGATGCCTTCTGGGCAGACCTATATTCATCATAATACTCGTCCTAATGAATCTGCTTTTTCTACCGTTGCTTTCCCTACCATCGGTACATCAGCTTCTAGCAGCGACCATAGCTCTTATACCGTCAATAGTAATGAACTAACAGGAATCATTAATCTAAAAAGCGGACATCAGATTTATATCGTATTACGCCACGAACCTTTTGTTATCGATTGGATATCTTACCGTTACTGGCTTCCTTTGATGGTCGCCATCGTACTATTTTTCATGGCATTGCTCTATATGCTCAATCGTCGAACCAACTGGGAGCAATTACTGGTTTATACCGATAATTTGAGTAGCCGCGCAAAAGAATCTTATACGCCGCCGCCATTTCTACAAAAGAAATCTACTACCGAGTTCATGCTGTTAGGTCATGCGCTAAGTCGCGTCAGCTACCAACTACATAATGACTATCGGCGTATAAAAACATTGACTCATCGGTTAGAACGCTTGGTTGATCAAGCACCTTTACCAATGTTGATGAGTATACGACATGGTCAAATTAGTTTCTATAATCAGCGCTTTGAGCAAGTATTTACCCCTTCTACCCAGAGAGAGCAGGGCTATGAGCTGACTGATTTTGTTGAAGGGAAAGATGAGGCCACTCAAATACTGTTAAAAACCATCTCAAGTTTGCGCGTTACTCGCACACTGATAGTTTATGGCTTGGAAAATAAACAAGCCTACCAACTACACGTAACACCATGGTTCGGTGAACATGGGCAAGTTCACGGTTTTACTGTGATTTTTAATAATGTTGATGAAATTTTCCATCAATCTGAACAACTACAGCTGCACAACCAACAACTGCAATTACAAATTGATGAATCAAACGAAGCCCAAGCATTTATAGGTCGTAAGTTAAGGTTACCACTAGAGAAGATAATTGATTCGTTGGAACCCATCGACCCTTCAACATTGACGGCTCAGGGCAAAAAAACTCTAAATACATTGATTACAACCAGTCAAAGCATGTTGACTGTGCTCAATGAGTCGCTAGCAACAGAGGAGATTGAAGTCCGAAAAACACGTCTAAGTATCGAAACGGTTGATATTTATAAGGTAAGCAAAGAGGTTAGCAATTTAGTCACAAAAGAAATAAGACAACAAGGGTTAGAATTGATCTATTTCTTTGCACCGGACTGTCCTCGTTACATCGAAACTGATTACATTCGACTGCACCATATCCTATTAAACCTATTGAAAAACGCTATTAGTTTTACAACATCAGGCTATGTCGCGCTCACTGTTGATCGTGTACCTGAAGATAAAGTAACGCGAATAAGTAATCAGCATTTAACTCCTAACAATGACACGACAATGCCTGCGCAGACATCTTATTGGATTCGGTTTAGCGTAAAAGACACTGGAGCAACTATTACTCCTGAGAGAAAAAATCAACTAGTCAATATCTTGAATCAAAGCAATCATAACTTAGTTGAAGACAGTAATATTGGCTTGAGTGATGCCAATAGCTTTGCTCAGTTACTCGGCGGTTTTATCGAACTAAGTAATACGGTGGATAAAGAGACGATATTTAGCCTCTACCTTCCTTATCCTCATACCACTTATCAATCGGTATATCATCGTTGTTCGCAGCTGCCCCATATTCACCTTATCGCTATCATCAATCAGCCTCTAGTTGCTGAACATTTACAACGTTTGTGCGAGTACTTAACGATATCCGTGACTATCTACAGCACTTTAGATAGAGCCACTGTACAGCAGCTAAAAAATAAATTAAAACAAGATGAGCAAACCATCATTCCTGTCTTGTTATTAGATTATGAATACAGCGAATCCATCACCTTATCAGCTCATGCGAGCAACAAGTATAGCGAGCAACAAGAAGTGTTAAACGACCTAGTCGCTACGCCTTCACTACCAAAGATATTACTTAGCATGAAACTTGAAAGGCATATACCCTCTATTTTACTAGGCCAATATGATGGATTTTTGACCAAACCCTTGGACGCAAGTTTATTACTTTCTGAACTGCTACGCTTAACCTTGTTTGCAAGGAAAACATTAAACATACTGGTCAAACATCAATATGACAGCAGTCTATCTTTTGTAGAAGATACACCTAAGAAAGAAATCTTGTCTCCACTGATTTTGGTCGTAGAAGACAGTCCTACTAACCAAAAGATAGCCTGCAAGATGTTAAGTAAGCTTGGTTATCGTAGTATTGTTGCAGAAGATGGACAGCAAGCACTCGAGAAACTCAAAAGCCAACGTGAAGAAATTTCTTTGATTTTGATGGACTGCCGAATGCCCATTATGGATGGCTTACAAGCCACACAAGTGATTCGCTCGCAAGGTGATAAAATACCAATTGTGGCGCTAACTGCGAATAATACAGAAGAAGATCGCGAGGCTTGTATACAAGTAGGTATGGACGAGTTTTTATCCAAACCCATTAGTAAGAAAGACTTAGAATCCGTTTTGCAGAGTTTTATACAATAAATCTATAGTGCAGATAAAAAATACCCTATCGATATCACTTAATCAAAGTAATATCGATAGGGTCAAAAACTTGGTACGAGGATAATATTTCAGTAAGCTTAATTGTTATTTCATAAACCCATTATCGGCCAAAAATGTTTCTGTGATTTGGCTTTGCGGGCTTGACGCGTTCATACCGCCAGATTGAAATTTATTTAATAGACGCTCTAGATAACGGGCAACGATATCTACTTCAATATTAACTTTATTACCTACTAACCAATGCTTAGCGATATTTGTCACTTGAGCAGTATGCGGAATGATATTTAGAGAAACAATATTGTCACGCACTAAATTGGTCGTCAGACTAATACCATCTACTGTAATAGAGCCTTTGGTCGCTGTATAATGCGCTAGCTCTTGCGGTATCTCAATCTCAATATAGATAGAACGAGCATCTTGTTGTAATTTACTAACGACCCCTACGCCATCTACATGACCAGCGACAATATGACCACCAAAACGAGTCGTCGGTAGCATGGCCTTTTCTAGATTGACGGTATGTCCTGCTTTTAACCCTTCTAATGCTGTTCTAGCAATCGTTTCACGTGAGACGTCGACAGAATAGTAATTACTTCCGAGCTCCACCACGGTTAAACAAATACCATTTGATGCAATAGAATCGCCTAGCTTCACGTCACTGAAATCTAAGTCATCAGACTCTACTGTCAAACGTATGTCACCGCCTGTAGCCTGCATCGATTTAACTTTTCCAACGCTTTCTATAATTCCAGTAAACATATTATCCTCATCTCATTACTGTATTGCCTTCATAGGCGAATATTTTAGTTTATCAAATCAGCTATCAATTCTTTATCACAATTTGTTCAAATAGCTGACAGTGAAACATCAATAGATTTGACCTTTAATAGGATAGATTGTGGATAAGTAGGGATAAATCAATAGAGGTATAGCTAGAATTCGCTATAAATACATAGTTATCCACAATAAATAAAAATTTCACATGAAACCTATTTATTTATGAATAGACTGTTAAGATATTGATTTATATAAATATTTATTAAAATAATCGAGATATAAACATCTTTTGTGTTTCATGTGAAACAAAGTTATACACAGTTCCATGTGAAACACGTAAGTTAATAATTGATTTATCCATATTCTAAGCTTTTTTTTATAATTTGTGGACAACCTACTTATACGAAGAATATTTATAAAGGTAATAGGGTTAATTTGAGATCTGGACCAAGCTGCTGATAATCTTCTATATCAAACCGTAACTGCTGAGCAAGAGACATAGGGTTGAAATCAACCATTGAACGTGCCTGTCCACCAAGTAAACAAGGTGCTTGATATACGATTAACTCATCTACCAACTGCTGACTCAAAAAGCTACCTGCAACGCTAGCACCTGCTTCTACCAACACGTCATAGCATTGATGCTCATTAACCAGTTTCGCCAACAACGTCGACAAATCGTCTTCATACCAATAAATAGTATCTGGATGCCGGCACAGCTGATAATCAGACTCTAGGCTGTGCTTTAAACGCTGACGCCTATCAAGTATGACTATTTTAGGGTTAGGTATCTTCTCAGGTGGCACGTCCAGTTGTCTTGAGCGCACATTGAGCTGCGGGTTATCAGTTATTATAGTTTCACTGCCTGTGATAATCGCGCCACTTTGTGCTCGTAATTTTTGTACGTCTTCACGAGCAGCTGTCGAGGTAATCCACTTTGATTCACCAGATGCCATCGCTGTACGGCCGTCTAGACTCGTCGCTATTTTCAATCGTACATAGGGCATCTGAGTGCGCATAGCTTTTAGAAAACCACGGTTTAGTACCTCTGCCTGTTCTGTCAGGACACCGACTGTTACCTCAATACCAGCTTGCTCTAATAGTTTCACACCGCGACCTGCGACCTGCGGATTTGGGTCCAGACCTGCAATCACAACGCGCTTTACCTTAGCAGCAACCAGCGCCAACGCACATGGCGGCGTACGTCCCGTATGACTACATGGCTCTAATGTAACGTAAGCAGTTGCCCCTGCTGCCTGTGTACCAGCCTCGTTAAGCGCAAACACTTCTGCATGTGGTTCACCAGCTTTTGGGTGAAACCCTTGACCAACAATCTGCTCTGCCTGAACAATAACGCAGCCTACTGCAGGATTGGGTCGAGTAGTATATAAACCGCGCTTCGCTTGTTCGATAGCAAGCATCATAAAGTAGCGGTCTTGTGCATCTTGAGCATGGCTTTGAATAGACATAAGGCTAAGCTTAATAAATGATTGAGGGTTCTATATAAGAAAATAAGGTTTGAGAGCTGATTGGTAATTAGGAATCACTTATCAACTATTTTCATTTGGACGAATATTGGCAATTTCTTGATGGAATGCATCGATATCTTGAAAGTCTCGATACACGCTAGCAAAGCGTACATAGGCGACATCATCTAAAGTTTTTAGTTCACTCATGATGATTTCACCCAAGACCTTACTACTGATTTCTCGCTCACCCATCTGCCTAACACGCTTTTCAATACGACTAATCATCGCCTCTTGTTCATCGATAGTGATAGGACGCTTTTGTAAAGGTAGTAAAATAGAACGGCGCAGCTTTTCATTGTCGTAAGGTTCAATCTTGTTGCTCGATTTGATAATCCTTGGCATGACAACTTCTACCATCTCAAAAGTCGTAAAACGTTCTTGGCAGCTGTTACACGAACGGCGTCGACGCACTTGTGCCCCTTCCGCAGCAAGACGTGAGTCAATAACCTTGGTCTCTGACGCATTACAGTACGGACAGTGCATAACATTTCCTTATTTTACGATTGAGAATAAGAGTAGTGTTTTCAAGATAGCTAATTTATCAAATAATAAAGAACACCGTTTATCCGTTATTTACCAATACAAAAGCTACCAAATATTTTACCCAATAAGTCATCGGCACTGAACTCACCTGTTATTTCACCCAAGCTCTGCTGTGCCTGACGTAAGCTATCAGCAACCAACTCACCTGCTTCAAATACGGTTAATTGTTCATGAGCTTCTGCCAAGAAATTAGCAGTTCGTCTAAGCGCGTCGAGATGTCTGGTACGAGCAATTAAGCTATTCTCTGGTGGATGGAAGCCTACTTTCTCACATAGCGCTTCAACCAAATTATCGATACCAATGCCTGTTTCACATGAAACATTAACTTGCTGATAGCCTCTATTCTTGATTTCAGCTTGGGTCATAGCAGCACTTTTTTCTTTATCATTATCGCTTAATAAGTCGCTTTTATTAGCAATGATTAATAAGCGTTTAGCTTCTGGCAGTTCACCAAATAACTGTTCAGCAAGCTGTAACGGTGTGCTTTCTTCTTCAACATCGCGAGTCACATCGTAGACCATCAGTAGCATATCAGCCTGCGTGATAGCAGTACGGGCACGCTCAATTCCGATACGTTCCACAGTGTCTTCTGTCTCACGTAGGCCTGCTGTGTCAGTCAGGTGTAGCGTCAAACCATTGAGCACAACGGTCTCTTGCAGCGTATCACGTGTAGTACCGGCGACATCAGTCACGATAGCACGCTCTTGCCCTGCAAGGCGGTTGAGCAAGCTAGATTTACCTGCGTTTGGCCTACCTGCTAGCACGACATGGATACCATCGCGCAAAAGCTGACCTTGCTTTGCCGTTGCTAAAACTTGCTGTATCTTATCTTGCGTCTGCTCAAGCTTACTTTGTATGACGCCATCAGACAAAAAATCAACGTCTTCTTCGTCGGGGAAATCAATCGCTGCTTCAACATGTAAACGAAGATGAATGAGTTGTTCTAATAACTGGTTAATCTTTTGTGAAAACTCACCGCTCAGAGAGCGAATCGCACTACTGGCCGCAGCAGCACTGGTGGCATCAATTGCATCAGCGATCGCTTCGGCCTGCACTAAGTCCAATTTATCATTATCAAAGGCACGGTAAGAGAACTCTCCTGCACTTGCTTGCTTGGCACCTAGCTCAAAAACTCGCGCGAGCAACTGGTTTTGTAAAATAACACCACCATGCCCTTGCAGCTCAATAACGTCCTCACCTGTGAATGAATGCGGACCTTTGAAAAACAAGACCAATCCCTCATCAATGACAGTGCCATCAGCTTGATAAAAACGACAAAAGCTGGCCATCCGCGGCGTAAAAGTAGACTTACCTGTTAGAGCGCATGCCATGTCGTAAGCTCGACTACCTGATAGACGTATGACACCCACACCCCCTCGCCCGAGTGGCGTTGCAATCGCAGCAATTGTGGCCAATCCAGATGTATTAGACTTTTCAGAAGAATTAGGTACGGCTAATGCTGTCTCTAAGGAATCCACAATGACTCTCAATGTTTAAAAGCTCCATTATAGACGTCTGGACTCATACTGACAAAGCAAACTTTGAAAGGTAGCCGCATCAGACATATTTTCGTGTCAATGTTTGTAAGCTGTGGATGATGTTGATAAGCTGTGGATAACATTTACCACTTATCCACCACCTATAAAAAAACCACCGCTTGCGCGATGGTTTTTGGTATTTCTGAAAAAGATCTAGTTAATCGACCACTTTTACCGTACGACGCTTCTGCTCTTCATCAACTTTTTTATTGACGATATATTGCTGAGTCATACTAAACAGGTTGTTGACTGTCCAATATAGAACCAAACCTGCTGGGAAGAATAGCATGAACGCAGTAAAGATAATCGGCAAGAACTTCATTACTTTTGCCTGCATAGGATCTGCTGGCTGCGGGTTCAACTGCTGCTGCACAAACATCGACGCACCCATTAGCAACGGCAAGATAAACCATGGATCCATCGCTGATAGATCTTGAATCCACAAAATCCATGGTGCATGACGCAGCTCAACACTCTCTACTAATACCCAATATAAGGCTAAGAAAATAGGCATCTGCATCAAGATTGGTAGACAACCTGCCATCGGATTGACTTTTTCTTCTTTATATATCGCCATCATTTCTTGCGACATTTTCATCCGATCATCGCCATGCTCTTCTTTGAGCACTTTGAGTCTCGGGGCAATGGCACGCATTTTTGCCATCGAGTAATAGCTCTTATTAGAGAACCACATCAAGGCAATTTTTACTAAGATAGTCAGTAAAATAATTGACCAACCCCAGTTACCAACAACCTTATGCACACCTTCCAAGATAGCAAACAAGACCTTTGATATTGGCCATAGCAGACCATAATCAACTGTTTTGTTAAGGCCTACCGCAACGTCTTTTAGCTCAGACTGAACTTTTGGACCTGCATATAGTGTTGCATTTAAAGTAACTTGTTTGTTTGGTGCTACGTTCACCGGTTGGCTATTAAAGCCGATAAAGTAATCACTACCTGTTTCACGTGTAAAGAACTTACCAGTGAAGTTTTTAGGCGTCCAAGCAGATACAAAGTAATGTTGTACGATACCAACCCAGCCTTTATCGCTAGTCGTCGTCAACTCACCATCACTAAAGTCGCCAAATTTTAGCTTATTATAAGGATCATCTGGTGTACCCCAAGCACCGCCTAGATAAGTCGCCATGCTCAGCGCGCCTTTATCAGACATACCAGGGTCTTTACTATCATCACGCTTTAATTGCGCAAACATCTGACCTTGCCAAGCATTGGTAGACGCGTTTTGGATCTGATAACTAATATCGATTGGATATTTATTTTCAGTGAAAGTGAAAGTCTTGGTGATCGTCACGCCGTCTTTTTTGTAAGTAAGCGGCACTGACAACGTTTGCTGTCCATCTTCCATCACATAATTGTTAGCAGTATGGCTATAAGTCGCTCTACCTTCTGCTGTATCAATACCGTTCTGACCAATAAGTCCAGATTGAGCCACATACACACGGTTACTATTGTTTTCTAACAATACGAAAGGCTTATCGCTATCGAGCGTTGCGTCATACTGCTTGAGCGCAGCATAAACAATATCGCCACCTTCTGGATTGATTTTTATATCATAGCGATCAGTTGTTACCGTGATTAGACCAGCGTTTTTCGCAGGAGTCGCTGTCACAGCACTATTATCCACAGGTAATGTCTGTACCGGGATATCACCTGCTGCACCAGTAGTAGAAGGAATGTCAGCACCTACCGAACTTGTAGTTTCTGGCACCGCATCTACAGCTGGAGCATCGGCATAATCATCTCGCCATGCCAAAATCAGCAGATAAGCGGTAATTAGCATCGCAATGATGATCATCACCCGAAATATCTTTTGCATAAACCTTTCCTAGATTAAAAAATTAGGGAATGAAAAATTAGGGCATGTGTCATGACTGACCTACACAGCTGTCCTGTAACATTGCAACTGTATCAGTAGTCATTTACATAAAATGTGCATCATTTTACTAAAAATCTGTCTCAAATGATACCAAGAGTGTGGATAACTTGTGGGTAACTCAACAGAGTGTCTATCTGAGACTAAAGAAGTCGACTTTATGTTGATTTCATCAAATAATTAAGCTGTGAGACATAGCTAGTAATGTCTCGATAGACACCCAAACCCTGATTATCAGTATTTGGTACATTAGTAAAATACATATATTGATAACTATAGGAAGCTAAGGGTAAAGGTACAAAGTCTATACCATGCCCACCTAAAGGATGACACCTGCTAAGACGTTTTAACAACAACCAACCACCCTTACGAGCGCCATACCATGTTAAAGCTTGTTTGCCATAATTTGAGCATGTCGGATAATAGCGACAACGAGCAGGTATTATAGGACTAACTATTTTTTGATAGAAAATAATTAAATTGAATAACATTTTATAAAAAATTTTATTTATAAATTTTATTTTAAATAAAAATCTCATTTTATTTTTTTTCTATTTTTTTAAAAATATTAATTATTTGATTTTTTAATTCTTTATTGTCTATATCTTTAATAGGTTTTTTTACAATAAAAACAATATCTTTATTTTCCATTTTAAAAGCTTTGGTACGGAATTCTTCACGCACATACCTTTTGATCAGATTACGAGCGACAGCAGTAGGTACTTTACGCTTGGTAATAGCCATACCGACTCGCGGCTGTGCATGCTCGTTAGCACGTACAAAAGCCATTAAATGACTCTGATGAATCTTGCGCTCAGGTGCGTCAAATACCTCACGAAAGGCTGCAGGAGTAAGCAGACGTTGCTGTTTAGTGAAACTAGCTGCAGATGTATCTGAAAGTGTATTGGACATAGTACAACCTAGTAGAATAACGATAAAAGAAATAATAACAAATTATAGAGACAAAAAAAGCGCCGATGTGGGCGCTTTTAATATATGGCTAAGTGTCAGTTGTGATGATTGACTATCGCAATCTATAAACAATAAGAACACAACAAGCACTATTAGCCATGCTTATCGCAATCTACTGATTATACAGTAAGGCGATGACGTCCTTTAGCGCGGCGACGAGCTAAGACCTGACGGCCTTTTTTAGTTGCCATACGAGCACGGAAACCGTGAGTACGTTTACGCTTGATCACGCTTGGTTGGAATGTACGTTTCATAACTCACCTATCAAAATAATGGACTAAATTCGTAATAACGGAGGATTATACCATTCAGTATGGTTTTGGTCAATAAACTAATTTGCTTTGTCCCCAAATGATAAATAACTCATACGAACCTAGTAGGAATATCTTCCTAAAAACCTATTTTTAGTTAACCAAATTTTATAGTTATATATTATATGAATTACAAAGTTATCCACAGTTAGACTCAAACACTATAATAATAATTAATTAATATAAATATAGTATTGTTATTATTGGGACCATGATTATCTGTGGTTAAGTCTGGTTTCCTTTTTATTATCAATTTACTAGGCTATGGGTAAGCCTGTGGATAAACTGTGGGTTAAATATGGATAACTAGCTCGTGAAAGTTATACACAAAATTGTCCACAGTCTTATCCACAAAAAACAAGGTTTTATCCACAGGGTATCTGTGTTAAATTAGGCGCTACTTGATATATACCTTCGTATAGGGTGTTAGTACGAACTCTTTGGTTAGTTGTTACGTGTAATATCGAGGCTTAGATAGCAAGTTATATTGCTAAAAAATAACTATTATTTCAGATTACAAGGTCAGTACTTTTCATGATAGACACAGCAAATATTTGGGATAAATGTCTAAACGATTTGCGTTATAACGTCAAAGACAACGTGTTTACTATGTGGCTGAGACCTCTATCAGCTCATCAAGAAGCGCAAACTTTGATTATTCTTGCTCCCAACGATTATTTTGTGACGTATATCAAGAAGAATCATCTTCAAGATATTCATCAATTGGTGACCAAACACAGCCAAGGTAGTATTGAAGAGGTCGTCGTACGTGTTGATAATGCTGGCCGCAATGTAGAAGATAACAGTCAATCAGGTTCTTTGTTTGTAGAAGACGAGGTCTCCCCTACCCCATCCGAACATAAATTTGAATCTATTCATCATAACAACGCCAAAGCAGATATAGATGCGAACATGCGTCATAATGAGCCAATTGAGTCTGCTGATACAAAATCATTAAGCTATCTGAACCCCGAATTTACTTTTGAAACCTTTGTTACAGGTAAGTCCAATAACTTGGCTTACAAGGCTTGTTATGAGCTTAGTAAGCGCCAATCAAAAAATCGTCACAATCCCTTATTTATATACGGCCCTTCTGGATTGGGAAAAACGCATTTAATGCATTCTGTAGCTCATCGCTATTTAAAAAATAATCAAAGTTTTTATTATTTCACTTCTGAAAAATTTATTAATCAATTAGTTTATTCATTAAGAAATAATAAAATAGAAGATTTTAAAAAGAAAATAAAAAAAGTAGATTTATTAATTGTAGATGATATTCATGTATTGGCAGGAAAGACTAAAAGCAGTAATGAGTTTCTAACATTATTTGCAGATTTTACTAGTGGTGATAAACAGTTGATTTTAGCCTCTGATCGACATCCTTCCCAAATGACGGAATTTGATGAACGATTTAGATCACGGTTTTCTTGGGGATTAACAGTCGCTGTTGATCCTCCTGAGATTGATACTCGAGTACAAATTCTGCAGAAAAAAGCAGCCTCCTACGGAATGGTGTTACCAAAGGAATGTGCGCTATTCATTGCGCAAAATGTGGTGTCTAATGTCAGACGTTTAGAAGGTGCCCTAAATCAGGTGTTTGCCAATGCTAACTTAACAGGGGCACAGATTACTCTTGAAATGGTGCAATATGCGCTTAAAGACATCGTTGCGATGCGTGTGCAAGCAGTGAATATGGATAACATCCGTAAGATAGTTGCTGAGTACTATGATGTCACGGTCAAAGATATTATGGGGCGCAAACGTACGCGTAGTATTGCAAGACCACGTCAAATAGCGATGGCTTTGTCGCGTGAATTAACAGGCGATAGCTTCCCTGAAATTGGTCAGTCATTCGGTGGACGCGACCATACGACGGTGATGCATGCTTGCGATAAAGTAAATGAGTTAAGAGCAGCAGATCCTGCATTTGATAAGGATTATAAAACCCTAGCTCTAATGTTACAGGCAGGATAGAAGCGACAGATATCGTTGTATTCTAGTGGATACAGATGGTTTATAATATTGAAAATACAAGTGCACAGATGCTCTGTAGATTATCGTCAGCAGACAAGGTATTATTGAGTCATTACGACAAATTTTTATAAAAGAATCATTCAAATAAGAGTAACTAAGCATGCAATTATCGATCAATCGAGAATCGTTACTAAAAGCTATCAACTTGATCGCTAAAGCCGCTGATAAACGCCACAATATGGTTATATTGGGTAATATCAAGCTACAGTTATCAGACTCTGAGCTTATCTTAACAGCGTCAGATTTAGAGGTAGAGCTGACATCGACATTGAAATTGCCTGCTGGTGCTTGTGTTGAACCAGGTACAACGACGCTTCCTGCAACCAAGCTAAAAGATATTTGTAAATCGCTACCAGCGCAGGCGCAAGTTAATCTAGCAACTCAGGTAAATGAGCGTTGCTTGTTAACTAGTGGTAAGAGTCGTTTTACATTAGGGACACTACCAAGCGAAGACTATCCTAGCTTGGGTAACCCTGAAAATATCACACCTCTGACCATTAGCCGTAATCGTCTGACAGATTTGATTCATAAAACGCAGTTTGCGATGGCAATTCAAGATGTACGCTATTATTTAACAGGTATGTTGTTTGATGTTTCACAGCAGCAACTGACAACGGTAGCAACAGATGGTCATAGACTGGCATTAGCCCGTAGTGTGATCAATGTAAGTGCAGATATCAATATGCAAGCTATCTTGCCACGTAAGGCAGTGATCGAACTTGAGCGTTTAGCTTCTGAGCTTGGTAAAATGCTGGGTGATCAGGACAACGCAGTTACCCTAAGTTTTGGCCGAGAGTTTTTACAAGTAAGTTTGCCATTTGGTGATGTAGATAGTGCAGGGCAGGTTAGTCAAGATCTAATGGTGACATTTACCGCGCGTTTGATTGATGGCAAGTTCCCTGATTATCGCCGTGTGATGCCGAGCAATACTGATAAATTGGCTTTATTCAGTCAAGAAAAAATGACCGATGTATTACGCCGCGTTGCCATTTTGAGTAATGAGAAATCTCGTGGTGTGGTCTTTAATTTTGCTAGCGATGGCATGGTCGAAGTACGTGCTAATAATGCTGAGCAGGATGAAGCAGTCGAGATGATACAAGCTAAGTATCAAGGCGAGCCGATGGAGCTGTCGTTTAATGCTGCTTATCTGCAAGATGTATTAGGTGTCATCCAAGGCGACTTACAAATGCATATGAGCCAATCGAATGCCTCTGTATTGGTCAATCAACTCAATGATGAGTTCCATCAGTATGTCATTATGCCAATGCGTATATAATGCGTTTTTCTTTAGAAACAAAAAAATTGAATAGAAATAGTACGTTTTAAAGAGCTTTGTTTTTAGTACTAAATATTGATTTTTAATGAACTTTTGCTTGTTAGATTAGCAGGCTTTAATGGGCGGCTATCGATACCATGATTGAACGTCTACAAATATCCCATCTTAGAAACCTTACTCAAATTAGTTTAGAGCCTGCTGCTTGCAACATCATTATCGGTGCAAATGGTAGTGGTAAAACCTCGTTGCTCGAAGCAATATTCTTGTTATCAAGAGGTAAGAGTTTTCGCCATTACCAGCCCAAACGTTATATCCAGCATCATCAGAATAATACAACTGTTCATGCTAAGCTCAATGATAGTCGTACTTTAGCTATTCAAAAGCAAGCAGATGCTACGACCATCTTACGCCTCAATCAAACCACTGTTTACAACCAAAGTGTTTTAACAGAGCAGCTACCCACGTTGCTGATAGATCCATCGACAATGGATATGTTGGAGCAGGGAAGTGCGAGCCGTCGACAGCTGCTAGATTGGTTAGTGTTTCACATGAAACAAGGGTTTCATCCACAATGGATGGCTTATCAACGCCTACTGAAACAGCGCAATAGCTTGCTAAAGAGCACTCGTCATTTAACACAAGTACAGCTTTCTGAGCTGAAATCATGGGATAAAGGGTTGAGTAACCATGCTGCTTTGATTCATCATTATCGCGAGCAAGTATTTACTGAATGGCAGCCTTATTTTGCCAAGAGTATCGTACAGCTATTGCCTTCTTACGCTGAGCAACTGAGCCTGAGCTATAACGCTGGTTATGACACCAGTGTCGCGCTAGATGTGCAGCTTAATGAGCGGTTAGAGCAGGATTTGCAATTGGGGTATACTCGTATAGGCAATCATCGTGCTGATATTCATGTGCATTGGCATTCTAATGAGTCTGTAAACGATCAAACGACAGATGCCAGAAAAGCGGATTCAGCACATGGTGTTCAAACCAAATTACCGACTTTAAAAGAGCAGGCAGCAAACGTATTGTCTCGCGGTGAAAAGAAACTGCTCATTACTGCACTGCGCTTATCGCAACTACCACTGTTGCTAAACGATGGAGAGCGCAGTGACTCAATCAAGGATGATTTATCATCGAGAGCGACACCTGTTGTGCTCTTAGATGATATCACTGCAGAATTGGATGATAGAGCTATAGGAATACTGCTATCGACCCTAGCTAAACTCCCTTGCCAAGTATTCATGACCAGTCTGACAGATGATATTTTACCTTTAGTTAATGAACTTTGGTCACAACCAAATACGTTTCACGTGAAACAGGGTGAGATTCTGTTTACTAACTAATATTTCATTCTTTTGCTTATACTTTTGATGATTATCCATCTACTTTCACATCTCATTACTCATTACTCATTACTCAGTACACTAGCCACTACTATTTGTCCTAACAGTTACTATGTTAAGACGACCTTTCACAGACCCTAAAACTCTCAGTAAACAGTGACTTAGAAGCAAAAAAATGTTAAAATGATCCTTTATTTTTGTCCTGTGCTCAGCAGTTTATTTGATAGCATCATAGAAAAGATTTCTATTTTTCAAATATCTATAAGTGATTGATAATTATGTATTTTATTTATTTCAATAGTTTTAACAATGGTTAGAAAAACAAAGACTATTACTAATAAGCAATTTGCTGATTTTATCTCTGTGCAGCCTTTTTTAAGGCTAACGGTGGTTAGTGGTTTAGCTGCTCATATGCACTCTAGATTATGAATAATAGACGTTAATTTTAAGATGCCATTATGTAGCAGACTTTTTATAAGTGCGCTAATCGTAAATGGCTGATTATGGCTAGATTAAGGAATGTACATGAGTGATTCATTACCTATTGACCACGAGCAATTGATAGACGACAGTGCTACTGAAGCCGCCGTGCCTAATGTAGTTTCAGAAGTATTGCCTTCTGATTATAGTTCTAAAGATATTCGCGTATTGCGTGGGTTAGAGGCCGTACGTGTACGTCCTGGTATGTATATCGGTGATACCGATGATGGCACAGGCTTGCATCATATGGTCTTTGAGGTAGTGGATAACTCTATCGATGAAGCACTTGCCGGTCACTGTGATCAGATTGATATTGTCATCCACGAAGACGAGTCTGTCAGTGTGATGGATAATGGTCGCGGTGTACCAGTCGATATTCATCCAGAAGAAGGTGTATCAGCGGCACAGGTTATTATGACGGTCTTGCATGCAGGTGGTAAGTTCGATGACAATAGCTATAAAGTGTCAGGTGGCTTGCACGGTGTGGGTGTATCAGTAGTTAACGCTCTGTCTCAAAAGCTTGAAATGAATATCTGGCGTGAAGGCTATCATTATCATCAGACTTATACTGATGGCGTACCTGATAGCGATATCCAACAGATGGAAGCCACCGATCAGACAGGTACCCAAATCCGCTTTTATCCTAGTAGTGATGTGTTTACCGGTACGATCTTTGAGTACGATATCTTGGCAAAACGCTTACGTGAGCTGTCATTTTTGAACTCTGGTGTGCGTATTGTTTTGACTGATGAGCGTATTGATAAGCGTCACGAGTTTGAGCATAAAGGTGGCTTGCTAGAGTTTGTTAGCTATATCAATGCTGGTAAAGACGGTATCAATGAAGTATTCCATTTTACCAGTCAGCAAGATGATGGTATCAGCGTAGAAGTCGCGCTACAGTGGACAGATACGTATAACGAAAAAGTATTGTGCTTCACCAACAATATCCCGCAAAAAGATGGTGGTACTCACTTATCTGGTTTCCGTTCAGCATTGACGCGTTGCCTAAACAGTTATATGGATCGCGAAAACTTATTTAAAAAAGAGAAAGTAGCCGCAACGGGTGATGACGCTCGTGAAGGGTTGACTGCAATTGTCTCTGTAAAAGTACCAGATCCAAAATTCTCAAGTCAGACCAAAGACAAGCTAGTATCAAGCGAAGTGAAATCTGCTGTTGAATCAGCGATGCATGACAAGTTCAATGACTATCTGTTAGAGAATCCAAGTGCAGGTAAAGCCATTGCTAACAAGATTATCGATGCAGCGCGTGCACGTGATGCAGCACGTAAAGCACGTGAAATGACACGTCGCAAGACCACTTTGGATATTGCAGGTCTGCCTGGTAAGTTAGCCGATTGCCAAGAAAAAGATCCAGTATTATCTGAGCTATACATTGTGGAGGGTGACTCTGCAGGTGGTTCAGCCAAACAAGGCCGTAGCCGTAAAACCCAAGCTATTTTGCCATTGAAAGGTAAGATTCTAAACGTTGAGCGTGCTCGTTTTGACAAAATGTTATCTTCTGCGGAAGTAGGCAACCTGATTACTGCATTGGGCTGTGGCATTGGCCCTGACGAATATAATCCTGACAAAGTACGCTATCACAAAATCATCATCATGACCGATGCCGATGTTGATGGATCGCACATTCGTACGTTGCTATTGACGTTCTTCTTCCGTCAAACACCTGAGTTGATCGAGCGTGGTTATGTATATATCGCTCAGCCGCCGCTATACAAAGTGAAAAAAGGCCGTCAAGAGTTATACCTAAAAGATGACGAAGCGCTTAAAGCGTATCTATTGTCTTCAACAATTGACAATACTAAGCTGCATATCAGTGCTGATGCGCCTGCGATTACTGGTCAAGCGCTTGAGACACTACTCAATGACTATAACCAAACGCAGTTGATCAAAGCACGTTTACAGATTCGTTTCCCAGCAGTGATTTTGGACGCATTGACGCATACACCAAAACTTAATACTGACATGACTTATGACGAGTCTGCTATGCAAGATTGGAAAGCAGAAATGCAGACTAAGCTGGATCACTTCGGTAGCGATCTAAGCCCTGAGATTGAATTGGTTAATATCCATGCGCCGCAGCCAAAAAATATGGACGCAGCCGCAGCAGATCTATTGGGTATGACGCCAGTATTAGGTACTGAGGAAGGCGAAGCGTCAGATAGTGAGGCTTTATCTACCAAGGCACAGTGGCTGCCACGCGTCACGGTATATGTGCATCAACTGGCACACCATTATCTGTTAGATGCTAGCTTTATCAACTCGGGTGAGTATGGCAAGTTGTTACGTCTATCAAGCGAGTGGAATACGTTGCTTGAGAGCGATGCCTTTATCCGCCGTGAAGCATCTGCTGGTACGACGAAAGACATCCCAGTGCGTGACTTTGATTATCTCTGGCAGCAAATGATGCTTGATGCGCGTCGTGGTCTAGCTATCCAGCGTTACAAAGGTCTAGGCGAGATGAACGCCGACCAGCTATGGGATACAACGATGGACCCTGAAAATCGTCGTATGCTACGCGTTACTATCGAAGATGCTATCGCCGCTGACCATATGTTTACTTGTCTAATGGGTGATCACGTTGAACCGCGTCGTATCTTCATTGAAGAAAATGCACTAACAGTATCGAACTTAGATATCTAAATTTGAAACTGGTTACTGACAATTTATAAAAATACCGCTTTGATATTCAAGGCGGTATTTTTGTTTCACGTGAAACTCATTTGTTAGCGTTTCTATTACCTAATAATTATAATTTGTGGGAATCAAATGGTTGAAGTAATTTTACTCGCTATTGCTTTAGCGATGGATGCGTTTGCAGTGTCGATAGGGTTGGGTGCTAAGGCTCAAAAATACAGTCATCAATATGTACTGCGCTTGGCTATCTATGCTGCGCTTTACTTTGGTATTGCTCAAGGTGTCATGCCGCTTATCGGATATTTATTGGGTGCGGCAATGTTGGGTTGGTTGGCCGCTGCTGCACCTTGGATTGGCGGCACTATTTTGATTGCTCTAGGTGGCAAAATGCTTTACGAAGTGTTTACTGCTGATGAGTCGGATGATGACAGTGATGATCTGGACGTCAATGATGTTGCTATTAACACTGGTAGCGACACAGTAATAGCCACGAGTAAGCATGGACATATTAATCATCACACCATGTTTACGTTAGCGGTTGCAACCAGTATTGATGCAATGGCGGCAGGGTTTACGCTGAATTTATTGGCACTGAACGCGTGGTTAGCCTGCCTTATTATCGCTGTAGTAACCGCTATATTTGGCTGGATCGGGGTCTATTTGGGACGTCGATCAGGCACATGGCTAGAGGATAAAGCTGAAGCATTGGGCGGTATTGTGCTTATTGCCATTGGTCTAAAGGTGATGTTTTTTAGCTAATTTATTTAGATTTTTACTGAGTATTTATACAAAAGCACCGCTTTGAATATCAAAACGGTGCTTTTTTGTTTCACGTGAAACTTAGATTAGTAGTTTTGCTTAGTGATTATTCTTCGTCAGTGTCAAAGCGCCAAGCTAGTACGCGAGTGCTTTTTTGACCTTGGCTCATCTCGATAATGCGCATTTGAGCGACGTTTAGCTGCTTTAATAATAATTGCAATGGCTTAACGTTTTCAGATTTCGACACTAAAGTAGTAAACCAGCCAACGTGTTCTGCAAAGCTCTGACTTTCTTTTGCCATCTTGGTCAGGAAGGCAATCTCGCCACCTTCACTCCATAGCTCTTTATGCTGACCACCGAAGTTTAGGTTTTGCGCAGCGTTGCCTGATTTGGTTGAGCTACGGCTGATTTGCTCGCTTTCATTTTTACCACGATGACGCTGCAAGTTATGTTGCTTTCGGCTATTGGCTTCCATCGCTTCTTCTAATGAAGCATGAAACGGAGGGTTACAAACCACGACATCAAAATAATCTTGACGACCAATGATGTTTTTAAAGATAAACTTAGGCTCAGGCTGCAGCTTTACTTTGACCGCACTCTTTAGTTTTGGATTAGCTTCACAAATCAGCGCTGCGGTGTTGACTGAGATAGGGTCAATGTCACTTGCTGTAAAGCGCCAGCCATAGCTTTGACTACCAACGATAGGGTAGATAGCACTGGCACCAGTACCGATATCAAGGGCGTGAATTTCTTTACCCGTTGGCGGTGTGTTATCGGCGTTTACGTGAGTGGTTTGCGCCAGTAAATCCGCGATATAGTGAATATAGTCGGCACGTCCAGGAATAGGCGGACATAGATAACCTTCAGGAATGTCCCAAAATTTAACCCCGTAATAGTTCGCCAACAGTGCTTTATTTAGCACGCGAACAGCCTGATGATCCGAGAAGTTAATCGTCGACTCACCTTTAGGGTTGGTAATGGTGTGGTCAGCAAGCTCTGGTAAGGCGCGAGTCAGTACTGCAAAGTCATAACGACCTTGGTGCGGGTTGCGTGGGTGCAGCTGACCGAGTTTTTTCGCGGTCGCAGGAGATCTATTTCTGTGTTTACTATTTGCAGGGTTACGGGTCATGGGCTTACTTGTCATAATGTCAGGCTACGATATATGGATATAAGTAACCAGTGTAGCAGATTTCGCAGGTTGCTAATTGTTTATCCGCGCTTTATCGGTCGCTTATCGGTGACGTAATATCAAGTTAAGCCCTAATACGATCATCGCAGTACCCAATACACGGTCGATCCAATGCTCAAATCGTTGGAAGCGTCGATGTACCGCAGGGATAGAGAGTAGCATGACGACCGTACTAAACCACGCCATCTGTAACACCATCATCCATACACCATAAATAGCCAATTGCCAAAGCGGGATATCAGGCGACAATACAAGAGTAAAAATAGCTACAAAATAGATAGGCGCTTTTGGGTTAAAGACATTACAAAGAAATCCGCGACGCAACGTGGCAAAGGTAGATTCGCCATTACTAGACGATTTTTTGATAGTGGCTTCTCTTGTTGTAGGTGTGGTTTGGCTAGTAAGCGCATCTTGCGAAGTGTGAGCGCTTGAACCTACTTGCGAGTCTGTTTTTTCTAAAAGGTGAGCTGTGTCTAAATCTGCTGGTTTTTTAGGCTTAGCTTGGATACCTTGCCAACCTAAGTAAATCAGATAGCCACCACCCAACCATTTAATAGTAGTCAATAATGGCTGCGAATGAGCAATGACAGTCGCCAGTCCTAATACAGAATAAATTATATGGACGGCAAGACCCAAGGTAATACCGAGACTACAAATCAAACCTGTGCGTCGACCTTTTGCTAATGTCTGCTGCGAGACTAAGACAAAATCAGGGCCAGGTGAGGCCGCGGCTAATAGGTGTACGCTAGTGATGAGCAAAAAACCGTGCCAAAATTCCATAAAATACTCTGAACCATACTTAGACCTGCAACATAGTTGCACTTATCGTAAATGAGGTCAACTTTTATCGATTTTTGCACTATGCGAGTCATCTCTATTGCTTGTGTTATAGAACGAGGGTGTCTATATTAAAGGTGACTTATCGCTCAATCTCTACCGATAAATTATTGAGATTCGACTATATAACCACTCATTATATGCAAAATATGCAAATAATTACTTTAACAAGGATGGAACCATGACTACGGATAGTAACGCCACAGAAAACCGCATCACTTATAACACGCAAGGCCATGTTTGCCTTGTCGGGCTAAACCGTGCCAACAAACGCAACGCCTTTGACAGTCATATGATTGCCCAACTGTCTGACGCCATGACTCGCTACGAGGCAGACGATAACTTACGCTGTGCGCTGATATTTGCGCATGGTGATCATTTTACCGCTGGGCTGGATTTGGTAGAGCTGCAAGACAAGCTAAGCGATGGCGTGTTTGAGTTTAATGACGATCAAATCGACCCGTGGGGCATCGGTGGAAAACTGCGCACCAAACCTGTGGTCGTGGCGGTCAAAGGCACTTGCTTCACCGTGGCTATCGAGCTGATGCTCAACAGTGATGTGGTCATCGCCAGTGATAACTGCAATTTTGCACAAATGGAAGTCCAGCGCGGCATCATGCCATTTGGCGGTGCAACGGTACGTTTTGTAGCCGCTGCTGGCTGGCAAAAAGCCATGCCGTATCTACTCACGGGCAAAGCATTTGATGCGCAAACGGCTGATAGACTGAATTTGGTCAGCGAAGTGGTGGCAAATGGGACTGAGTATGAGCGTGCACTGACACTGGCACAAGAGATCTGCAAAGCCGCGCCTTTGGGTGTGAGAGGGGCATTGTCTTCTGCGCAAGATGCTAGCCGTAATGGTGCAGCAACGGCATTGGCCAATATCCATAGCTATCTGCCGCCACTATTTCATTCAGAAGATGCGAAAGAAGGTGTAATGGCAATGGTTGAGAGACGTGAGGCTGAGTTTAAGGGGCGGTAGTTTTAGGAAAAATACTAAAAAATTATTAATTTATAGGAATAAATATGGAGCAGGTCGTCGTTAGAAGTGATGATTATAATTCTAAATCGCAAGTTACTAAGTATGAATGGTTGGAGATATTATCTGACGATAATTTTATGACCAGTAACTATAAATATGTACTGAGTATCTTTTTTTTAGAACCTGAGTACAAGGCAACCTGTAAATATTTAGCAGAAAAATATCATACACATTCTAACTCTCTTACTGCTCTAGTAACACATTTTAGTAGAGTTGTTCAAGAGCGTTTAAATAGGTTTGAAATAACTACTGAGGAGGGAGATAAGACCTACTGGCTAGTTACAATGCTTGGCAAGAAGGTAGCGGGTAACTTATTTGAATGGAAACTACGGGACGAGTTAGTTGAAGCAATGAAGGAACTCGACTATATCAATGCCAATGCTATCAAAATAGATAGCATTGGTCATTTAGTCAGTCTTATAAACAAAGACGTTGGTGATTTAAAAAGAGACTTTCTTATAGCGAGAAAAGAGCTGACAGGCAATCAAAGAATCACTAACTCTAAATTGCTGTTCAAATATGATAGCGAAGACAGAGAATGGGCAATTAACGAAGGGGCTGGTACCGAAGTTCAGTACCATATTTACTTGTCAGACAATAGAATTGGTTATGGACTGGGGTTTAATACGCTGTATGTCAGATTCAAAGAAGAAAAGACTCCGATAGAGTATATCAAGCCTTATATAGATGCTTTCATTGCTTTGAAAGACAGTGACGAGATGATCAAGCTTGCCAATAGAGACTTTGCATTAAATACGGATGAATACGACTTCCAAAATCCTGTTAGAGACGAGCATTACTTATTTGGTCGAATAGTAGCGTTAGATGATGAACAAAAACTGCATTTAGTCGAATACTACAATATTATAAATGATCTAAAAGGCGATCTATTTAATGCCTATAAAAATATTTTTAAACTCGCCAATGAATTAAATATGACTGAAAAATCAAGTAATCAAAATCATCAGCCATTTATCACTAATCCTTTGCTACAAGAAATTAGCGAGCTATTACTTGCTAATAAAAATCTCATACTTACAGGTGCACCAGGAACAGGTAAAACCTATTTAGCTAAAACGTTGGCTGAGGAATGGGATGCAGAATATGAACTCATTCAGTTTCATCCATCTTATGACTATACTGACTTTGTAGAAGGCTTACGACCTATTCAAAATGAAAACGGAGAAGTTGGTTTTGAGCTACGAGATGGAAGCTTTAAAAAGTTCTGTAAAGAAGCACGAAAATATCAAAATAATCAACAGTTAAGCAATTTTGAAGAAGTTTATCAAAGATTTATAGATGATATATCCGAAAGCGCTATAGACTTAGTGACGCCTAGCCAAGGAAGTCCATTCACAATTATTGTGAACACGCGTGAAAATATCACAGCTGTTTTATCAAGTGAAACACAGAGACAAATCACGTTAACTAAATCGTTGATACAAAATTACTTTGAAACAGGCAAAGCGCTCAACTGGAAGCCTTATCTGATTCCAGTATGCGAATACATCAAAAAAAACTATGACTTAACCCTTACCAATACAGATAATCAGAATAAAAAATTCATTATTATCTTGGATGAGATTAATCGTGCTGAAATCTCTAAAGTATTAGGTGAGCTTTTCTTCTCTATTGACCCTGGCTATCGAGGGGAGAGTGGTAGAGTCACTACTCAATATGCCAATTTGCAAACGGACGAAGATGTATTCAAAGAAGGTTTTTATATACCAGATAACGTCTATATCATTGGCACAATGAATGATATCGACCGCAGTGTTGAGTCTTTTGATTTTGCTATGCGCCGTCGTTTTGCATGGAAAGAAATTAAATCAGCAGATCGACTATCTATGTGGGAAGGTCAAATTGATGATTGGGCAGAGGAAGCAGAACAACGCCTAATGGATTTAAACAAGGCTATCGAATCTGTGCAAGGATTGAATTCGGCTTATCACGTTGGCCCATCTTACTTCCTAAAGCTTGCCAACTATGATGGCGATTTTGATAAGTTATGGACATATCATTTAGAGTCGCTACTTTTTGAATATCTGCGTGGTTATCCTAATGCTGAGCAACAGATTCAAGGATTAAAAGATGCCTATAATCTACAGTTAGGGTTTGATGATGATCGTAACGACGGATAATACCTCATTAATTTTAGGCTCTAATGAGCCAAACGTTAATAAAATTATAGATGATTTATCACTACTCGCTAGTAAAAATATTGGCGAGCTAGTGACCGCACACCCCAATTTATTGATTTTCCCCACACATTTTGAAGATAACGAAGATGATATTGCCAGTAAGCCAATCTTTGAATTAAATGTTAGTGAGTCTCAGACCGTTTTAGAGACAGGCAATGTCATGGGCTTTATTGGTGTAAAAGGTACACAGTTGAAAATCCAGTCCCGTTTTGCTCGGGCATCTGTTGTAGGTAGTGATGACCAAGCCAATCAAGAAGAGGCTATTGAAGAAGATTATTTTCTACATTATATGCTGCAAAAAGTATTGTGTATTAACCTGTTTGATTTAAAGCACAGTAGAAATCAAACCAACCTATTTGATTTTTTAGTATATTTATTTCCTCATTTTCTTAAAAAAGCGCTCTCACAAGGCCTGTATAAAGAGTATCAAAAGCAAAGCTATAACGACAGTAGTCTCAAAGGGGCTATCGATGTCAAAGCCCATCTGCGACAGAATCTGCCGTTTCGAGGCAATGTTGCCTACAGTGTGCGTGAGCATAGTTTTGATAATCCAATTTCCCAGCTCATTCGTCACGCCATAGAGTTTATCAAACAAAAACCCAATCTGAGAGATGTGTTGCATAGCGACAGCGAAACACTTGATTTCGTCAATCTGATTGTCCAACATACTCCGTCATATCATGTACGTGACCGGCATACTATTATCAATACTAACCGTAAGCCTTTTGTACATCCTTACTTTACGGAATACAGTGGCCTGCAAAAAATCTGTCTGCAAATTTTACGTTATGAAGGTTTGAAATACGCTAACAATGATGATAAGGCTCACGGCATTTTGTTTGATGGAGCGTGGTTATGGGAGGAGTACCTCAACACACTACTACGTCCTATCGGATATGACCATCCTACTAATAATAACCGACAAGGTGGTATCAAGGTCTATGCTCAAAAATTTTCAGGTAATAACGTCCGTCGTTATCCTGACTTTGTGAAAGACAGTCGTATTATTTTAGACGCTAAATATAAGCGTATGAAAGATAACAAAATCGATAGAGATGACCTTAATCAAGTCCTGTCATACTTGTTTTTGTATAAAGCAGATATCGAAGGTTATGTTGCCCCTACAGAAGAGGATGACTTGGCGCTAAATATGGGATTGCTTAATGGTTTTGGTGGCAGTATCCACAAATTTAAGCTCTCCATTCCGCAAAAAGTCACAAGCTATCAAGTGTTTAAAAGAGCTATTGCTGAGAATGAAGTGAGGTTGATAGAGAATATTGGTGGATTATAAGGTACTCAGAGTAATAAGGAACTGTTTGTGACTGCTTAAAGCTTGCCATTATATAACATGAGCTTTAAAGCACGTTTTAGCCCTGAGGTAATGTCTAATGGCAGGATTAGCTCCAATTTTATAACAACTCTGATAACCACGAAATCTAACACAGCACTCCAAAACACCACCAAGCAAACCAAAAAAACCTCGCAATCGCGAGGTTTTTTGTTTTATCTAGTATGACTGACTACAACAGCATCAGTGTTGACCACTCAACTATAATTATTTAGCTTTTTGGTAGTAATCAACCATCATCGTACCTAAGGTGCCATTGTCATCGATTGTGACGATTCTGACCGTACCTGATTGTGCTGCGGTACTCGACTGAACTTGTCCGGCGTTACCTAAGACGACTTGGTTGTCTTTAGATGCTTTTGCCTCATTACCGATAGCGATACTGTTCATGCCGCCTGCCATAGATTTATTACCAACCGCGACGGAAGTTGCGCCTTGTGCCATAGCCGCTTCACCGACAGCGGTAGAGCGCATACCGCTTGCATTGGCTAGATGACCAAATGCTTGTGCGCGTTCAGCAGTGGCTTTTGACTGCCAACCGATAGAGGTTGAGCCTAGACCAGCGGCATTAGCTTCACCGCCAACGGCAGTGGCTGAGTTTAGACCTGCATTGGCTTTATTACCGACAGCAACCGTATCGTTATTTCCACCTGCCATAGCTGCTTCACCGACAGCGGTAGAGCGCACACCACTTGCATTGGCTAGATGACCAAAAGCTTGCGCACGTTCGGCAGTGGCTTTTGATTGCCAACCGATAGAGGTTGAGCCTAGACCAGCAGCGTTAGCTTGACCGCCAACGGCAGTAGCTGAGTTTAATCCTGCATTGGCCTGACTACCGATGGCAACGGTATCATTGGTGCCGCTAGTCGTGGCAGCATTGCCGAGAGTGATAGCAGTGCTGCTAGTTGCGTTTGCAGTCTGATGGTCAGTTCCTGTTGCCATAGCAGTGCAAGAAGCGGTTGTGGCAATGGCAAAGGTAAGGGCACTAATCTTTAGTACTGATTTCGGTAAAAAGTCCATTTTCATTCTTCATTCCTTTTTGTTAGCCTTGATGGCTTATTAGATAGTTTGGGTAGATGTTGATAGATTATAATTATGGCAACATCAGCGCACTTTGGCATAAATAACTTTATCATAGATAGAGTCCGAAACCTTAATGTAGCATTAATTTTTAATCATTATTGAAATAAAGTTTACTTTATATCTTTGACGGTTATTTAAGCCGATAAATGGATATTTAGGGTCTAAAATCACTTTAATTCTTTGTGAAAAATTGAATGCGCCTTAATCTACTAGAGCAGATAGCGTAGCGTATATTGATAATACAATGCATATATTGCGCTGTATTTTTGACGTTCCAAACCATTATTATTCCAAATAAGAAGAGTACCAATGCAATATAACTTTGATGAAATAATCGACAGACGCGATACCGGCTCACTCAAGTGGCACTATAGCGATGACACGATTGCGCTATGGGTAGCAGATATGGATTTTAAGGCTGCCGCACCGATACTAAGCGCGGTTGAGCAAGTCATGCAGCATGGCATTTTGGGTTATACCAAGCCTACTGATGCCTTATACGATTCGATTATTAACTGGCATGGTAGTCGTTATGACTTGCGGTTAGAGAAGCAGAATATCTTGTTTTCTCCTGGTGTCGTGCCAAGCCTAGCGCTGATGATGAATGTCTTTACCAAGGTAGGCGAAGCGGTAATGGTCAACGATCCTATTTATACGCCTTTTATGAGTAAGGTTGAGCAAAATGGTCGTAAGCTCGTAACCTCTGCACTAAAGGAAGCTGAAGGTAAATATCATTTGGATTTGGCTGATATCGAAGCCAAAATCATCGAGCATGAGGTTAAGCTTTATCTACTATGTAATCCGCACAATCCGGGCGGGCGCGTATGGACGACTGCTGAGCTTGAAGCATTGCTTGCGATTTGCAAAAAGCACAATGTGGCAATTGTGAGTGATGAAATTCATCAAGATTTAACCTTGACTGTTCATACGTTTACGCCATTTCTGACGCTGCCAAAAGGCTATGAGCACAACGTCGTCAGCCTGACTTCGATGACCAAAACCTTTAATATTGCAGGTATCAAAGGCTCTATGATATTTGCAACAGATAAAGCGCTAATCAAAAAAATCAGTCAGCAGCAGCAATTAAATGATGAGTACGAGCTGAACCTATTTGCGTATACAGCCATGCGTAGTGCTTACGAGCACGGCGGTGAGTGGCTAGAGCAGGCGCTTAGTTATATTGAGGCCAATATTGAATTGACCGTGCAGTTTTTAAATGAGCATTTGCCTGATATTAAAATCATGCGCCCAGAAGCATCGTACCTAATTTGGCTAGATTGCTCAGCATATAGTCAAGACGATCAGGCGCTGTATGACGCGCTTAGAGCTGCTAAAGTTGAGCTAAACGCCGGTATTAAATATGGCGAGGAAGGACATTTAAAGATGCGTTTAAATGTGGCCTGTCCTAAAGCAATATTGATAGAAGGGTTGAATCGTATGCACTCAGCTTTGAGTGATATTACGTAGTAAACCTAGCAAATGGCTGATGAATAGAGAGGAAGATAGTTTGCTCATAATTGGGTTTGCTGTCTACTCTTTGCTTATTTTTATCATTACTTAGGGAGTAATTATTCAAATTGAGGGTATGCGCGAATAATAATCGTGAATAATTAACCATCTAATAGCCAATAGAGGGCGTAAACTTGTTAAAATAGGGCACCAATTTATCTATTGATGGATATCGATTTATGACCACTCCTGCAATCAAAGAAGATCGCATCTTAATCCTCGATTTTGGCTCGCAATATAGCCAGTTAATCGCCCGCCGTGTGCGCGATTCTGGGGTGTTTTGTGAGATGTTCCCTTATGATATCGACACTCAGCGCATCATCGATTTTGGCGCAAAAGGCGTCATCTTGTCAGGTGGCCCTGAGAGCGTCCACGCAGAAAACAGCCCACGTATCAACGATGCGGTATTTGACCTAGGCGTGCCAGTATTAGGTATCTGCTACGGTATGCAAGCAATGGCAGATCGCTTTGGCGGGCAAGTTCATGCCAGTGACATTCATGAGTTTGGTGCGGCGACTATCGAAGTAAATGGTCACTCGCAGCTGACTGATGGTATCGAAGACAGCAAGACTGACGGCGCGGCTGCGAAGCTAAACGTTTGGATGAGTCATGGTGACAAGGTCATCGAAGTACCTGAAGGCTTTGACATCATCGCTAGCACGCCAAGCTGTCCAATCGCGATTATGGCCAATGATGATAAGCAATACTACGGCCTACAGTTCCACCCAGAAGTGACGCATACGCTACAAGGTCAAGAGCTGCTTGGCCGTTTCGTGCATCAAATCTGCGAGTGTGCAGGTGAGTGGACGCCAGACAATATCGCTGATATGCGTATCGCACAGCTAAAAGAGCAAATCGGTGATAAGCAAGTATTGCTAGGTCTATCGGGCGGTGTGGATAGCTCAGTCGTTGCCGCGCTATTGCACAAAGCAATCGGCGATCAGCTGACTTGTGTGTTCGTTGATAACGGTCTCTTGCGTCTGCACGAAGGCGACCAAGTCATGCAAATCTTTGCAGAAAATATGGGTGTAAAAGTCATCCGTGTTGATGCTGAAGACTTGTTCTTAGATGCGCTAGCAGGCGAGTCTGATCCAGAGAAGAAACGTAAAATCATCGGTAAAACGTTCATCGACGTATTCGCTGATAGTGCGCGTCAAGTGAGTGAGCAGAGCGATGGTAAAGTCGTTGAGTTCTTGGCACAGGGTACGATTTACCCAGACGTTATCGAATCTGCTAAGTCGCATCAAGGCAAAGCACACGTCATTAAGAGCCACCATAACGTAGGCGGTTTGCCAGATGACTTGGCATTTAAGCTGATTGAGCCATTACGCGATTTGTTCAAAGATGAAGTGCGTAAGCTTGGTATTACTTTGGGCCTACCAGCCAAAATGATCTATCGTCATCCGTTCCCAGGTCCAGGTTTGGGCGTACGTATCCTTGGCGAAGTCAAAAAAGAATATGCGGATATCTTGCGTTTGGCTGATGCGATATTTATGGCAGAGTTAGAAAAATCAGGCTGGTATGACAAGACTGCACAAGCATTTGCGGTATTCCAACCAATCAAATCTGTCGGCGTGGTCGGTGATGGCCGCCGCTATGCGTGGGTAATCGCGCTACGTGCGGTTGAGACGGTAGACTTTATGACGGCACGCTTTGCGCATCTGCCGTATGATTTGATCGAGACTGTATCGAACCGTATCATGAATGAAATCGCTGAAGTATCACGCGTGACTTATGATGTTTCGAGCAAGCCACCTGCGACGATTGAGTGGGAATAACATCAAACTAAAGATCTGATTAGTTTGATATAGTAATAAAAAAACACTCAACTTGGTTGGGTGTTTTTTTGGTTTAGGGTCTAAGTTAGAAGGGTTAAAAAACATAGTAAATTTACGTCGCCAGAATTATTGGTTATTTTGCATACGACTATTTATAGTTAACTTACTCACAGAGTAGTGAGTAGTAAGCCTAAATTTTCTAATAAAACTTTTAAAGGAATTCTATATGAGCGCGAAGAAAACTACTGTAGCAGACAACAATTCTAACGTGAGAAACCCAAATAAAGGAACGAGTGGTACTAATAAAGCTTATGACCAAGCCCAAGGAAATCGAGGTAAGCAAATGAATCCTAATCGAAAAAGTAAGGGCTAGCTTTAACACTATATAGTCAGACGTTAAGTCTTCTATAACCAGAAGACTTAACTATTTATTTTTGGGATAATATATTAACTGAGGAATTATTATGTCTGAGTTATAGTCACTGCACTACAAAAGAGTTATGTTTTGGATGAATATCATAAAACAATTTAGATAAGTCATTTTCCATCCAACCTTGGCGTAAAAAC
>NZ_JBNNFX010000015.1:0-88607 GCF_050267985.1 Psychrobacter sp. NPDC078929 | reverse complement strand
TTACCATGGTCAACGTGTCCGATTGTACCGACGTTGACGTGTGGCTTGTTACGTTCAAACTTGGCCTTTGCCATGGGTATTTCCTCTTTTTTTGGGGTTCAAGACTTAACTCATATAAATATGATTATTAAGACGATTTTGACCACATTAAGATAATTGTTAAAAGGTTGCACATACTAATGTGCAGATATTATAAGAAAATCGCGGCCAATAACAAGTCTTTTAACAAGTTATTGGCGTATTCTTTAGTGACAATACACAGACATACTCTATATTGTCACTTTCAGTAAGTTTTATTTACTCGTCATCATCTTTAGAGTTGAACTTAGAGATGATTTCAGCAGCAACTGATTTTGGAATTTCAGCGTACTTTTGGAATTCCATTGAGTAAGTTGCACGGCCTTGGGACATAGAGCGCATTTGAGTGGCATAACCAAACATTTCCGCTAATGGTACTTCAGCACGAATCTGTTTAGTACCGCCAGGTAGATCTTCCATACCCTGTACCAAACCACGACGACGGTTAAGATCGCCCATGATGTCGCCCATGTAGTCTTCAGGTGTTTCAACTTCTACTTTCATTACTGGCTCAAGTAGCGCTGGATCAGCTGCTAAGAAACCTTTTCTGAAGGCCATAGAACCAGCCATCTTAAATGACAATTCATCAGAGTCAACGTCATGATAAGAACCATCATACAAGGTCGCTTTTACGCCAACTACAGGGTAGCCTGCAAGTACGCCGTTTTTCATGCGCTCTTGGATACCTTTGTCAACAGCACCGTGGAATTCTTTTGGTACAGTACCACCAACAACTTCTTCAGCGAATTCATATTCAGTGTCGCCAGCTGGATCAAGTGGCTCAAGACGTAACCAAACGTGACCAAACTTACCACGACCACCTGTTTGACGTACGAATTTGCCTTCTTGTTCAACAGTGTTACGAATCGTCTCACGATAAGCAACCTGAGGTGCACCGATGTTTGCTTCAACGTTGAATTCACGCTTCATACGGTCAACAAGAATCTCTAGATGTAGCTCACCCATACCACTGATGATCGTCTGACCAGATTCTTCGTCAGTGTGTACACGGAACGATGGATCTTCTTTTGCCAAACGGCCAAGAGCGATTGACATTTTTTCTTGGTCAGCTTTGGTCTTTGGTTCAACAGCTAGAGAGATAACTGGATCTGGGAATTCCATACGCTCAAGAGTGATCACGTTGTCTTCATCACATAGCGTATCACCAGTAGTCACATCTTTCATGCCGACTAGAGCTGCGATATCACCAGTACGAATCTCTGCAAGCTCTTCTTGAGAGTTTGCCATCATCTGTACGATACGACCAACACGCTCACGCTTCATTTTAACTGGGTTATAAACACTGCTACCCTGCTTCATTACACCAGAATAAACACGTACGAAGGTTAAGTTACCAACGAATTTGTCATTCATGATTTTGAACGCTAGTGCTGAGAAAGGTGCTTCATCTGATGCTTCACGGCTGCCTTCGCTTTCGTCTTTGTCATCAAGAATACCTTTAATAGCAGGTACGTCGATTGGTGCAGGTAGATACTGAATAACGGCATCTAGCATCTTCTGTACACCTTTGTTCTTAAAGGCAGTACCACAAAGAAGCGGAATGATTTCGTTATCGATAGTTAACTGACGAATAGCACCGTGAATTTGTTCTACAGTCAACTCACCGTTTTCTAGGTATTCGTTCATCAACTCTTCGTTGGCTTCAGCAGCATTTTCTACAAGGTGTTCGCGGTATTCTGCTGCTTTTTCTTGTAGTTCAGTTGGGATTTCGCGCTCATCATATTGCATACCTTGAGACGCTTCGTCCCAATAGATAGCTTTCATAGTCACTAGATCAACAACGCCTTCGAAGTCATCTTCTTTACCAATTGGGATAACCAATGGTACAGGGTTACCGCCTAAGCGAGTTTTGATCTGTTCGATAACACGATAGAAATCAGCACCAACACGATCCATTTTGTTTACAAATGCAAGACGTGGTACTTTATATTTGTTCGCCTGACGCCATACGGTCTCAGACTGTGGCTGAACGCCGCCTACTGCACAGTAAACCATGCAAGCGCCATCAAGTACACGCATAGAACGTTCAACTTCGATCGTGAAGTCAACGTGACCTGGGGTATCGATGATGTTGATACGGTGTTCGTCAAACTGTTTAGCCATACCTGACCAAAAACAAGTTGTTGCCGCTGAGGTAATAGTAATACCACGCTCTTGTTCTTGCTCCATCCAGTCCATAGTGGCTGCGCCATCATGTACTTCGCCAATTTTGTGGCTAACACCGGTATAGAATAAAACACGCTCTGTAGTGGTTGTCTTACCAGCATCGATGTGCGCTGAGATACCAATATTGCGATAGCGTTTTAGGGGAGTTTTACGAGCCATAGTGTTTTCCTAGGAAAAGTCGTGTATATAATAATGTATTGTGTCTCTACCTCATACTCTATGACAAAGCGTTCAGCTTCGTAATATTACTTACTGATTATTGAGCCTAATACGGACAAAAAAAGAGCAAATACTAAGAATAGTGCGGCATCAAATTTGGGATGCTCTCCAGCAAAAACAGTATTTGTTAAGAGAGACATCTGGATATATGTCCGCCACCTCAGTCATCAATAAATAACATTTATATATGACCGAATGATGATGGCGGCAATCAATAGAATAAACAACAATGTAAGATTAAATGGCATGAGCCACTAATCTCAAGCTACTATTAAAAAGTAGCTTAGAAACGGTAATGAGAGAATGCTTTGTTAGCATCTGCCATGCGGTGAACTTCGTCACGCTTTTTCATAGCAGCGCCTTTGCCATCAGCAGCATCATTCAATTCGCCAGCTAAACGCAAAGCCATTGATTTTTCAGAACGCTTAGCAGCCGCTTCAGCTAACCAACGCATAGCCAATGCAGTACGACGGGAGGGGCGTACTTCCATTGGTACTTGATAGGTTGCACCGCCAACGCGGCGAGCTTTTACTTCTACCATTGGGCGTACATTTTCTAGCACTTCTTCGAAGAAAGATACTGGATCTTCAACTTTACGCTTCTCACTTACTGTCTCAAGTGCACCGTAAACGATACGCTCAGCAGTAGATTTTTTACCATCACTCATTACATGGTTGATGAATTTTGCAACAGTTTGGCTACCAAACTTAGGATCCGGTAGGATCTCACGGGCAGCAACGACGCGACGTCTTGGCATAATAAATTTCCTTATCTTCAGGAGTGTCTAACATTCACAACATCGACTACTTATCATTAGGATATGGCAGTGAGTTATCAGTTAGCCTTACTGCATGGTGGTATGTTTTAAGAGCAAATCCCAGATATATATTTATATAAAAGTGATACTACTACTGACACCAAACCCATGCACAGTTATTGGGTAGTGCAAAAAGCTTAGTTAATAACGTTTAGTTATTAAACTTTAGGCTTCTTAGCACCGTACTTAGAGCGACCTTGCTTACGGTCTTTAACGCCTGCGCAATCTAATGCACCGCGAACAGTGTGATAACGTACACCTGGTAGATCTTTTACACGACCACCACGGATTAGAACAACACTGTGCTCTTGTAGGTTATGACCTTCGCCACCGATGTAGCTTGATACTTCATAGCCTGAAGTCAAACGTACACGACATACTTTACGCATGGCAGAGTTAGGTTTTTTTGGCGTGGTAGTATATACACGAGTACATACACCGCGACGCTGTGGGCACGCTTCCAACGCAGGAACTTTTGACTTTTCCTTGATGGTTTTGCGACCTTTACGAATCAATTGGTTAGTTGTTGCCATAAGGCATCCTTCTCCCGTTTGGTATAAAACAAAAAAATGGGCCAATGCACCATCTATCTGACAATAATTGCAGATTTCGGGGCACCCATTTTTAGGACAGTGTATTATAAAGAGTTGTTGCTGCTATTTCAACCACTTATGAATGGTTTCGCTTTACAACATTTGATAGATATGCATTCAGCCTCTCATTGTATCACTTTATAGATTTTTCGCCGAAAAATAGCGTAAGAAATAAAGTAAACAAAGTGAGCTCAAGCATCATTAAGAAAAGATGTTTAACATTGAAATGGTACTTGATAGTAACTAAGTGGTGGTATTTATCCTAATTTTCAAGTCATGTTGCTCAATCAAACTAAGATAAATACCGCTGTACTTATAAATATATAGCCCAACTAGCAAATAATATGTCTATTACTTGGCTTTTTTATCAGACGTTTGCTTGTCTGAGTCTTTTTTACTGCTAGTTTCTTTTTTACTGGTTTCTTCTTTATTAGGGGCTTTTTCTGAATCACTGCTTTTTTCTTTGCGCTCTGTGTCTTTTTTCGCCTCATCAGTACTAGCCTTTTCTACTTTGGCCTCACTGCTGCTGTCATCGGTAATGGCACGATTAGCCAATTTTGCTTCTGGTGCAAAGGTCGCCTGAGCAACGCCAATAACTTCATCAATCAATTGGCTATTATAATGCATGCCGATCGCTACTGCAGTGACAGGAATGAAGCGACGAACCCATGATAAATTGATCTGATCTAAATCAATACCTACTTGACTGGCGACTTTGTCTATTTGCGCAGCATAGAAATTTACATTTTTGTTTTTCAGACCAAGATTTTTAAGTTCACTATGCAGTCCATTACTCTGAGCATTATCGAGCAAACCCTTACCAATACCTAGACCAGCTAGCAGCGCTTGTTTTTCTTGCATTTTGCTCAAATCAGCGTTTGATAGTAACTCGTACGCCATCTTGACGCCTTGCTTACCTGTCAGCGGCTTATTATATACAGCAGCAATCTGATAAACCGTACGTAATGAAACCAGTAATAGCCACAATGTATCAGCGAGCAAACCTGGTAGACCTGCCAAACCCGTCAAGCCACCCATCATTGCAAGCGCGCGATTTTGATTGGCGATATCAGTAGCTAGAGCATAACGTTCTTCGTCATCTAAAGTAGCAATATTGGCAAAGCGATGTTCATTAGGTAAGTCGAGTTGACTCCAGTTGGCAGCGAGATTGGCCACTTGGGCAAATGCACCATCAACTGTCGATTGAAAAAAGCTGTTTGGTACGACTTTCTTGGCATATTTACCATAAGTAGCAAAACGTGGTCCTAAAAGTTGCTGCGTCGCCTTCAACGTTTGCTCACGAAACAAGTCTTGTTGGTAGTCTTCATCGCCTAGGTCTACAGCTTTATATTGACGCGGTTTGCCCGTTTTAGCGTTTACGCTATCAATCATAGCCCCTACACGCTCTAGATTGTTTCGAGTAAAAGAGCCAATGGTATTGATGCTTTTAGAAAGAGTACTACGCTTTGCCATCGTGATGTCCTTAATATGATGAGTTGGTTTTTTAATATAATTGTATTTTAATATGATATTTAATTATTAATAATAATGAGTCTATTATTTTAGCCAGTTATCGTAACTGGTGTCAGTGCGAACAATGTTATTAGAATCACAAATTTTGTATCTAAAGTATAATTCTGTCCATAGTCAGTAGCTAGTCTTACTTCTCATCTCTTTACTCAAAACTCAGTCATAAGTGTTATTTTGTCGTTATTTTACACTTGTCCAAAGATTTCCAGTGCTTGATACGTTATCATGTGCCATAACTGAGAGCATAATTGTACACTGAACTTATATTGCCTCTGATAGACCGTTAACAGAATTTCGTTACCTAAATTCATGCTATCGTTATCTACATAGACTATTTTTTCATTATAATGCTCGAATTAACTCATAGTTAAACATCATATATAGATTTACCACGATTATTGCAACCAACTGCTAGCAAGTCGTTACTTATAAGGAATAGCATATGCGCCGCGTCGTTATTACTGGAGCAGGGATTGTCTCTTGTATTGGACATGATTTAGATACTGTCACCACTGCCCTTAAAGAAGGTCAGTCTGGCATCACATTTAACGATTCTTATGCTGAGCACGAGTTTAAATCACACGTGAGCGGTAGTATCAATCAATCAGAACTGGATACCAGTGGTATCGATCGTAAGCTGAAACGGTTCTTTAGTGACGCCAGTCTTTATGCTTATGTTAGTGCGCTAAATGCGATTGAGCACTCTGGCCTGTCACTTGATACCATCAATAACAACCCACGAGTGGGTGTAGTGGCAAGTTCGGGCGGCGCATCAACAGAAAATATCGTCAATGCTATCGATGCTATGCGCGAAAAAGGTCTACGCGGTGTCGGCGCAATGGCAGTACCAAAGACAATGGGCAGCTCAGTATCAGCTGCTTTAGCAACCGGCCTCAAAATCCAAGGCGTCTCCTACTCGCTCGCCTCTGCTTGTGCGACTTCGACACACTGTATCGGTCATGCTGCTGAGCTTATCCAATTGGGTAAAGCCGATGTGATATTGGCTGGTGGTAGTGAAGCTGAGCATTGGACACAGTCTTGTATGTTTGATGCCATGGGCGCAGTTAGTACTCAGTATAACGACACACCAAAACTTGCCTCAAGAGCCTATGACAAAGACCGTGACGGTTTTGTGATTGCTGCTGGTGGCGCGATGGTGGTTGTAGAGAGTCTGGAGCATGCTCAAGCACGCGGCGCTAATATTTTGGCTGAAATCGTTGGCTATGGTGCCAGCTCTGATGGTGCAGAAATGGTTGCGCCAAGCGGTGAAGGTGCAGTTCGCTGTATGCAACAAGCCTTGGCCGAAGCGGGTCTAGAAAGTGTCGATTACATTAACAGCCATGGTACTAGTACACCACTGGGCGATATTACTGAGCTTAAAGCGATTGCTAAAATATTTGATAATGACGTCAGTAAAGTACCTGCTATCAGCTCAACCAAATCAATGACAGGTCATAGCTTGGGCGCTGTTGGTGCACAAGAGCTGATTTATTGTCTACTAATGCTACAGGGCGGGTTTATCGCTCCAAGTATCAATGTTGACAACTTAGATCCTGCTGCTGAAGGTTTTGATATTGTCACCGAAATGCGTGAAGCAAATCTTGAAACCTTGATGAGTAATAGCTTTGGCTTTGGTGGTACTAACGCTACGCTAATTATCAAAAAGTTTGACGCTTAACCCATGCTTGTATCAAATCACAATACAACTGAGCAGACAGATTCTGCGCCATCGCCAGCTAGCAAACCTAGCTGGCGTTTTGGTGATTTGTCTGCTGCAGAGCTGATGCCGCAGCTACAGCGTCACTTGCTCGACCAAGATATTAAAGCAAACTGGCAGCTTGTTTGGCTTAATAACGATGGTCGACCAGTGATTGGCTTACTGCCTAAAGTTAGCTGGTCTGTTTATCCCAATGATGAGCAAGCTTCTAGTGACTCACCCAATGTTTATAAGGTGATTAAAAATTGTCGCAGTAATGACGTGCGCCGCGATACTGATGTAAATAGCGATAACAATAGTTATGCTGGCACGACAGCTTATATGAGCTATCTAGAATGGCAAGAGGAACTAATCGCTTATAGCAATACTCAAAAAGCCAATCACGACACGTCATATATCAATAGCGAAGAAAGCTCGAAACCTAGTTATCATCATGGGCTAATCGGTTTTATTGGTTATGATATTGCAGCTCATGAGCTAAGTCCTGCCGATAGGATTGAATTGGCAATGCAGCCGTGTGCCTCGTTGGGACATTATGATATTTATCTAACACCTACGGCACATGCTGATACAGGCTGGGAATTAAAGAGTCATCTAACCAATGCTGACGTTTCTGAGAATATTGGTCATAAGACAAACGATAGTCTTATAACGACTCTTACCTCTTACCTAGACGAACTGGATCAAAAACTGTCTGATAAATATCTCAATCCGTCACAGTTTAAAGATGCATCAAGCATCACTCCCCTAGTTTTAAGTCCGCGATGGAGTAAGCTTGATTATCAACAAGCATTTAATCGCACACAAGACTATCTACAGCAAGGCGACTGCTATCAGATAAACCTGACACAGAAATGGTCTGGCAGTTTAGCGTGTAAAAATAACGATGTTCAATCAGCCTATTCACTTATTGACTATTTGCCCGCACTGTATCGCAATACAAAAGCACCTTTTGCAGGATATGTAAGTGTTGATAGCACTGATGGTGATTACCTAAATAGAAACAACTTTGACGCAGATAGCAATCATTTTGAGCTATTAAGCTGCTCACCTGAGTTGTTTTTTACATTCACTAGAGAAATCGACACTGGCAAACACTCTATTCGTACTAAGCCTATCAAGGGAACCATGCCGCGAGGTGGTACTAACGAGCAAGATGAGCGCTATAAACAGCAATTGGTCAATAGCGAAAAAGACCGTGCCGAAAATGTCATGATTGTAGATTTACTGCGTAATGATTTGGGCAAATACGCCAAAATTGGTAGTGTGAAAGTACCGCAATTATTTGCGATTGAAAGCTTTAGCAACGTGCATCATATGGTCAGTACTATTACCGCTGAGCTAAAAGCTGATACTCATCCACTAGCTGTATTGTTTGGTAGTCTGCCTGCTGGCTCTATCACTGGCACACCAAAAAAACGTGCCGTTGAGATCATTGCTGAACTGGAATCTACGCCACGCGGTGCTTATTGTGGCACTATGGGTTATATGAATTTTGATGGTAGTGGTCAATGGAACGTGCTCATTCGTACATTGCAAGCCAGTACTTCGTCAGATAATAGCCTTAATGAAGAAAGACACGTTAATCTATGGGCAGGTGGCGGTATTACGGTCGCGTCCGATTGTGATGCTGAATACCAAGAATGCTTAGATAAAGTAGGTAATTTATTATCAGTACTGGCTCAAAAACCTAAAATAGTAAACTAAAACCTTCTTATTAATTTAAAGCAAAAAAAAGCCTGCCAACGTTATGTTAGCAGGCTTTTTTTAATACTTATTAATGTTGTTTTGCGTTCTGAATAAATAGGCTTACCTATCAACATTCTATATTAAGCTATCAATATAATTTTATTCAGCAACAACGCTAGCATCGACTTGCAAAGCTTTTAGCGCATCAATCAAACGCTCGTTCTGCTCTGCCGTACCGATAGTAATACGCAAGTACTCTGCAATACGCGGCTTATCAAAATGGCGAACGATAATGCCCTGCTCGCGTAACGCACTCGCGACAGCACTTGCATTGCCATCTTTTGGACGAGCAAAAACAAAGTTGGCATGTGACGGTAGGACCTTATAGCCCAATGTCGTCAACTCTGCTGTTAGCGACGTACGTAAATCAATGACTTGCTGACGGGTGTGCTCAAAATACTCAGTGTCTAACACACTCGCAGTCGCCCCAGCTTGAGCCAACTTATCCAGCGGATAGCTGTTAAAGCTATTTTTCATCCGGGTCAGTGCTTCAATCAACGATGCATTGCCAAAGGCCATACCAACGCGCAATCCAGCAAGCGAGCGTGACTTTGAAAAGGTTTGGGTCACGATAACGTTATCACACTCATTGATTAGGCTAACTGCTGAGACTGGCAGGTCTGCATTGCTTTCATCTATCTGAGCAAAATCGATATACGCTTCGTCAATAACAATGACCGCATTAGAATGCTCACTCGCAAGTTTACGAATATCAGCAAGTGATAATAGCAAGCCCGTTGGCGCATTAGGGTTGGCGATGATAATACCGCTACAAGGCTGACGATAAGCATCAGGGTCAATGCTAAAGTCTTCTTCTAGAGGAATCTGTACAAGCTCTACACCGAACGTCTGTGCATATACTGGATAAAAACTGTAACCAATATCAGGTGATAGCAGCGGACGCTCTTTTAAAAAGAAGCTAGCAAAGACTAACGCCAAGACTTCATCTGAACCATTACCAACGAATACTTGATTGATATCAAGGTTGTATGACTGTGCTAATGCAGCACGTAGGTCATTAGATTCAGGAGCAGGATACAAACGTAACTCATCAGCTTGCTGTTCCAAGACCTTGGCAATAGCCTCCCCTACTTTTGGCGAGGGTGGAAACGGGTTTTCATTGGTATTTAGTTTGCATAGATTGTCGTGTTGCGGCTGCTCACCTGGAACATAAGGTGACAAGTTGCGTGCTTTAGACGACCACAGTCTGGTGTCTATTTTTGACTCACTCATAAATTATCCTACTATTAGCCAAAAAGACTATTAAAAATAAATATCAAAAGTAAAAGCTAAAAATTCAAAATCAATTACTGATAACGATAACGAGCTGAACGCGCATGGGCTTCTAAGTCCTCACGCTGCGCTAAAATATCAGCTGTCTCAGCCAAAGGCTTACTACCAGATTCACTGCAATAAATAATGGATGATTTCTTTTGAAAATCGTAAACACCTAACGGTGAAGAAAAGCGCGCGGTACCGGATGTTGGTAGCACATGGTTCGGTCCTGCACAGTAATCCCCAATCGCCTCAGGCGTGTGACGACCCATAAAGATAGCACCCGCATGACGAATATCATCTAACAATGCATCAGGGTTATCAACGGATAACTCCAAATGCTCAGGGGCAATACGATTAATCAGTGCCATACCCTCGCTACGATCTTTCACTAATATAAGTGCACCACGATTTTGTAGCGAATCGCGTGCGATATCTGCTTTTGGTAGCTCAGCGAGTGCTCTTTCTATCTCTAACGCGACTTCTTTTAGCTGCTCTTCACTGGTCGTCACAAAGATAGCTTGTGCAATACGGTCATGCTCAGCTTGAGACAATAGATCCATCGCTAGCCAATCTGCTCTATCTTGTGCTTCGCCTTCTGCATATACCAATACTTCTGAAGGTCCAGCAATCATGTCGATACCAACTTGACCAAATACCGCGCGCTTGGCAGCTGCGACATATTTGTTACCTGGTCCTGTGATTTTGTCCACGGCTGGAATCGTTTCAGTGCCGTAAGCTAAAGCTGCTACTGCTTGAGCACCACCAATAGTGAAGACGCGATCGACTTGGGCCAGATGAGCCGCTGCCAATACTAACGGATTGAGCACGCCTTTAGGCGCTGGTACGACCATGATGACTTCAGTAACGCCAGCCACCTTAGCAGGAATAGCATTCATCAATACTGACGATGGATAAGAAGCTAAACCACCCGGTACATAAATTCCAACGCGATCAAGTGGCGTGACTTTTTGACCCAATCGGTTACCTAGCTCATCCTCATACTGCCAGGTTTCTTGTACTTGGCGCTCATGGAATGTCTGTACCCGAGTTGCGGCTGTGGTCAACGCTATCTTTACTTTTTCATCAAGATTGGCAAACGCTTCAGTAAGCGCTTCTTTAGACAGCTCTAACTCTTGCATCGACGTTGCTGGATGCTGGTCAAACTGTTGGGTCAATGCCAACACGACGCTATCACCATCAGCACGTACTTGGGCGATGATATCATCGACGGTATGTAGTAGTTCAGCATCATTGACTGTTTCAAAGGCAAGCAACTGTGTCAATTGACTATCAAAATCGGCATTTTGGGTACTTAACTGGCGCATGACCTAATCCTATATCTGAGCATAAAGTAGTGCTAAAAATGAACGGTTTGGAACTGAGTAAAGTATGTTTCACTTTCAAAGTATTGCGACTTATTCGATGTCTTCTTGTCTAAATTTTATGGTGATTTTATGTTTTCGCAAGCTAAGACAACAAAACCAGTTTAGCACGCTACGTCATTCATAGCCTGCTAAACTGGTTTAAAAATTTGTATAACCGTGCTTTGTTTTACCAATGACTTGCACTGGATAATTAGCTATTGGCGATACTATTTTTAAAGCTATCTAAGATTGGTTCTAGTAATGCAAATTTGCGCTTATAGCTAACTTGATTGACAATCAGACGTGAGGAAACATCACAAATATGATCGCGTGCTTCAAGTCCATTGGCGCGTAGTGTGTTACCTGTGTCGACCACATCGACGATCAAATCACCTAAACCAACCAATGGCGCAAGCTCCATCGAACCGTAAAGTTTGATGACATCAACCTGCTGACCTTGGCTCGCAAAATAAGCACGAGCGACATTGACATATTTGGTCGCGATACGCAGGCGACGATTTGGCAGCGGTGCATCTTTCACACCCGCAGTCATCAGTTTGCACTGAGCAATCTGCAAATCGAGTAATTCATAAACATGATTGGCACCATGCTCAAGCAGCACATCTTTACCCGCCACCCCAAAGTCAGCAGCGCCATGTTCGACATAGGTCGGCACATCGCTGGCACGCAAAATCAATACACGCACATTTGGATTTGAGGTTGGAAAAATCAGTTTACGTGACGCTTCAGGGTCTTCTAAAAGATCAACGCCAGCTGCACGTAGCAGTGGCATGGTCTCTTCTAAAATGCGGCCTTTTGATAAAGCCAAGGTTAGACCTGAAAACTCATCGTTTACTTCGTTTAATAAACCGCTGGCTGGTAAAGATTTGCTTGTCTCAGTCATAATGACATCGTGTCCATGTGCAGTCCCCTACTCAAAGGGGAGTTTCTAATTTATATCGTAATACGGGTAACAGTTTATATTGAGTTAACCAGTATTAAGCGTTAGTATTGATACGTTCGATGTTAACGCCAAGGCTACGCAGCTTGTCTTCAACATGCTCATAACCACGATCGATGTGGTAAATACGATCAATCAAGCTCTCGCCTTCAGCAGTCGCTGCTGCCATTACTAATGACATAGACGCACGTAAATCTGTCGCCATTACTGGTGCTGCGGTAAAGTTTTCGACACCTCGTACTACGGCAGTGTGACCGTCAACCTGAATAGACGCGCCCAAACGATTGAGCTCTGGTACGTGCATATAGCGATTTTCGAAAATGTTTTCGATAAAAGTACTCGTACCGTCAGCTAAGCAGGCAATAGCCATTAGTTGAGCTTGCATATCCGTTGGAAAACCAGGATGCGGCTGTGTACGAATATCAACCGCTTTTGGGCGGCCTTTCATTTGTGCGCGAATCCAGTCATCACCTGTCGTAATAACCGCACCCATGTCTTCGAACTTCTCTAGCACTGGCGTCAATAATAGAGCAGATGTTTTTTTGGTCAATACATCACCACGTGTCATCAAGGCACCAGCAAGGTATGAGCCTGTCTCAATACGGTCAGGGACAACTGAGTACTCACAGCCGTGTAAACGCTCTACCCCTTCGATGGTCATCGTTGATGTACCGATACCACTTATTTTGGCACCCATTGCAACTAACATATTGGCTAGATCAACCACTTCTGGCTCTAACGCACAATTTCCTAAGACAGTAGTACCTTTAGCCAATGCTGCTGCCATGATGACGTTCTCAGTACCGCCGACGGTAATCATATCAAATGAGAAATTACAGCCTAATAGCTTGCCACCTTTTGGTGCTTGAGCTTTTACGTAGCCATTCTCTACACTGATCTCAGCACCCATCGCTTCAAAAGCTTTTAGGTGTTGATCGACAGGGCGTGAACCAATCGCACAACCACCCGGCAATGAGACTTCAGCTTCACCAAAACGTGCCAGTAGCGGCCCTAGCACCAAGATTGAAGCGCGCATGGTCTTTACCAAATCATACGGGGCATAAAAGTTATCGATACTCTTGGTATCGCAAGTGACTGTATCATCTTGCTTCTGGATTTTGATACCCATGCCACCGATCAATTCAATCAACGTTCGCACGTCTTGTAGTGACGGCACGTTATGCAGTGTCGTTGGCGTCTCAGCCAATATCATAGCTGCGAGTAACGGCAAAGCGGCATTTTTGGCGCCTGAGATGGTGACTTCCCCTGCGATACGACTACTACCAGTGATTAAAAATTGATCCATAAAGGTGACAACCTATCGATGAGTATAGAAAATTATGAAAACCAGAACTACAGCTCTCAACCATGCATATGGCCGATTCAGTAATATCTAGTCATATAGACAGCTATTTGATTAGCCTTTTGATTGAGCGTCCCACTCAGCAGGCGTCAGCGCTTGGATATTGAGTGCGTGAATATCGCCACTCGCAATCTTATCATTGACTAACGCATATACTGCTTGCTGACGTTGAACCGCGCGTTTGCCTTCAAAGCTGGTATCGACTACGCGTACATCAAACTTATTACCTTGGTTGGCAGCTTGGATAAAAGCGTCTGGGAAGTGCGTTTGTAAAAATGCAATCAAATCGTCAGCGTTCATGCTCATAAAATATCCTGTCTTATGTAAATAGGTTTTATTTGAATGGCAACATTATAACAAGAGTTTGAACATCTTACAGCACTGTCTGTGTATAAGCGCACATGACATATACATATCATCAATTTTAAATAAACGGGATACAATATCAAGCGCTTTTAGACTGCTATAGCGCATCGACTATAAGCTGACTATAAATAGCACCGACCAAACAGTCACTGTAATGGTTGCTTTGACGATGAAAGACTCTAAATAACATGCCAAAATTTTAACGTCTTTCCATTTGAACAACTCGTTTTATGGTACGTCTTTCAATCACGGCATCTGATTGACTGGCTAAAGTAAACTTTACCTCAGACTCCTTTAAGTTCTCTGGAATAGTAAGCTGCATCACTACCGTGGTTTTGGCATCGCAAGGCACAGTGATACACCATTGCTGCTCGATGCCTTTTTCGATGATTGGATTCCATTTAATATCATAATTGTACTTTTTATTGACGCGCTCAAGCTTCGGGACGATGACTTTATTGAGATAAGCAGGGCGGTCACTCTCTCTTAGCTCATTGTATTGATTTATCTCTGAATCAGTGAAAGGTATATTGGCGATAGGCTGTGAGCCAGGATCTTTTTTGATAATAATATCAATCCCTATTATAGGATCACTGCCTCCTGCGGCAAATGACAATGAAGGTATGGCTAAAGTTAGGCTTAATAGGGATAGCTTAAGTAGTTTCATACTGGTAGTCCTTTAGTTTGAGTTGGCTTTCCTTAACTTATGGTCTTATATATTTTAATAGCGACCTTTCTATAATAGAGATAGACGGCATTGAATGAACAGTCTTTTTTTGTATTTATACTTCTGAATATACAAATATAGCGAAATATAAAAAGCCCCAGCAGGCGCTAGGCCAAACTGGGGTTCCGTATTAGGTGCTCATTAACAAGTAGAATGGCTCTTTAAAAAGCTATTTAGAGCACTATTTTAAAGGCTGTTTGAAGCGCTATCAAAAAATACTCTAAACTATTTTAGTTATTTCAGCTCTTTGTCCAGATAAATCAGCACTTGCGCACGTACATCATTGACCCAACGCAGCGGCGGTGCCATCGCACCAATACTAGTTGCGTGACTGGCTCCTTCGATTTCGCCCGTTTCAACGGTTACGCCTGCTTTTTTAAACGCTTCTGTCATTTTGATTGTATTAGTCACATGTACAATTTTGTCTTTTTCTGCGGTTAATAATAAATACGGTGGCTGCGCGCCTTTAATCTGGCGATCTGGCATCACCTCATCAGGTGTGGCATTGGGGCCAAACGCCGTTGCACTACTGAACTTGCGGAAATCATAGCTATAAGGACCCGCAATTCCGATAACGGCTGCAATATCTGTTGGCTTAATACCATAAGGCGCCAAAAAGTCTTCGTTGGCAACGGCTGCTACTGCATTAAACGCGCCAGCAGAGTGCCCCATCACCGCTAGGCGTGACGGATCAGCATGGAGACTGGTCGCATTTTCAATACTCCAAGCAATCGCTTGAGCCGCATCTTTGACATAATCAGGATAGACGTGTTCAGGCGCTTTACGGTAATTAATCACTGCGGTGACATACCCTGCTTTGGCTAAGCTCTGACCGACAAAGGCGTATTGTTCTTTATTGCCGCTCTCCCATGAACCACCATGGACAAATACCACCATAGGATAGCTAGTGTTGATAGCACTCTGAGATTTCATTGCTTGCGCTAGCGGTTTTGGATAATAGATATCTAAGTCTTGTGAAGGCTGATCACCATATAAGATATCCTTACTTACCCCAACGCCACCACTAGAAGTAATCCCATTGACGATAGCTAACGGTGATAATGCCTGTGCGTTTTGCGTGGCTAACGCGATACTGCCCAATGCCAATATTGCCGCACCACCAAATTTCAATGTTCGTGTTTTCTTATGAGCAGGTTTATTGTGTATCCCTATATTACTAATGACGCTTGTTTCTTCATTTGGTTGTATATTTGCCTGTGAATCCTTCATGACCAGTATCCTATTATATTTATTTATCAATCAGTAGTAACAGGCTAACAGCGATAATGGTTCATCCATTAGCCAATGAGGTGTTTGATATTAGTACCGTTGGCTAATGCACTGACTCTGCTACCTTTTGCTATTGACATAATACTCACTGGCCGAAGATTTCTCGTGCCTTTACTGTTATTACTATTTAGGCTTATTGTGATTAACGTCATTTATCGCTTGGCGAACTAAGGTTTTCTATTGATTCTGATAAAGGTCAATATAAGGGCTTGATGACGGCTGCGTAGTAGTGGCCTCTTCTTCCGTTATGATAATAGGCGTTGCTGTGCTGATAGTAGTATCTTGGGCAGCTGGCGCTACTGCAGGGTTGGCCAAATTATTCTCATACATGATGTCATCATTATTTATTTTCACCCCTCTATCGTCGACGACAGTTGTCAGCAATACCAACTCGGTAACCCCAACAGTGCCATTAGCGATATCAATCAGATGACTCTGCTGAGTGGGTGTCATACGGCCCATAATGTAGACCACGCCATTATTGGTAACGGCTTTAATTTGTGACGCACTCACGCCATCGCTAGCGGCTATTTTCGCCAGTAGCTTTGAAGTGATATAACCATCATGAACCGTTGAGCTATACCCTTTTGACGCACTCACCTCCATCTCATTGTAGACACGGCGTACATCCGGCATAGAGCTAACGACTTTTTCTACTTCTGCTTTGAGCGTTTCAGTTGGCACTTCACCTGTGAGCAGTACTTCGCTATTGAAACTATCGATACCCATACGACTGGTTTGCTGCAAGTCTTCTTTTAGCCCGTACACATTGATTTTGGCAGTATGTTCAATACTACGATCGAGCAGACGCTGCGGAATCGTGCGCTCAGTCATTGGTACACCATAAGTCCCTTCTGTACTGTTGGTCAGATAATTGGTGGCACAACCTGTACTGACAACACAGGCAGCAATCATAATGCCAGTCGTAATACGGCGTGATGAACCAAAAATAGCAGTGCGCAAATGCATCCGTGTCATTATTTACCTCTTAGAACATGGTTGTGACAATTTTATAAATTGAGCAAATCTTAATCTAGGCCGTGTTTTTATTTTGGAGAAAACACGCTCTAGTAGTGATGAGCTAAACTTAGCTGTAAGCTAATACTGTATCTGATTTATAAAAAGTTGACTATAACCGCTACTTTACTTAATTTTGGTCATCAGCGGTTAGCTTTTTAGTAACGAACCTTACTTGTCAGATGTGGTTAAATGCTTCACTTGGCAGCATCTATCTTATTTACTCTATTACCATGCACTGGCTATAAAAGCATTTTGAATCCATTCTGGTTGATGGTCTAACTCCTCATTTCTTGAATTTAACTTACTCATCGTATTGTAAGCAATAACATCAAACCGGCAGTCATAATGAGCATACTCAGGATACTGCTGCAAAAAGGACTGCGCTGTCTTAATAACTTTGCGCTGTTTGCTGGCTGTCACACTGAGTGCTGCATCGCCATAATTCGAGGACTTGCGCTGGCGAACTTCAATAAATACTAGTGTTGACCATGCTAAACCTGTCTCAATCATGACCAGATCCAACTCACCTACTTTTGGCTTTTGCCAATTTTGCACGACTAGCCTCAACCCTTGCGTTTGTAAATACTCACACGCCTGCTGCTCAAACCGACTACCTTGGCGCTGTTTTGGTGAGGTTAAGATTAAAGGCTTATGGTTCGGCATAAGGTGAATTGGTCTGATTAACATTTGAGAATTATCATAGCACAACATGCTAAACTAGCCACTTCTGCGCGTTCTACTCTCACAATCTATCGATTTCTTCACTCATTATTTGACTGAAAAACCATAGATAACGACTGTACATACTAGCGCACTATTATTTTTTAATGTCTTTTTAACGACTCGAGGTTTTCATGTCTACCCCTACTGCGATGCCAGCTTGTCTCTATATCGTTGCCACGCCGATTGGCAATATGTCCGACATGACAACGCATGCAATTGATGTCTTAAAGCAGGTCGCCATTATTGCCTGCGAAGACACCCGCACCTCAGGTAAGCTACTGTCGCATTTTGGCATCGATACCAAAGGCAGTAAAGGTGACGAGACAAAAGACTCAGAGACTCGTCCTGCCAAAAGCAGTATCGAAAATGATGACACGACTACAAAGCAAAAAGGCCACAATAAGCTATGGGCCTATCACGAACACAATAGCGCCATTCAAACGCCCAAAATTATTGAAATGATTGAGCAAGGTTATTCAGTTGCCTTGATTAGTGATGCTGGTACACCTCTAGTCAGCGATCCAGGCTATCAACTGGTACAAGCCGCGCATGAAGCTGGCGTGACCGTATCACCTATCGTTGGGGCTTCTGCTGCAATTGGCGCACTATCAGTAGCAGGGTTACCATCTGATCGATTTAGCTTTATTGGGTTCTTGCCAGCCAAAACGCATGGTCGTCAAAAACAGCTGAGCGATCTAATCGCACGTACCGAAACTTTAATCTTTTATGAAGCGCCGCATCGCATCGTAGCTAGTCTAGAAGACATGGCAACGATATTTGGTGCAGACCGCGCGGTGACTTTCTGCCGTGAATTGACCAAGACGTTTGAAACGGTACACAAGAGCATCCTTGGCGAGTTGGTTGAGTTTGTCAAAGCAGATGACAATCAGCAACGCGGCGAGATAGTCGTGGTCGTCGCTGGCGTCGGTGTGGCAAAAGATACTGACGATATCAGTACGCATGATAAATTGCTACAGCGTTTGCTAGAGGATTTGTCAGTCAAAAAAGCAGCCGCACTGGCCTCTGATATCACTGGCGTGAAGAAAAATGCGCTTTATCAGCGTCTACTAGAGTTACAAGCAGACTAGTTTTCAACAATAAGAAAGACAACCGTTTATAAGTAAATTGAGGAGAAGTAAGCAATGTACGACGTAATGGCAATAGGTAATGCGTTGGTTGATCACGAGTATGTGCTATCAGATGCGGCACTAGAAGAGACCGAGCTGACCAAAGGTAATATGACGTTGGCTGGTATTGAAGAGCAGCAGCAACTACTGGCTTATTTTAAACTGGCTGAGATTGAGCCATCAAAACAAGCAGGCGGTGGATCAGCAGCCAATACTATGTTTACCTTTGCAAGCTTAGGCGGTAAGCCTTTTTATGCTTGCCGCGTTGGTGATGATGATCAAGGGGCGTTTTATCTCAGAGACTTGCACGAAGCAGGTGTCGCGACCTCAGACAAATCTATTCATGCAGACGGCGTGACCGGCTCATGTGTGGTTGCCGTTACCGAAGATGGCGAGCGTACCATGCAGACCTATCTTGGTACTTCAAGTGAGATTGCCGCTGACAATATTGATTTTGACGCATTGACTCAAGCAGATTGGCTATATATCGAAGGCTATCTAGCGATGTCTGAGAGCATCCAACCAGCAATGACTCAATTACGTCAACAAGCCGGTATCCATAATGCAAAAATTGCAGTGAGCTTTGCTGACCCTGCGGTAGTAAAATTTGCCAAAGATGGTTTGCTTAATATGCTCGGCAACAAAGTCGCAGTGATATTCTGTAATAGCGAAGAAGCCAAGCTATTCACTGATAAAAAACAAGTCAAAGCAGCGGCGCGTGCCCTGCTTGAATATTGCCAAATTGCCGTCGTCACTGATGGTGCCAATGGTGCGGTAATCGCCCACCAGCCTAATGACGAGGCAGAAGTTGAAGTCTATGACGTTGCAACGCCAGCAGTGGCCAACGTCATCGATACCAACGGTGCAGGCGATAACTACGCTGGTGCTTTCTTATATGCACTATCGCAGCAGTATAGTCTGCCAGAATGTGGTCGTCTTGCTAGCGAAATATCAGCACAAGTTATTCAGCAGTTTGGACCGCGTCTTGCTTCGCAGGATTATCGAGATATCGCGCAGCGTGTACTGTCTTCTTAATTGTTAAACACATCTGTTGGACGCAAAACAAAAAGCCCATATCAAATCGATATGGGCTTTTTTTATATCATTCAGACTTGTTCAAACAGTTTGCTCAACTTAATAAGCGCTTGTTGTTAAGCAGAAGCTAATGCTTGCGCGAGATCGGCTTTAATGTCTTCGATATGTTCGATACCAATCGATAGTCGTACCATATCAGTACTAACGCCTGCATTTTCTAGCTCTTGCTCATTTAACTGACGATGGGTCGTCGTCGCTGGATGACAGGCTAGTGATTTCGCATCACCGATGTTTACCAAACGAGTTATCAGTTGCAGCGCATCGATAAAGCGCGCACCAGCTTCTAGTCCACCTTTCACCCCAAAGGTCAAAATGGCAGAAGGCGTGCCTTTCATGTATTTTTTGGCAAGCTCGTGCTCAGGATGGTCAGACAGACCTGCGTATTTAACCCAAGCAACTTTATCATGGTCACGCAGATATTCTGCGACGGCTTGTGCGTTTTGCACATGACGCTCCATACGTAGACTTAGCGTCTCCATACCTTGTAAGATACCAAAGGCATTTAGCGGGCTAAGTGCTGCGCCAGTATTACGTAATGGCGCAACGCGGGCACGAGCGATAAAGGCTGGCGCGCCTACGTCTTTGACGAAGTTCACACCGTGGTAACTATGATCTGGTGTGTTCAACAGTGGGAAACGCTCAGGATAATCGCCCCAAGCAAACTTGCCACTATCGACAATCGCACCACCAATTGATGTACCTGTTCCACTCATGTACTTGGTCAATGAGTGAATCACGATATCTGCACCAAACTCAAACGGACGACATATCGCTGGCGTCGCCACCGTATTATCAATCACGACAGGTACACCGTATTCATGGGCGACATCACTGAGCGCTTGAATATCCACGATATTACCGAGTGGGTTACCGATACTCTCTGCAAACACCATTTTGGTCTTGTCATCGATTAGATCACGAATGGCTTCAGGGTCTTTATGATCGAAGAAGCGCACTTCGATACCTTGACGCGGCAAAGCATGGGCAAATAAATTATAAGTACCGCCATATAGCGTTGATACAGCGACGATATTGTCGCCTGCTTCACAAATAGTCTGAATCGCATAAGTAATGGCAGCCATACCAGAGGCTACGGCAAGCGCACCGATGCCGCCTTCTAACGCAGCCACACGCTCTTCTAGCACCGCGTTGGTCGGATTCATGATACGAGTATAGATGTTGCCTGCGACTTTTAAATCAAACAGATCTGCACCATGCTGAGTATTATCAAAGGCATATGAACTGGTATGATAAATAGGCACGGCGACTGCTTTGGTCGTTGGCTCTACACTATAGCCGGCATGAATCGCTAAGGTCTCAAGACGTTGAGGGGTTTCTGGTTGCTGGGCTGTCTGCTGGTCTGCTGATCCATCACTCATAGTACATTCCTTTATTTTGATAAAAGATGATTTATTGACGACGTATCGCTCGAAAACCACCTTAGAAAACTGTCTGCTAAATCATAGCAATAAAAAAAGCTGAGTTCATCATAACTCAGCTTCTTTATTAAAAGAATAGCAAAATACTCATCTCTTCATGACAAATATTCATAAGCAGCAAACCAAACAGGCATATCTATACTAGAGATATGGCCACCTTTATAGCAGCCAATTGCTTTTAACTATTTTTCATTTTATTTATAGTAAGCATTCTCTGTACGAGTATGATCAGTCTCGTCAACCACTTGGGTTAATTCTGGAATTTGCTGTTTCAGCTGTACTTCAACGCCTTGACGTAAAGTCATATCAACCGCTGAACACCCTTGGCAACCACCGCCAAATTTCAATACAGCGGTTAGACCAATGCCTTCTTCATCAATCAGTTCAAGCAACTGTACGTCACCGCCATGTGCTGCCAAGCCAGGGTTAATCTCTGACTGCAATACATAGTTGATGCGCTCTTCGACACTGGCATCAGCGCCTACTTTAGGTACTTTAGAGTTTGGCGCGCGGAAAGTCAGCTGACCACCGAAACGATCTTTATTATAGTCGATGACCGCGTCTTCTAGATAAGGTACTGACGCCGCCTCAATAAATGCAGAGAAGTTTTCATACGTAAAACGCAAGTCAGCGCTGTCCTCTTCGCCCGGCTGATTATAAGCCATGCAGCACTCTGCGCGCGGTGTACCAGGATGCTCAACGAAAATACGCACACCGATACCATCGGTATCTTGCTTAGATAACAAATCTGCCAAGTAGCCTTGAGCTGACTCAGTGATAGTGATGTTGCTTTTCGCTTCGACTTGCTCGGTATCTAGGGCTGATTCATAGCCAGCAGTTTGGTCTAGTTGGTTATCAGCTTGGTTTTGCTCACTCATAATGTTTCCTATGCGTTATGACACAAACGCTATATCTATTATGGCTACTGTGTCGTGAATTTGGATTTTTAAAATATTTACGATTTATATAAGGCTTGCAGACTGGCAATATTTTCGATTTATTATTGTATGACATTGGCCGACATGAGTATAAAGTTTAATCCGTCTATAGCAGTCATTATACCTGAATCACACATCAATTCCGACCACGCTACTGTGAATTGAAGTGAGGCTATGGCAAATGGTCGTCATTGGTTTTTTTAATGATGCTAACAGGTGGCAAAGCAACTTTATATTTAGACGAGAAACCACAAACACGCTAAATGACTATGTTGGCTGCCAAGTTATTCTCTATATAAAGACAGCGGTACCATTTATCAAGCGCACTCAGCATTTTCGATATGCCATACCGTTCACATCTAGTCCGAGCAAGTCATCTGGTTTTGACGTAGTATTGATAATTTGAATGATTTTGCGCAGTAGCGTTATGAGCATGGTAGCTTTTAATTGTCTTGTATAGATATCAGCTTGTATAAATATCGACTTGTATAAAGATTATGTGTTTTTTGGATAGGATCATTTTATGATGACACGGACGTTGCACCTAGTAAATACCAAGGACGATGAGAAAATTGCCGTTTGGAAAGTAGTTGATAATTCAGAAGAAGATACGATAGCTAACACGTCAGAAAACAGCCTGCCTGACATCACACCGCAAAACATATTTTTGACGCATGGTACGTTTTCTGACAAGCAAACTTGCCTCAAAATCGCCGAATACTTTGCAGGGCTTGGTCATCACTGCTACATCATGGAATGGCGTGGACATGGTGATAGCTCACTACCGAAAGAAAAATTCAACTTTGAGACCGTCGCCACTTACGACTATGAAGCGACTTTTCGTTATTTCTTTGAAGAATTAAAGATCGATAACCTGCACTGCGTTACTCATAGTGGTGGCGGTGTTGGTTTGACCATGTTTCTTGTCCAAAACCCAAGCTATATCGATAAGGTCAATAGCATCAGTATGTTTGCCTGCCAAGCTTTTGGCGCAGTAAAGGACTCGACCAGCTACGCGAAAATCCTTACGGCCAAGATAGTCACTCGGTTGGTCGGCTTTATACCCGCTAAGCAATTAAAGGTAGGCCCTTTTAACGAAAGCTACTATACGATGACCCAGTGGTACGATTGGAATTTGGGTAAAAACTTTAAAAGTAGTTTTTTGAAAAAGGCTAATTTTGATAAAGGCAGGACAAATACAGAAGAAATGAACGAAAGCATTAATCAGCAGAAAAGTACTGGCGATGACTTTATCGACTATCGTCATCATATGCCACAGATTACCATTCCTGTTTATTCTATCAGTGCGAAAGGCGATACTTTCATATCCCCTACTCGTGGCTGTCGTTTGTTTTTTGATAGCTTTGATAATTCAACTAATATCTTTCGAGAGTACTCGCTCAGTAACGGCGATTTAGATGACTATACGCACAGTCGCATCATGATCAGTCGCAATGCTGCCACAGAGATTTGGCCAACGGTGACGGCATGGATAGAGAAGTATGCCAGTTAAAGTAGAGATTTCGTTTGGATGATTTCGATAATGACACACCCCTAAACATCTTTATACTTGTCAGAAAGTCATGGGCTGTGTCAGTATTAGCGTCATTAATTTTTAATCAATAAAAATAAGTCGTAGGAAGTTGGCGTCTATGAGTGAATTATCAAAGCAACAGTCAGATAAGCAAAACCTAGATCAAAAAGGCAGTAAACACTATCGTTATCTGGTCTTTATCGGTCGCTTTCAGCCGTTTCATGCTGGCCACAAAGCCGTCATTGATGAGGCGCTAAAACGCTCAGACGAAGTGATTATGCTGATCGGCTCAGCCAACTTGCCACGTAGCTTACGCAATCCGTTCAGCGTCGCTGAGCGTGCCGCAATGATCAAAGGCGCCTACTCTGAAGAAGAAGCCGCACGCATTCACTGTGTTGGCTTAGATGATGCGCTCTACAATGACACCCGCTGGCTACAGTATGTGCAGGCAGGTGTAAAATCTGTCACTGGTGACTTGCAGACGGATATTGGCTTGATTGGTCATTCAAAAGACAGCTCATCGTACTATCTGTCATTGTTCCCCAACTGGGACTCTGTGTCAGTGCCCAATTATCACAATTTATCAGCCACACCTATTCGCGACAGCTACCTGATGGGTGCCACGCCGACACCTGAGCGTACGCCTGAGTCTACGCGTAACGTCCTCGATGCATTCAAACAAACTGAAGACTATCATCAGCTGCATGAAGAAGCAGACTTTATTGATAAATATAAAAGACAGTGGGAATCAGCACCATACCCGCCTACCTTTATGACAGCCGATGCATTGATTGTACAGTCGGGACACATCCTACTGGTTGAGCGACGCAGTATGCCAGGACTCGGACTGTGGGCGCTGCCGGGTGGATTTCTAAATCCAAAAGAGACGCTGTTTGATGCTTGTATTCGTGAACTGCGCGAAGAAACTCGCCTCAAGGTGCCTGAGCCAGTATTACGCGGCTCCTGCCATAGCCAACATACCTTTGACGACCCATATCGCTCAGCGCGTGGTCGTACCATTACTCAAGCATTTTACTTTCAACTTAAAAACGATCCAAAAGGTCTGCCAAAAGTAAAAGGTGGCGATGATGCGACCAAGGCATTTTGGTTACCATTGGCTGAGCTTGACGCAACCATGATGTTCGAAGATCACTATGCAATTATCACCAAAATGGTTGGGTTATAGCATCATTTTCTATCATGATTTATCACTTTTATATGCAACTTATTAGCACCCGAGCCGATAGACGACAAGGGTTTATCGCCGCCACTGTTCTTTTATTAAAGCAGGGGCGGCATCTCAAAGCAGAGGAGTTCTGTGATGTACACCAGCAACCTAAACAACCTAATCTTAAACAGCGACAGCTATAAAACCTCACATTGGGTGCAATACCCAAGCGGTAGTGAGTATCTGTCAAGCTATATCGAAGCGCGAAAAGGTGACTATGATGTGGTGTTTTTTGGCCTGCAAGCCTTTATCAAAGAATACCTAAGCACGCCTATCACCCATCAAGATATCGATGAGGCCGAGATGGTCATTCAAGCACACGGTTTGACTTTCAACCGAGCAGGATGGGAGCATCTGGTCGATAAACATGACGGCTACTTGCCACTACGCATCGAGGCCGTCGCCGAAGGCAGCATAGTACCCGTATCTAACGTGGTTTGTCAGATTACCAATACTGACCCTGAGTTTTATTGGCTGCCAAGCTATATCGAAACGGCACTATTACGTGCGATTTGGTACCCATCAACGGTCGCTAGCGTCTCACGTTACTGCAAAGACATCATCCGTCAGGCTCTAGAGAAGTCAGCAGACAACACAGAGTCGCTGCCTTTTCGCCTGCATGATTTTGGTGCGCGCGGTGCCTCAAGCCAAGAGAGTGTGGCACTCGGTAGTTTGGCACATTTGGTCAACTTTGCTGGTACGGATTCGATGACCGCGCTGGTTGCTGCCAGTCGTTGGTATCAGATGGGTAAAGACATGCCCGCGTTTTCGATTCCAGCGGCTGAGCACAGCACCATGACAGCATGGGGACGTGATGGAGAGACCGCTGCATTTGCCAATATGATTGAACAGTTTGGTGGCACAGACAAAGCGTTTTCGGTCGTCTCTGACAGCTATGACTTATGGAACGCGATTGATAATATCTGGGGCGATACCTTAAAAGAAGACGTCAAAAACATGGGTGGTACGCTCGTCATCAGGCCAGACAGTGGTGAGCCTACCAAAGTGGTACGTGAAGCCTTAGAGCGTCTAGCGGTGAAATTCGGTACGACTATAAACAGTAAGGGCTATAAAGTACTGCCCGATTACGTGCGGATTATCCAAGGGGATGGTATCAGTGCACAAAGCTTGAGCAATATCATTGATGTGATCATGAAAGCAGGCTTTAGCGCAGAAAACGTAACATTTGGCATGGGCGGTGGTCTATTGCAGCAAGTCAACCGCGACACCATGAGTTGGGCGATGAAATCTAGCGCTATCTCTATCGATGGCGCATGGAAGGATATTTACAAAGATCCCGTCACCAGCCGCTCGAAGCGCTCGAAAAAAGGACGATTGGCACTGGTAAAAGACAACAGCGGCCAGCTAACAACCGTCAAAGAAAATGAGATGAGCGATCCAACTGATAATCTATTACGTGATGTCTACGTCGATGGTCAGTTGTTAATTGAAGACAGTCTCACGACTATTAGGGAACGTGCGGGATGGTAGACACTAGTAAGCTGACATCAGTCGCAAAGGACGTTTTACTTGCCCCTGTCTACCTCTATCAAGGTCGCAAAATCAAGCGTGATACGGTTCGCTTGCCTGAACCACATGGCGAAAGGCACGGCGTGATTGACCTGACTCAAGCAAATAATAAGGTATCAACGCAAGACGCTAAGACATTTAACCTTATGGTGGTCGGTGATTCAGCAGCAGCAGGTGTGGGTAGTCAAACGCAGCAAGAAGCATTGGTCGGTAAGCTCATACCGATACTGGAGCAAAACAAAGCTATCCAATCGAACTTTGCTCGTCTCAATTGGTCATTACAAGCGACAACAGGTCATACCAGCTTTGATATTCTACGCAGGTTATATGTCTTACCTGCTCCTGAACAGCCTATCGATGTGATGTTGCTGAGCGTAGGGGTCAATGATACAACGTCCAATGTCTCTGTGCATAAATGGCAACAACAAATTGAAGACATTATCAATATTGTACAGCGCAAATTTGGCGTACGAGAATTGGTTTTTTTAAGTTTGCCACCGATGGCGCAAATGCCTGCAATCCCTGCCCCGCTCAATAACTTTGTGGGTGCAAAAGCGTCGGTACTGGATGAGATATTACAGCAGGTTTGTGCGGCTCATGCTGGTGTCACCTATATGGCAACCGACTTTACACGGATGTTAGAAGAGCATGCAAATGGCTCGGCTATCGATATCAATGTGATGTTTGCCAGTGATGGATTTCATCCTAGCAGTCTGATGTACGGCTATTGGGCACAGCAAATCGTAGAGACTATTATTCAGTTACTAGATTCTATTCAGTTATTGGACTTATCTACTACTGAATTTGAGCGCTAAATAGACTGTTAACTTTATTTTTAGATCATAAAAAATTAAACCAAAAAAAACCGCTGAATAATCAGCGGTTTTTTATTGCTTAACGAAATATATTTACACCATAAGTGCAAATTATTCAGCAGCGTCTGCAGCTTTCTTGCTACGGCCACCAAATGCGCCAAAGCGTTTGTTGAAGCTTGCAACACGACCTTCAGTAGAAGTTTTACGTTGCTCACCAGTATAGAATGGATGCGACGCACTTGAGATATCAAGTGGGTAGTATGGGTATTCTTTACCTTCGTATTCACGAGTCGCTTTAGTCTTAGCAGTTGAGCGAGTCAAAAAGAACACGTCAGCGTTAGTGTCGTGGAACAAAACTTCTTGGTAATTAGGATGGATATCTTTACGCATAATATACTCTCTAGGTCCGATGTATGTACAACGTCTAAATACAACACCATCGATGATGTATCAAACAAATAATGACATACGTAACTGAGGCACTAAGGACATTACAAGTATGGCAACTGCGTCACTGGCTTATTCCAGCACCCAACACCACCCTTCTGTTCGCTTAGCCTTTCCCCAGCGGGAAAATTAAACCGCGATTTTAACGGTTTTTGAGGCCAGACGCAAGCTGCAGTTGTAATAGAGATATGTGATAAGTTGTCAATGATAAAGTAATGGTATTGAGATAAGCGATGTAATTCAGTACAATAATTTAGTTATTAAAATTAATCTATGGTATAAATTACTGTAGTTAACCTAAACAAATATACTGTGTATGAATCATTTATATTCAGTATATTAAATGGTACAGTTACGCGATATTGATCAGTTTTACAGGAAGTATCGCTCTACTCATTTATAGACAAGCTTAGATTTAATAATCAAGCATGAAAAACAAATACTAAATAAGGATTATTCAATGATAAACATGACAATAAAAACCACTGCTAAAGCGTTATTCGTCAGCTCAGCACTTGCTATCACTACTATGGCAAGTGCTGCACTACCAACTCAGTGGGAGTTAGATGATTCCCATACTCGTGTCGGGTTTTCTGTGAGCCATATGGGATTCTCAACCACAATGGGTCATTTTAGTGATGTTGAGGGTGTGGTGAATTATGATATGAAAGCACCAAATCAAGCCAGCATGGAATTTACTATAGCCACCGACAGCATCGATACCAATTGGGATGCTCGTGATAAACATCTAAAAACTGATGAATTTTTTAATGTCGAAAAGTATCCAACCATGACGTTCAAATCGACTCAAGTTAAATTTATAAACCCACAGCAAGCCAAAGTAACCGGTGACTTTACCTTACTCGGTCAGACCAAGCCACTGACACTGGATGTTACATTGAATAAAATCGATAACAGCCCACTGACTAAAGAGCCCGTTGCTGGTTTTCGTGCTACTGGTACGATCGACCGCGCCGCTTATGGTATGACCGCTTATGCTAGCGGTATCACCACCAACGTCCCTATTCAGATCGATGGTGAGCTGGTAGAGAAAAAATAACTATAAGCTTGTAGCTCTCTAATATCTTTCGACAAAAACGAGAAAAGCAGCCTACCCTCATTTATAGAGGCAGGCTGCTTTTTTATTTCCTATAGATTCTTCTACGCTCTAATAATATATTCATTATTTTACATAAAAGGTTTTTATATACTTGAAGGCTTCATAATTTGTTGTTATATTCTTATATGCGGATTTACGAATATATAACGCAACACTGAGGGAGCAGCAACGTGGATACAGTACAAGTTGATTACATAGCGATAGATGCTGAGTGGGATAAGAAGGTATCAAATCATCATTTTGATATATACCACTTATCTGGTTGGATTGCGGCCTCAGCTGTCATCGATAAGGGCAAACCTCAAGGCATCATCGCTCACTATAAAAACAAGGAAGTATTGTTACCCATTATAATTAGAGACATTGACTCAGAGCACTGGGATGCTACTTCCACTTATGGTTACGGGGGGCCGTTGATGGACAAAACCCTCACCGATGCCGAGTTAGACATCATACTGGATGAGATAAGAGCTTTTCTTTGCGAGAGAGGCTGCGTGTCCTTATTTATGCGGTTGCACCCGATTATTAATAAAGAATGGATACCTACAGTTGGCAAAGCACTTACTCACGGACTGACCTTGATGTCTGATTTGAGTAAGTCAGAAGAAGAGCATTGGAGCGAAACACAAAATCGACATCGCCGCGGTATCAAAAAAGCCATAAAAATGGATGTCGTGACAAAAACAGAATACTTAACTCGGCAGAACGCGATGGTGTTTTCAGACATTTATAAAGAGACAATGCGACACGTCAAGGCCAGTGATTATTACTTCTTTGATGATGATTATTTCTTTAATTTGCTTGAAAACCTTCAAGAAAAAATACTATTGATAACTGCCTATCAAGACGATAAAGCGATTGGGTCTTCTATATATACGCTCTGCCAAGAGTCTGGCATTATGCAGTTCCATCTTGGCGGTACGCTGAACGCTTATACACATCTACAACCTTCTAAACTTATCACTCATGTCGCTCGTAATTGGGGACGAGAGAACCGTTATGAAGTGCTACATCTTGGTGGCGGCGTTGGCTCCAATTTAGATTCTTTATATGAGTATAAAAAAGGCTTTAGCTCGCAAGAGTTACTATTTAAGACTTATAGACTCATCGTCAATGCAGTGAAATATACAGAGTTAGTAGCTGATATATGGTTTACAGAAAGTGATCTGCTCTCAGACTTTTTTCCCTTATACAGAAAAGAGCCTAGCAAAGAAGAAGTGTTAGAGACCATTCAGATTGAGCCTTTAGCAAAAGTAACATAATACAGGTCACATCTATTATTAGAGAATATACGCACGGTAGTATTCTCGATAGCGGAAAATAGAACCGAACAAACAAAAAGCAGCCTACCTCTATAAAAGCAGCCTGCCTCTATAATTGAGGGCAGGCTGCTTTTTTGCGTTAACGTTTTCGAGTCAGTTTATATCTAATGCATACTATTTACTTGGGATAACATGCCAAACGCCAAGTTTATCATCCCCGTCTTTGTCACCAACTTTTGTGTCATTAGCATAGAAGTATAAAGGCTTACCGTTCATTGCCCACTGATATTTGCCATCTTCACGCTTGAATGCAGCGAACTGACCTGAAGCTTTAGCATCGCTAGGCGCTTTGAAAATTGGCCACACAACTTGGCAAGCTGCACCGCAATCTGACTTATTCATAGAATCTTTATCAAACGTATATAACGTCATATGATTTGTAGCATCTACCAGCACCCCATTCTTGCTAGTGACTGGTGCTGTATTATTGCTGGTTGCCTGTACTTCATGCGTACCTGACATATCATTACCGACTACGTTTTTTAAAGTAGTACAGCCAGTTAGTGCCAATACACCTGTTAGTGCCGATAACATCATAATATTTTTCATCATAACTTCCTTGTAATTTTAGTCGTATTTTTTATAGCGATAAGCTTGTGGCTGTTTACTTTGTCGACTGTCCCTTTTGTTAATTCTGATATTTGTAATTTTGAACAGTCATCAAAACAGAACCTACACTTCTTGTTAAGCAAAATAAATATAGCATATGCTCTTAATTTATCTCGGCTACCAATATATACACTTACAAAAGTGGTCGAATTTTACAAAATAATAAAACGAGCTTATTTTCGATTTCACAAACTTGCCACCTCTCTCGTTTACTCTATTTTTAGACAGGCTCGTTTGTCTGAAAAACTTCACACATATAGCGACTCGTTGACAAAACTCATGCATCTTCTTACGTATTTCCCATCATATTATCTGTAGTTCTTCGTAAAATAAACCTATAGAGATGAAGAATGGCTAAACAATAGAAAAGATGACTATTGAAGTTCAGATTTGTGTGTTGAACTTAATTACATTCGCACTCATATCAAGAAATATAGAACATTTGATACATATACCGAGCACGGCCTAATACAGATGCTATTAAGGATACAACGACGACAATGACTCAGTCTTTTGATAAAAACTACGCTCAATCCTTTAATCGTGACGCTCATTCTGAGGTGTTATCTTACGGGGCAAAAAACATTCAACCTAAAAAGCGTGTTGGCATTTTGGGCGGCGGTACTGCGGGATCGACGATTGCAATTCGACTTGCTGCGTTAGGATTAGAGACATACTTATTTGAGAAGAAAAAATCTCTCATTGATGGACCACCTATGTGTCATTTGCATGCAGGTGGTAATTTATATCGTGAAATACCGGACGAGGATTGCGTAGCACTGCTCAAGCAATGTATCGATATTTTGCGTTTGTATCCGCACACTATTGACGTTCGTCCTACGGTGTTTGCCGTACCGACACGTGATGAAGGGTTGCCTGAAGATTTACTACCGCGTTTAGATATTTTGACCGATGCTTATCAAGAACTGATTGAGCAAGATGCTAATAATAAGGTATTGGGCGAGCCTGAAGATTACTATCAGCTCTATAGTCATGAGCAATTGATTGAGCTGTCTGAACGTGAGCAAGTCGCTGTACCAAGTACGGTTGATGAGTGGATGATTCCAGTCGCTAGATACTTAGATTTGAACAAAGTTAAATTTCCGTTAATTGTTGTCCAAGAATATGGCTGGAATATTTTTCGTTTAGCCGCTTCTGCTAAGCTTGCGCTCGAAGAGTATGACAATGCGCACGTATTTACCGAAACTGCTGTGCAAAAAGTCGTGCCAGTAGATTGTGAGAACTGTACCAACGCTGACCATCATGTCACCAAATGGCGTATCGACTATCAACAGATCCATAGTCAAGAACATAACTCTCAGCCTGAGTCTATCGAAGTTGATTATCTAGTCAATGCTTGCGGATTTCGTACAGGTGTTATTGACGATATGGTTGGTATCGAAGTCACACGTATGGTTGAGTTCAAATCATCTTATGTGACTCATTGGGGCGATGCTGGTGGACAGATACCAGAGATTATCGTCTATGGTCAACGAGGTACACCAGAAGGAATGGCGCAGCTTACTCCCTACCCTGGCGGATACTTTCAGATTCATGGTATGAGTAAAGCCATTACTCTGTTTGATGATGGTCTTGTCGCATCAAGTGAAGACAGTGCGCAGCCCAAACTGCCACAGCAATATGTGCATTATATTGAAGATGGTTGGGATAAAGCGCCCCTACAGGCACGTAGTCAGCAAGCGATTGAGTATGTGGCGGAGTTTGTACCGACATTTAACAGCGCACGTACTGTTGGTAACGCACTATATGGTGGGCAGCAGATTCCTGGGCAAGATGATACGCTGCGAGTCGCTGATGTGAGTTTATACTCTAATATACGCTATGCCCGTGCAGAAAACGTCAAAGCATCTTCGACCTTGATTGCCGCTGATCAAATAGTTAATGAGCTGACAGATCTAGGTTTGATAGAGAACGATACACCTCTGAATCGTCGTCGCTATGCTCATGAGTGGTCGTACCTTGTCCATAACGATGGCCTCGCTGTCGATGAGGTTGCACGTGAGCTCGCTGAACAGCGTGGATTCCCGATAGCGATGGCTCATGTTAATCATAGTATTCGTGAAGTAGCATTGGACGATCTCACGCCTGCTGATGCCTAATAGGTATGATTCTCTGATAGGTTGTTAATACATATAATAAAGGAGCAGATAACCGAGGTTTGGTTATCTGCTCCTTTTTTGCAATAGCTTTTAATATTTAAGCATTTGCTGTGTATGAATAGCTATACGGCTTAACTATTACTGCCTGCCATTTTCTCTGTATCCACAGCATCATCTATGGTCACTACTGTCTGTAGCATATCGATCGCTTCGCTGATGGTATTGCACACTACTAGACGATCTAAATCTTGCTGCTTCATAAAGCCTTGCTCAGTAGTATATTTTAAATGCTCAATCATACGGTCATAAAAACCATTTATATTCAAAATGATCATTGGTTTTTCGTGCTGGTACAATTGACGCCACGTGGCGATTTCCATAATCTCTTCTAATGTTCCGAGCCCGCCTGGTAGCGTGATAAAGGCATCGGCATACTCTGCCATAACAGTCTTACGCGTGTGCATAGTGTCAGTCAAATGCAACCGAGTCAGCTGCTCGTGAGCGATTTCGTGCTTGAGCATAAAGGTTGGAATCACGCCCACTGCTTGCGCGCCGCCATTGATTACTTCATCCGCAACTGCGCCCATTAGACCGATACTAGCGCCACCATATACTAGTCCCATGCCATTATTTGCTAATGCACTGCCAAGCTCGCGTGCCGCCTGTTCATAAACGTCACCATTGCCCAAGCGCGAACCACAATACACAGCCACGAGTGGCATTGATAGGGCAGACTTGTCGACTGCTTTTTCAATATTTGTAATGTCTTTGCTTGTGATTACATCATAAGTGTCATCGTTAATTTTCATTTGCATATAGCTTCCTTAATTACCTGTCAGTTTTTATTGAGTGCTTGTTATTAGTGAAGGCTGCATACCGACACCTGTCATTTATATTGTCATGCATATGATTCATAAGACAAACTCAACCAAGCTATACGAAACTTGGAAGTCATATTTGAGCAACTGTCTTGCCAGCATTTATCTTAACATAAGCAATGCTACCACATAGTCACAACGATTTATCACTACGCAACGACTACACTTTCAAGATGCGCATTTATTGTTCATCATAGCCCGATATTCGTTATCTACTAATAAAAATACTAAGGTATACCCATGGATAATCACAATTCCTCTCCCACTGCCGAGCTATCAAGCTCTGTGCTTAATGGCACTCTCACTAATAAAAGTAATATGAATGACGCGAGCAATATTGATACTTACTCATTAAGCATCATGACCGATCGCAACCAAGCATTGGCAGCCACTGTCTATCGCCCTAAAGATGCGACAAAAAAAGCAATCATGATGGCACCAGCCACAGGTATTAAGCGCCATTTTTATCATAATTTTGCGACTTACTTAGCAGAGAGCGGCTTTGGGGTACTGACCTTTGATAATGAAGGAATTGGTGAGTCATTATCGACCGATCTGGCAAAATGTAGCGCTTCCTTGATCAGTTGGGGTCGCCATGACATGCCAGCTGTACTTGATGCTTTACAAGATGAGTTTCCTGATGCCTCTTACCATCTTATCGGTCATAGCGCGGGTGGTCAGCTCATCGGCTTGATGCCTAACTATCAGGCGATTGGCTCAGTGTTCAACGTCGCTTGCTCGTCAGGACGTATCAAAAATATGGGCATGCCATATAAGCTCAAAGCCATGGGCTTTATGGATGCGTTTATTCCATTCACTAATTTAACACTGGGCTATACGCCGTCGGACAAAATCGGTATGGGTGAGCCGCTGCCACGCGGCGTGGCTCGTCAATGGCGTGAATGGTGCAATGGCTCAGGCTATATCAAAACCGCATTTGGCAAAAGCATACATACACATTTCTATGATGAGCTCAGCATGCCGGCATTGTGGCTTGGCTTTAGCGATGACGATATCGCCAACAGTGAAAACATGGACGATATGATAAGGGTATTTACAAAAATGCCCGTAGAAAAGCGATTCTTAGACCCTGAAGATTTTGGACTAAATCATATCGGTCATATGCGCTATTTTAGCAGTAAGACCAATATCAAAGCACCGCAGCTATGGCAAATGGCAGTGACATGGTTGCACGACCAACCATAAGCTTAGCACCATGTCGCACCTTACATAGCAGACCTATGATAACTTAGATTACTTTTCCGCGTTTTCCGCTTCTTCTAGCTGTAAACGTTTAGTCAGTGCCGAATACAGCGAAGGCTGCATATTATGAATATTGCCTATCATCCATTTAACATAGCTGATGGGCACATCTTTGATCGGTTTGCCTTTATGCTTACCAAACGGCATCTTGCTCACAGGGGTCGCTTTATTAGAGATAGCATGTGCCGCTGCAAAATCTGTCGGCGCAATCTCTAGACGCTCGCAGCATGCTTGATACAGCAAATAACACATTCGAGCATCGCCAAGCGCGTCATGAGCGGCAATTGTCATTGCACTCGCCTCACCCTTGCCCAACAGCTGCTCGATACACTTAGATTGACCGTAAGCACGCCATTCTGGAAAGGCTGCCCGCGCAAGTCTCACTGTACAAATCAGCTTAGCAGAAGGACTGCCAATCACTCGCCAATCAAAGCGTACATTATGACCAATCAAATACTCTGGCAGCTCAAACTGATCCAGCTCAAAACGCTCAAGACCAGCTACATCATCATCGGTAATACCATGCACCTTTATGACAATAGGTGAAATAGATCGACCACTATTAAAGTATTTCATCCACTCAAAACCAGTTGCTACATTGATAGTAGCAACTTGGATAGGTCTGGGATCACTGCCCTGATCTGTTTCGGTATCGATAACCAGCGCTGTTTCGCGCGTGGCAGAAATATCAGTAGGCTTAAAAGCATCATTCATAAAGTATTAACCATCAGTAGCAACTGTCTATGCTCAGCAGAAATGTTAAGTAGATAAAACTGTATTTGCTGTCTATATTCTTAACCATAAGAATATCTATGGGGGTAAAAACGATAGATAACAATGCGATACATACGTTGTTAGACGAAGCTTTTATAATCAAAACTCAAATGACATCAAATATATATGAGACATCAATGCTAGCAGATGGAAATAACCAGCCTCCCAGACCTTCTTTTTTTAGTCGTTTAATAAGCCTATTGATTAAGGCTATCGTATTGCTAGCACTGTTATTTGTCTTCGATAAGCTACTACCTAGTATTAGCCAACAGACGCAGTCATTTGTGGTTGCCAAATGGCAGCAATTGAGTCTATTGCAACAAGAACTGCCGACCGAAAACAGCTTGCCCAGTCCACTACCAGAACGAAACCTGACAGACACTTGGGGCGCGGCACGTAGCCAAGGCCGCTCCCACGAAGGCATCGATATCTTTGCGCCGCGCAACACTCCTGTGCAGTCGACCACACAAGGCGTAGTAAGCAAAGTTGGTGAGAACACATTAGGTGGGCGCGTAGTCGTGGTGGTAGGGCCTGGTGGCGCAGGACATTACTACGCTCATCTAGAGGACTATGCTGACATCTCCCCCAATGACTGGGTCAATCAGGGCGACGTGATAGGTTATGTGGGTGATAGCGGTAATGCAAAAGGAACACCGACACATGTACACTATGGTATCTATATTAATGGCAGTGCGGTCAACCCTTATCCACTTTTGCAAAAGGATTAGCGAATACAGAAAGGTATGTCGTTAACCTAATTTGAAGTAGTGCTAAGTTTGTATTAACCAAAAGATCGAAGCCGAAAAACCAACGCTAATATAAGCCAGAAATTATATTAATTGGCTGTGACGGATCTGACGTAGTTTGAAGGAAATACCACACTAAATGTCGACCCTTCCCCTTCTACTGAATCGATTTGCAATTGCGCTTCGTGCTGGTGCAGTACGTGTTTTACAATCGCTAATCCCAACCCCGTACCACCTGTTGCACGGCTACGACCTTTGTCGATACGATAGAAACGCTCTGTCAAACGGGCGATATGCTCTGACGCAATACCGATCCCATCATCTTCGACCGCGAAACGGCAGCCATCAGACGTCCTTGTCCAGCTGATAGTGATATTGCCACCCTTTGGCGTATATTTGATCGCATTGATTACTAGATTGGATAGCGCACTATTCAAGTACATCTCTGACCCGTACAGCCCATCATACGTATCTATATGCAAATGAATGATGTGTTTGTACGCTTGGTTGTAGGCCTGTGCATCGTCATAGATATTGGTCAGTAGCTTAGTCATATCTATGTAATGCAGCTCGTGTGACTCTTCGATTTCAATCTTAGACAATAGCAGTAAGTCGTTCACAATTCTGTTCATACGGGCTGTTTGCTGGGTCATCAGCTCAAAACCACGACGCCATTGCGGCGGCATATCTGGCTGATCGGAGAAATTTTCTAGGTAGCCCATCATTACCGTCAATGGTGTTCTAAGCTCATGCGAGACATTTGCGACAAAATCCTGACGCATTTGCTCTAAGTGCCGCAAGCGGGTCACATCATATACAAACAGCAGTTTTTCATCACCGAAAGGGGTCAGTTCACACTTTAAGTAGCGACTAGGATCTCGCCATGATTCTATATGGACGCCATCGTTAGGTATCGTTGTACCTTCATAATACTGGCGGAACTCAGGTACAGTGATAAAGTCAAAAATATTTTGACCTTTATCTTCTGGCTGTAGCAGCAATAAGTCTTGTGCTGCCTGATTCCACCATTCCAGACCATCATTGTTGTTGAGCAAAATCACTGCATCGCGCAAGGCTCGTAGTGCACTGCCGATTTTTTTGAGTTGCTCCGCTGTACTTTGAGTAGATATTTGCTCTAATAGAGCTGATTGCTCACGTTGTGCTGGCGCTATCTTGTCCATTTTTTATCCTTACCACTATCCGCTGCCTTTATATTGCTGCGGCATTATTTGTACAAGATTAACTTGGCTCAATCAGGCTAGAAAATCGGTAGCCTGTTCCACGTACCGTCTGTATCAATGTATCACAGTCATAAGGTCGCAGTAATTTACGTAGACGTTTGATATGCACATCGATGGTTCGGTCTTCGATATATACATTGCCGCCCCATACCTGATCGAGTAGCTGCGTTCGTGTATAGGCGCGCTCAGGGTGACTCATAAAAAATGCCAATAGGCGATACTCTGTGGGCCCAACATCAACGATTTTACCTGCAGCTGTCACACGCTGACTCTTGGTATCTAGACTTAACTGTCCAATTTCGATAGGTTTATCGCTACTCATAGCACTACTGCGGCGTAGTACGGCTTTGATTCTAGAAATCAGCTCACGAGTCGAAAAAGGCTTGGTCATATAATCATCTGCGCCTGCATCAAGACCATGCACCTTACTGTCTTCTTCACTTTTTGCCGTTAGCATAATGACTGGTATTTCAGAGAGTAGTTCATCATTTTTGAGCATACGACAAAAATCCACACCGCTCTTGTCACCCGGCAACATCCAATCTAACAGTATCAGTGATGGTCTATGATCTACCACTTGCTGATGCGCCTCTGACACATCTGCCGCTTGCAAGCTATCAAACCCAGCCATCTCTAGCGTCATGACAACCATTTCACGAATCGCAGGCTCATCTTCAACAATCAAAATTTGCTCATTATACATAGGACATTCTCGGTGTTAGCGGACAAAATCTAGCATTTAAAAAGGCGATATATACTCACCAGTCTCTACCTATTAAACGGATTAATTATGACAGCTTGATGACACTCTAAAATCAGATTTCTAGTAAAAAATTAAGCGGCCCATCATTGACACTCGACACTTGCATATCCGCACCAAACTGACCAGTTGCCACGTTCGGGTGCTTAGTTTTGGCATAATCGACCAGTTGTTCAAATAATGCTTGCGCCGCAGCAGGTGCCATCGCACCACCAAAGTCTGGACGGCGACCTTTGTCTGTTTTTGCCATCAAGGTAAATTGCGAGACCAATAATAGCCCACCACCAATCTGCTGAACGTTTTTATCCAGTTTACCAAATTTGGCCGGATCTTCGTCATTTTCAAAAATGCGATAAGTCAGTATTTTGTCAATCATACGCTGTGCAGCGGCGAAATCGTCTTCATGCCCTAAGCCAATATATGCCAATACTCCATGCTCAATCTCACCAATACACTGTTGATCGACGACCACACTAGCGTGCTTCACCCGCTGTATGAGTGCTTTCATTTACTAATTCCTTAACAGATTATGGCCATACAATAATATGCTGTCCATGATAAAATACCGTCATTAACTTAACTATTATTAGGGCGTGTTTGATATTCACAAATAGGTACTGCGGATCGCTAAAACTGTTCCAGACAAGGCGTCAAACGACGATAATGCTCATGCCTTATCTAGATTTACAACGTAGTATGGCGCAATTTTAGCCACTGTCAGTGCCATGGTCGAATTTCCAACACGCCCCTATTACATTACACCTTATTTTGGTAGCCTTATTATGAATGTATTTACCACCTTACAACAGCTTGTGCCGCAGCAAAAGCTCAGTAAAGTCGCTGGACGTTTGGCCGCCAGTCGTCATCCTTATGTCAAACGCACCTTTATTCGTAGCTTTGCTAAAGCTTATAATATCAGCTTAGACGAGTACGAACGCCAAAGCCTTAACGCTTATGAAAGTTTTAATGACTTTTTTACCCGCGAGTTAAAAGAAGATGCTCGTACTATCGACGCCACGGCAAACGGTATCGTGAGCCCTGCGGACGGTATTATCTCTCAGCTAGGACAAATCGAAGATCACAAACTGCTACAGGCAAAAGGTCGTCACTATGATGTCGGCCAATTGCTTGCTGATAGTGAAGATGGCAGTTATTTTGCTGATGGTAGTTTTGCAACTATCTACTTAGCACCTAGCAATTATCACCGTGTGCATATGCCGTTTACTGGCACATTGACCAAGACTCGCTATGTACCTGGCACGCTATTTTCGGTCAACAATACTACGGCGGCTAACGTGCCAGACTTGTTTGCGCGTAATGAGCGTCTGGTCTGTATGTTTGATACCAAGTACGGCAAAGCAGCTGTCGTGATGGTTGGTGCTATGATCGTCGCTGGTATTGAAACTGTCGCCACTGGCAAGATTGCTCGTACTGACGACATATTCGAGTCTGATCATGACATGCAGTTTGCAGCAGGCGAAGAGCTTGGACGCTTCTATCTAGGCTCAACGGCTATCGTGGTATTACCAAAAGCAGCGAAGGCTGACTGGCTAGATAGTATGCAAGCCAATAGCGTCGTGCAAATGGGTCAATTGCTAGGAATGGCGAACGCTCAATAACACGCCTGTATAAGAGTACTGAAAATATCAGCCCAGTTAAGCGTGAATCATAAAGCTTAATTGGGCTTTTTTTATGCCTGCTACTTATGCAGATTTACGCATCAATCAGCCAGCCTTGCTGAGCTGCGTATGCAATATTATGTGAGAGCCAATCATGAATAGGAGGAAAGCTGTCTTCGATAAATGCATGCGCACCCGCCACCTGCGAGCGCGTAACACCAAGCTCAATCCATGTTTTACCATCGGTATTTAGATTGAGTAAAAACGGCAATAAGCGATCGACCACTCTGAGTAACTGACTCTCTTTGCTACTTCCTGTTTCCTGCGCTTCCCAAACTTCGCTTAAATCACTAATGCCATTGCCTCGCTCACGTTGCAATCTGGCAATGCCTGCACGCTCTTCGACGTGTGCATCAGTACGCGTATCAGCATATAAAAAAGTATCCCCCGCATCAATCTCACCCAAATCATGAACCAATGCCATCTTCAGCAATTTTTCATGATTGACGTCTAGTGCAAATAATTCAGCAATCGACCAACAGGCCATCGCTAAATGCCAAGAATGTTCGGCAGAGTTTTCTTTACGAGTAGTCTGTGTCACATAGCTGCGGCGACTCACGCGCTTGAGCGCATCTAACTCCAATAAGAAATGAGTGACATCGTCGATGTCGATATGTGAAGTAGATTTGGAATTAGTGAGTGATATAGAGCTGGCTTGCGACATTGATTTTCTCTGGTTTTCTCTAGTTATTGGTTTTAAATATTTATGAGTTCTGGCGATTTTAAGTTTCATTGTTCAAGATATTATAGTTAGTTTGATATCTAACAATGGTTAAAAGACTATTACCGTTGTCAAAAAAATAGCGCTTATTTTACCAAGCGCTATCTATTATAAATTAGAAAATAAATGGTCAAATTGAGTCCCTATTTATCCAAGTCCTTAAGCACCTAAATATTAACCACCTACTTAATCAAATTAATAATGGTTTTAAACGCAGGATCTTCACTGCTACGGCACAGCTCAAATAAGATTGATTCAACAGTGCTGATTACCCCACCTGCACGGCGAATACGGCGAATTGCTTGCTTTTTGTCATAAGGAAAACGAGAACCCACCGCATCCCCAATAATGACAGGCTGCATACCATTATCCAATAAATCCAGTGCCGTTTGCATGATACAGACATGAGCTTCAGCACCAAAGAGCAGAACAGTACTACGGTTCTGCTGCGCTAGATGGTGCCATGAATCATTGTTGTCGCAGGCACTAAAGGTGACCTTTTCAAAGCTCTTGGCATTGTCTCCTTCGAGTACGTCGCGCAGCTCTGGTAAGGTATCGCCCAATCCTTTTTTATATTGTTCATTGAGCATGATTGGAATATTGAGCGCTTGCAGCCCTTTAATCAAGGTAACGGTTTTTTTTACGATATTTTCGTGATCATAGATATGCGGCGTTAAACGCTCTTGCACATCGACAATCATTGCTTGGGTATTCTCACGAGCGATTCGATAGGTGCGATCATTAATCATAGTAGACATAGTACACTCCTTGTACGGCTGACAGTTGCAACTAAAACTATTTTAGAATTATCATAAACAGTGCCATGGTTCATCTTCCTCTTATTTAGTCATAGTTTCATGAATGCGTCAATGGAGATAATTTTTAATCACCGTGATACTGTGTTTTTCGACTCTATGATTTACTAACTGGCCAACTATTAATTTGATCTATAAAAAAACCTCTAGCCGTTATGACTAGAGGTTTTTCGTTAGCGAGTAGCTACTTATTGAGTGTTCAAATAATCTTGTTTATGTAAATGAGATTAAACACGCTCAATAATAGTAGCGATACCTTGGCCAAGACCAATACACATTGTCGCTAGACCGATTTCAGTATCTGACTGCTCCATCGCGTTTAGCAATGTCACCGTGATACGAGCGCCTGAACATCCTAGTGGATGACCTAAAGCAATGGCACCACCGTTGATGTTAACGATATCTTGCTTGTCAGATAGGTTTAGACCTTTTAATACTGATAGACCTTGAGCAGCAAATGCTTCGTTTAGCTCGATGGTTTGCATATCATCGATGCTCATGCCAGCACGCTTCAATGCTTTTTGGGTCGCAGGTACAGGACCATAACCCATGATAGCAGCATCACAACCAGCCACAGCCATACTACGGATACGGGCACGTGGTTTTAGACCTAGATCTTTGGCTTTTTGTGCGCTCATTACTAGCATCGCTGACGCACCGTCAGATAATGCAGATGAGGTTGCCGCTGTTACTGTACCGCCTTTTGGATCAAACGCTGGACGTAGCTTTTGCATTTGCTCCATCGTTGCGTCTGGACGAATGACTTCATCAACCGTACATAGTTGCAAGCGACCAGCAGCATCATGACCTTCGATACCGATGATTTCATTGTCAAAACGACCTTCAGTGGTTGCAGCCCATGCGCGGCGATGTGACTCAAGACCAAACGCATCTTGCTCTTCGCGCGTGATGTTGTTCATACGACCTAGCATTTCAGCAGTCAAGCCCATCATGTTTGATGCTTTTGCATAATGCTTAGAAGCAGCAGGGTTCAAATCAACACCGTGCATCATGCCTACGTGACCCATGTGCTCAACACCGCCGATGATGAATACATCACCTTGGTTGGTCATGATTTGTGCAGCAGCAGTATGTAGCGCCTGCATAGAAGAACCACATAGACGGTTAACCGTTTGGCCACCAGCAGTCTTTGGGATACCAGCTAGCAAACCGATGTTACGACCAATGTTCAAGCCTTGCTCTAGCGTCTGGTTGACACAACCCCAGATAATGTCTTCGATATCATTGGTGTCAAAGTCATTACGTTCTACTAGCGCACGTACTAGTTCCGCTGACATGCTATCAGCACGTACATGACGGAACATACCGTTTTTGGTTTTGCCCATTGCCGAGCGCACGCCATCTACGATGACCACATCTTTTGGACTTAAAGTTGTCATACCATATTCCTTTTCAATTTTTATTGTCAGTGTAGTCAGCCCAATTTACGACTATTACCTTGTTAATCTCGCTCAAAGTACAATAGGTACATTTGCGCTTGATTTACTCGTACTAGCATTAAACTGAACCAACTATAATCGTACGTTCGCTATTGGAGACGATTCATGTCTCAATTGCTTTCATGCAAAATAGCAAACGTACTGCACTTCATCCTAGTAATGACTGACTATTACGCTGTTGCGTAAAAAGTCTCGCCTGCGGCTGCCATGTCGCGAATCTTTTGTGGCGCTTCATAAGCTTTGCCAAGATGTGCGTATTTTTCACATAGTGCCAAGTAGTTATCTAGACCCATTTGGTCCACATAACGGCAAGGGCCACCACGGAATGGAGGGAAACCTACGCCCATAATCATCGCCATGTCGGCCTCGCTTGGTGTGCTTACGATGTTGTCTTCTAGGCAGCGAACGGTTTCGTTGCAGAAGGCAATCATAGTGCGATCAATGATTGCTTGATCGTCAAACGTTTGCTTTTCGCTGTCAGTCGTGGCTTTTAGCAACTCGTAAGTGGCTTCATCAGCAACTTTCTTTGGCTTACCGCGCTTGTCCATTTCGTACTTATAGAAACCGATACCGTTTTTCTGACCCAGACGCTCATTGTCATATAGATGCTGGATAGCACCTTTATAATCAGGCTTCATGCGGTCAGGGAAACCATCAGCCATCACTGCTGCGCCATGTACACCTGTATCTAGACCGACCACGTCGATTAGGTATGCAGGGCCCATCGGCCAGCCGAATTTTTCCATAACTTTATCGACATGAGCAAAGTCAGCACCTTGCTTCAGTAGCAAGTCAAACGCGCCAAAGTATGGGAACAATACACGGTTTACCAAGAAACCTGGGCAGTCGTTAACTACTACTGGCACTTTACCCATTTTAGAAGCAAGTGCAACGGTAGTCGCGATGGCTTCTTCAGATGATTTCTCACCGCGGATAACTTCGACGAGTGGCATACGATGTACTGGGTTGAAGAAATGCATACCAACGAAGTTTTCTGGACGCTCAAGCGCTTCTGCTAGGAACGTAATAGAGATAGTCGAGGTGTTTGACGCTAGGATACAGTCGTCTTTTACCAAGCCTTCTACTTCTTTAAGTACCGCACGCTTCACGTTTGGATTTTCTACGACCGCTTCGATTACGATATCAGTCTCAGCAAAATCACCGTAGTTCAAAGTAGGACGGATACGGCTCAACGTTTCACCCATTTTTGCTGGGGTCATCTTGCCGCGTTCTACCATTTTGCCAAGTAGTTTGCTCGCTTCGCCCATACCAAGGTCTAATTGCTCAGACTTGATATCTTTCATGATGATTGGCAAGCCTTTGCTGGCTGCTTGATAAGCGATACCGCCACCCATGATACCAGCGCCTAGTACAGCGGCTTCGCTGATGTCGTGTGCTTGCTTGCTGTGTTTTTTGGCCAGTTTTTTGACTAGCTGATCGTTTAAGAATAGACCAACCAAGCTCTCTGCTTGTGGCGTCTTAGCCGCTTTCGCAAAACCAGCAGCTTCTACTTCGATTGCTTTGTCACGTGATAAATTAACGTGCTTTTCAATCGTTTCGATAGCGATTGCTGGTGCTGGGTATTGCTTAGGATTGGCTTTAGCGAAAATAGCACCTTTGGCACTGTTGAACGCCATTGCTTGCTCAAGCTGGTTTAGCTTAACTGGAGCCAGTTTTTCTTCACGTTTTGCTTTCCAATCAAGCTCACCTGAGATACATTTTTTGACTAGGTCAATTGCTGCATCTTGCAAGTCATCAGCAGGAACCGTTGCATCAACCAAGCCTAGCTTCAATGCTGCCAATGCTTTCTTTGGGCTACCAGTCGCGATCAGCTCAAGTGCGTTATCGATACCGATGATACGCGTACTACGAACTGTACCGCCGAAACCTGGGAAGATACCTAGCTGAGTTTCTGGCAAACCGATGATGGCTTTGTCACTCATGACACGGTATTCACAAACCAAAGTCATTTCACAACCGCCGCCCATCGCCGCGCCATTGATAGCAGCTACTTTAGGGAATGGTAGGTCTTCAAAACGATTGAAAGCGTCATTAACATGAACGACCCAATCTTTGATCTCGCTTTCTGATTTTTTGAAAGAACCGACGAATTCTGTGATATCAGCACCAGCGATAAACACGCCTTTGGCTGAAGTAACGATAAGACCTTTTACGTTGTCGGCTTTTTCTAACGCACTAACTGCTTCACCAAACTGTTTGTTGGTTTCGGCATCAAATTTGTTCACGCTCTCATTTTCGGCGTTGTACTGCATGTTGGCGATGCCATCCTCTAGCATTGTCACCGTGATGCGATTTCCTTGGTATACCATTTGAAACTCCTTTCTATATAACGAAAGCTACGTTTTGAATTAAAATAAATAGCCAGTTACTGTTAGTAAAATGGGTAATAGCACTGTGCGCTTGTCATGTTATAAAGACAAACATATAACCAGCTCACAAGTGAAGATGTCTTTATTATCCAGCGTTCATCATGATGCACGCATTTTGCGTCTCTTGCATGACATCATATGACGCTTCATTTATGTACTGCTGTTGCAGGTACTGATGTTCAAAATATTGACTGAGACTTGGTCTAACACTCGGTATCGACGATTGAACATCCTGAGAAAAAACCCAGTAGGGTCACCATCAGACCATTTTCACGTCAATTAGTGTAGGGGATTATGCCCCTAACTGTCACAAGCTAATACCATACTCGCAAGTCACTCTTAAATCACTTGCAGGCATTTACCTTACGTTAAAAGTATTTTAGTGAATAAATGTATACTGAATTGTTAGTTTAGATTTATTTCGTGTTGTTGACTTCATGCATGCCATCTTTGGAATGACAGTCCGTTAGCGCTACTGAATAAATGCTACTTGGTCAGTGCTAGCTATTCAGTGTAAGCATTCAGTACCATTTTTCTACGGTAATAAGATGAACGTGCTAGCCTAGCTTGCTCTTTTATCAGAACATATTCAACCAGAGAGTGACATCATCCATCGGTAACGAAATCTTGTCGTTATATTGCAGCTAAGATTGCTCTACTTTCGAATAGCCTTCGGCAGAAAAATGCAAAAAACAATCAATTGATACCGTGTGTCACATAAGCGATATGACTGATCATGCTACAATAATAGCGTTTTTACCTTATCCCTAATAAGTTTTACTGTATCCCTGATAAATGGTTGGATTATGACTGTTTCCCTTACTTCTAGCACTACCTCTACTGGCTTCATCCCTTCTAACTTTGTCTCTTTTCAAAGCACTGAGCAGTTTCATGGGGCTGTACGCGAGCAATTGGCGCAAGATATCGAAGTCTTGTTCGCTTATGCCAAGCTCCCTAGCCCGCTGGTAGATGCCTGCCGTTATGTGATGACGGGTCAAGGCAAGCTGGTACGCCCACTGATGGTTGCCAGCACTTTTGCCAGTATTAATAGCAGTAATAATGAACGTACAGACGAGCCTAATGACGATATCGATACTATCGATGCTGATCTGGACGCGCTACTAGAAAACGACTCAGACTATGATATGTCGCGCCGTGCCGCATTAGCGGTAGAGCTGCTGCATACTTATTCGTTAGTGCATGATGATTTGCCGTGTATGGATGACGACGAGCTGCGTCGTGGTCAGCCGACTGCGCATATTGCCTTTGATGAAGCAACGGCTCTGCTGGCAGGAGATGTATTGCAAACGCTAGCATTTGAAGTATTAACCGCAGAGATGCCAACTTTTGCGCCATTTAATGCAAATATCGCAAGTCAGCTCATGGCAATATTTGCGCCGCGCGCCAGACGCATGGTGTCGGGTCAAATGCTAGATCTCAATGCCGAAGCCAGCATCAGTATCGCGCAGAATGATTTGGAAGCCATCCACCGTGACAAGACAGGGGCATTGATTGAAGCGGCGATGCTCATGGGCGGCGTCTGTGCTGGTGCAACTGCCCCGCAGCGCATGGCATTGCAAGAATGCGCGCAACATATCGGTCTAGCGTTTCAAGTCCAAGACGATGTGCTAGACGTCACGATGACGACTGATACGCTTGGTAAGCCTGCGGGTAGCGATGAAAAACTAGACAAATCTACCTATGTAAAACTAATGGGCGTCGATGAAGCGACCAGCTATGCGCAATCGCTGTTTAATGATGGGCGCGCTGCTATTATGCGCGAAATGAGTAATGGTGATTTGAACAGTAGTACCGACAACATTGACACAGACAACGACGCACTATTGGCATTAATTGAGTGGCTCTGGTCGCGTAAAAAGTAGCTTGTCGAATAGCAGCCGATAACAGATATCGTAGTAAACTTTATTACCCAAAACGGCAGTGAGTGGTCAACATGGACAGTTCCCCTACCCCGCGCATTTACCTCGGCACTGGTGGCTATAGCGATACCGATTTGCTCGGTACGCTGTATCCCATCAGTACCAAAAAAACCGACTTCTTACGTGAATATGCCAAGCAATACGGTGGAGTCGAAATCAACAGTACCTTTTATGCGCCCATCGGACAAAAAGCCTTTGCTGGGATGGTTGATAAAGCTTATGTACAGGCGGACAGTCAGTTGAAGTTCGCCGTCAAATTACATCAAGACTTTACTCATGCACGCAAAGGCACTGCCGAACATGCACAGGCATTTCTAAATGCCTTATCCCCGCTTATCGAAACAAATGCCTTAGCGCCATTATTGCTCCAATTCCCACACGGCTTTGACCGTACTCGTGAGCATCGTCTCTATTTAGCAAACCTCGTCAGTTGGTTTCAAGACTACCCACTCGCTATTGAGTTTCGTCATAACGGCTGGCACACACCGCAAGTGGTCGATAGCTTTCGGCGGCAAGGACTCATTTGGTGCAGCGTCGACTATCCCAAGGTTGGCGGACTGCCGCCGTCACGGTTGATATTCACTGAACGCACTGGCTATCTTCGGATGCATGGCAATAACCTAAACTGGTGGGATGCGATGAGTGCGGCTGATCGCCATGATTATCGCTATAGCGAAGCTGAGATGCAGGACTGGGCGCAAGCGATTGCTAATCAGCGTCAGCACTTTGATACGCTCTATATTTTCTTTCAAAACACTGTAAATGCACACGCTTATTATAATATTGCAATGTTGCGTGAAGCGTTGGGTAAGTTTGGGTTTGAGGTTTTGTGATAGATATAATTAAAAATTAAGCTACTTATATAGAAGCCATAATACTGCGAAATTTAAAATATAAGGAAATAGAGTGTACGCAATAATAACTGAAAACGATGAATCTGCTTGGGCTGATGAAACTGGTATCCTTTACCACTTTCCTAAAAGATATTTAAAATATCTAGAGCCAGGCACTCATGTTATTTACTACAAGGGAAGTCTTAAAAATAAATCTTTCTCGAAAAATAGACTATCTGATGCTCCTCACTATTTCGCTATCGCTAAAATCGGTAAGACCTACCCAGACAAAGAAAGTAATAAAAATGACTTTTTTGCTACCATTACTGACTTTATACCCTTTGAAGAAGCAGTTTTAGCAAAAGATGATTCAAATTATCTAGAGATAATTCCTGATTCGAGAAAATCTAACTATTGGCGCGATGGAGTAAGAGCTATCAATGAGGAGACTTACCATCTTATTATCTCTAGAGTCACTCCTAACAAAGTTTCAGAGAAAAAGACGGCTTATACTTCAGATGAAACTGTAGGAAAATTTCAGGATTCACTTGAATCTTTCAGTGAAGGCAAAAAATCAAAACGTTATGTAACTACATATGAAAGAAATCCTAAATACAGAAAGCAAGCAATTGCCATCCATGGTAACTCTTGTGCTGCTTGCGGATTTAACTTTGGAAGTTTCTATGGAGAATATGCTGAAGGGTTTATTCATGTTCATCATATAGTTCCTGTATCGGAATTTGAAGCACCTAAAGACATAGATCCCGAAACCGATTTAATTCCTCTATGCGCGAATTGCCATTCTGTCGTCCATAGAAAAAAAGACAAGACATTATCAATTCTTGAAATAAAAAATCTAATAGCTGATAACTCTATTTAAGTATTATAGCTGTGATTGAAACTCTGCATTAGTGATAAATACTGTATAAGCATAATTACCTATTTGCCGAAAAACATTTAGTCATCAAGTCTTACCTTCAACGAGCATCCTTATTTATGCACTTTACATCCGCATAGACACAATAGATAAACTTATCTAAAAACAAGCCTACAGAATCGCTCTATTTATTCGTTTTACACACTGGTAACTTATATCCTACTAATCAAGAGACATCAGTCAAAACGCCATATGCGCGTGCTGATATTCACTTATACTATTGGAGAAAGTATCGATGACAACACTAAAAAATAAAGTCGCGATTGTAACCGGTTCATCAAAAGGCATCGGCGCACAGATAGCCTTAACGCTCGCAGCAGCAGGAGCTAAAACCGTCATTAATTATGCAAATGATGATGCAGCAGCCAATAATATCGTAAGCCAGATTAAATCCGCAGGCGGTGAAGCCATTGTCGTGCAAGCCGATGTCAGTAATGCCGAACAAGTCGAAGCAATGTTTGATGCCACTATCAGCGCGTTTGGTAAGCCAGACATTCTGGTTAATAGCGCAGGTATAATGATTAATAAACCCATTGCCGAGACTACCGATGAAGACTTTGACCGTATATTTGCTATTAATGTAAAAGGCACGTTTAATACATTGCGTGAAGCTGCGACTAAACTCAATGACGGTGGCCGCGTTGTAAATCTCTCAAGTACGACCACTCGCATGATGTTACCTAGTTACGGCACCTACTGTGCGACCAAAGGTGCGGTCGATCAGCTGACCCGTATATTTGCCAAAGAAGTCGGCGCGCGTAACATCACGGTCAATGCAGTATCTCCCGGCCCTACTGACACTGAACTATTTCATCAAGGTAAATCGGATGACACGGTAGAAAGCCTCGCTAGCATGTCACCGTTTAACGGTATCGGTGAACCAGTCGATATCGCCCGTGTGGTGGCATTTTTGGTGAGTGAAGAAGCAGCTTGGGTTACTGGACAAAATATCGGCGCAAACGGCGGTATCGCCTAATAGCGTAATGGCGTAATGGCGTAATGACGATACTCTATCAGAAATATGTTTTAATCAAATATCGAAATAGAAAGCTATTATAGAAAGTTATCACACAAAAAAAGGACACCTCGCGGTGTCCTCTTTTTTAATCAAATACTTGGTCGTTAAAGATTATTCTTCAACGCCAGCGTCTTGACCTTTATATTTTGCGTTTGCGTAGTCCCAGTTCACTAGCTTGTCTAGGAACGTGTCAACATAGTCAGGACGACGATTACGGTAATCTACATAGTACGCGTGTTCCCATACATCACAAGTCAATACAGCTACTTGATCATGTGCAAGTGGGGTGTCAGCGTTAGCAGTTTTGGCGATTGACAATTTGCCACCGACTTTATCAGCGACTAGCCATGCCCAACCTGAACCAAACTGAGTCAATGCTGCGTTTTTGAACTCTTCACGGAACTTGTCGTAGCTACCGAAATCTTCTTCGATTTTTGCTTTTAGATCGCCAGTAGGTTCGCCACCGCCGTTCGTTGGCGTCATGCAGTTCCAGTAGAACGTGTGGTTCCATACTTGAGCTGCTTGGTTGAACATACCTTGCTTGCTGTCATCTTTAGCAGTCGCTACGATGATTTCTGGCAATGTTTTGTCTTCTAGACCAGAACCTGGCAACATGTCTTTTAGCTTGTTTACATAAGCAGCATGGTGCTTGTCATGATGATACTCTAGCGTTTCGGCACTGATATGTGGCTCTAGTGCGTCTTTTGCATATGGTAGGTCTGGTAAAGTAATGTTTGACATAATTATTTTATCCTTGCTGTTTAGCCGTTAGTTTATAAAAACTTGCTTATAGAAACTGGATTTTACGCTATTTTTACACCGTAAAAAACACTATAAAGTAGCGGACTAAATTGGCTGAGTTTATTGTTTGAAATGAACTTTATCGCTTGATACACGGTACTGCTCAATACAATATCACGTATCATTATGAATCCAAAATTAACCTAGCGGTTACTTATTGCTATTATTCTTCGCCAAAAAGCCAAGTCTCTGACTTTATAGACTTTTATTAAATTAATATTCACAAGCTATAAGATATAATTCACTGTAGCTTGGTATCTATTATAGCAATAGTGACCAATAATATCAGTTACCAAATGTTATAGCCCGTACAATCTGTATAGCGATTGGTTATTTATTAAGCGGTAACTGCATTCACTCTAAACTCATGCGTTATCATTGTTAGTATAACTACTTCAATCGACAAACAATTTACCGATTAACGCTACAGAAGATAAATAAAGCCTACTCGAATAATAATTTTTCATCATTTTCATATAACGGACTGACTTTATGAGTATTACTGATACCTCGTTAACTGCTACCCATCCGACATCTGGCAACCAATGGGTACTGGCCAGTAATAACAAAGGCAAGTTGGCTGAGTTTAAACGGCTATTTGCCGAAGCGAACTTGGACGTGACGATTGTCCCGCAAGGTCATCTCGATATTGAAGACGCCATCGAGGATGGTCTAAGCTTTGTGGAAAACGCTATTATCAAAGCCCGTCATGCGAGCCGTATCAGTGGACTGCCTGCTATCGCTGATGATTCAGGACTGTGCGTGCCTGCACTAGGTAATGCGCCAGGTATCTACTCTGCTCGCTACGCTGGTGAGCACGGCAACGATAGTAAAAACAATGCCAAGCTCGTCGCTGACTTGCAACCTATCCGCGCAGCGAGTCCAGATGCTCCGATCAAAGGTATGTTTGTTTGCGTACTGGCAATGGTACGTCATGCTGATGATCCGTTACCAATCATCGCCCAAGGATTATGGCATGGCGAGATTTCAGAGACAGCGCATGGTGACGGCGGTTTTGGCTATGATCCATTGTTTTGGTTACCTGACTTGCAAGCCAGTGCGGCTAGTCTAAGCGCTGCTGATAAAAACAGCATCAGCCATCGTAGTCAGGCAATCCAGCAGCTATTGGCGCAGATACCTTTATAAGTACCTTATAGCTATTCTATCTATAGCTATCCGTAAGTGCGCTTAATGCTCATAATGCGCTTACAACCTTATCGCTGTTTTTTATCCGTTATCTTATTTATTGAATACGAATATGACTGATTTTTTATATAAAATTAAGCCATACAAGAGCAAACAACATAAGGAAACATGCCATCAAAGAGATAATTTTTACTTTAATAAACAGATAGATTATACTGTTCTACTTTTAAAATTTTATTGAAAGCCGTTATTTGTCTGTATAATTGAGCAAAAAGCGTTATTATGCGGTACATTAACGGCTTATTATTGATATTTGGTAGCGTTTATTAAAATAAAGCGTTTCACATTTTTGTGTCAGTAGCGATTGCTACAGGCATGGGCTGCGAAATTGCGCGCTATCAATATCCCCTATTTTATTCCAGCGGCAATCAGCAGCACGCGCCCGTATTTTGCGGCACGATTGTCTATTACCATTTAACCCTAAGTACTATTTAATTCAAAGTACGATTTAATCCTAAAGGTGTAATTAACATGGCTACAGATTTACAAGTCACAACCAACAAGCTATCTAATAAAGAAACTCAGCTAACGGTTAAAGTACCCGTTGAAAAAATTCAAAACAAAGTTGAAGGCCGTATTCGCCAAGTAGCGAAAACTGCCAAGATTGACGGTTTCCGTAAAGGTAATGTCCCTATGTCACATATCCGTTCACAGTACGGTGCTGGCATTCAACAAGAAGTCATCAACGATGTGATCCGTGATACCGTTTTTGAAGCGATCAAATCTGAAGACATCCGCGCAGTTGGCATGCCTAACATCGACGATGTAAAACTAGAAGACGATTTCTTGGTTTATCAAGCCACTGTCGAGATCTTCCCAGAAGTTGACGTCCAAGGTATCGATGAAATCGAAGTTGAGCGTCACACGGCTAAAGTTAGCGAAGAAGACGTCGACACAATGATCGAAAACCTACAAAAACAACGTGAAGAGTTCGTTGAGAAAAAAGGTAAAGCGGCCAAAGACAACCAAGTAACCTTTGACTTTGAAGGCTCAATCGACGGCGAAAAATTCGAAGGCGGCTCATCTGAAGACTTCAAATTGGTCATAGGTAGCAACCAGATGATTCCAGGCTTTGAAGATGGTATCAAAGGCATGAAAGCTGGCGAAGAAAAAGTGATCGACGTCACGTTCCCAGAAGATTATCAAGCTGAAAACTTAGCGGGTAAAGAAGCGCAATTCAAAATCAACGTAAAATTGGTTGAGAAATCAAAATTACCTGAAATTGATGATGCGTTCCTAGAGCTATTCGGTGTTAAAGAAGGCGGCGTTGAGAAGTTGAAAGAAGACGTGCGTAAAAACATGGAACGCGAAATCAAGAACGCAGCGCGTAGCCAAGTAAAACAAGCGACTTTTGATGCGCTACTAGAAAAGAACGAGTTTGATGTGCCAAACGCCATGCTAGAGCAAGAAATCGAGCGTCAACGCAACATGATGATGCAACGTTTTTCTCAGCAATTCGGTGCCAATGCTGATAGCTTCGATAAAGACATGCTGCCAAATGAATTGTTCGAAGAGCAAGCGCTACGTGCTGCCCGTCTTGGCATCATCGTTGCTCGTGTTATCGACACCAAAGGTATCGAAGTGGACCAAGACCGCGTTGAGACTTTCATTAAAGAAGCCGCTGAAAACTATGAAGATCCAGCAGAAGTGATCGAGTACTACACCACTGATAAGCAACAGCGCGCGAACATTGAGTCTGTCGTTCTAGAAGACCAAGTGGTTGATTATCTAATCGAGCAAGGTAAAGTCACGGATAAAGAAGTGAGCTACCAAGATTTGCTAGCTGCTCAGCAACAACAGCAGCAAGCAATGTAATTAATACGACAAGCTGTCTTTTGAGATATGCTGTAGTCGGTTATCAAAACTAAAATGCGCCCCCGACCTTTTGATCGGGGGCGCATTTTTTATGGCGTTCGCTAGCTAAGTAAGTTCAGCAGCAAACATCGTACTTGTACTATAAAGCGCGCTTTATACCAAAACAGGTGCAAATACGGCGCTCAATCCTAGCAGCACTAGTCCTCGCTGTAACCACAAGCTATCACTAAAGCGTTGCTGCAACTGCTGACTAACCAGCGTACCAACTGCATATAGCGCTAGCATCGTGACCATCATCCCTGCATAAAATCCTAGCTGACCGCTCACACCGACATTCGCTGGTACTTCCATCGCGTGTGCCATGCCATGAAACACTGCCAGACCACCAAAACCAAACAATGACAGCCGCTGAATACTTGGCGTGCGTGCTGTATGGGTCTGAGCAGAGAATGCTTCTTGTCTGCTTTTTTGGCTCATCAAGACCATAGCCAATACGACTACCGACAGTGATATTGCCACTTCAATTAGCCCAGATGATGCAACAAATGCAATACCGCCAATCAGCACACCAGCCGTGCCCAATATCGCGCCTAATGACAACCCTGCCGTCAATGACATCATGCCTAAGCGCTGCTTTTGCAGGCCATAAAACAACATGCCCATGCCGACTGCTAAAAACAAATGATCAAGGCCAGTTACTGGATGCATCAGTCCTGCTTGCAACGTACCCAAAAATGACGGCGCTTGCGCGGTAGTCGAGTGAATATGACCTGAATGCGCCTGCGCCAATGACGGTAGCATTAGTGACGTCATCACAGCCGAACCAGATACGATATGAGGAGCTGAGAGCACTTGTGAAAAGCGAGAGCTTTCGATATGAAGACCTTTTGTACACTGTGTCATGCGGTTTTTCCTTATTCTTTATATTTTAATGGTAAAAGCTCATCTGCTCTTTAGGCAAGCATGCCATGTTCTTTAATAAAGGCGATAATCTCATTTAGCCCATCACCCGTTTTCATATTGCTAAAAACAAAAGGTTTGTCGCCACGCATTTTTTTGGCATCGCGTTCCATCACTTCAAGCGAAGCACCAACCATTGGTGCAAGGTCAGTCTTATTAATAATCAACAAATCAGACTTGGTAATGCCGGGGCCACCTTTACGAGGTATCTTATCGCCTGCAGAGACATCAATGACGTACAAGGTCAAGTCAGACAACTCTGGGCTAAATGTCGCAGCTAGATTGTCGCCACCTGACTCAATGATAATCAACTCCAACCCTTCAAAAGTCGCTTGTAGCTCAGCAATCGCAGTCAGATTAATAGAAGCATCTTCGCGGATAGCCGTATGCGGACAGCCGCCCGTCTCTACGCCGCGGATACGCTCAGCGGGCATGGCATCATTGCGGGTCAAAAACTCTGAATCTTCTTTGGTATAGATGTCATTGGTCACCACTGCCATATTGACCGTATCACGCAGGTTTTGGCATAGCCTTAAAGTCAAAGCAGTCTTACCACTACCAACTGGCCCGCCAATACCAAGGCGTAAGCACGATAAGGCAGAAGATGGTTTCTGGCTATCACTATCAGTTTGTACATCTGATGCAACATTAGAGTTTTTTGGTTTGAGCGGAGTTAGAGACATATTAATTTCCTAAAACAGTTTGTATATTAATAAGTATAAATAGAAATAAAGATAAAATTATGAGCGGAACAACCGACTGTATTGCTCCTCGTGCATGCTCGAAAGAATAGCCAAATTGGGCAAGTTATTCGAGATATTAAGCGATTCATAGAGGTCTTGGCATAACTGCTGACAGTCTGGTTCTTCACTTGTATCTAAGGTATCCATAGTATTTATCGATGTGATTAAAGCATCGAAAGCCTGTTGCACATTAGCGCTTAGAGCATCAACCTGAGCACCCAGATCGCTTTGCAATTGCCACAGAATACGCTGACCTGCCATTTGTCCTAGCGGCACTGTCTTGACAGCGGCGAGCACCATATTCTCTAATTGCGCAAATCCATAAGTAGTCATCGACTGCGCTAGTGGCAGTTGCCAATGCTGAGCAACATGAGCAAATAGCGGTAAAAACCCATCTTCAGGTATTTCGGCCGGTATGCCAAGACTCAGGACTTCGTTGAGCCAAGACACCATTGCCTGTGCCAATTGCTGCGACTCCAGTACAAACTCTTTACTCTCGAGACCAGCATGATAATCATGTGCCAGATTTGCCGCTAGCGCTTCATGACCTTGGCTGAGCGCACACATTATTAGCCCTAATACGGGCAACTCGTAGCCAATCACTGCAAGCGCTAGATAGTCCTGCATAAATGTAAGCGTACTGGCTTCATCAGAGACAACCCCTGACTCAATCGCTGACTCCACACCTTGCGAATAGGTATAACTACCAATCGGCAAATTGCTCGATGCCAGCATCAGTAGCTGTCCAAGTTGGGCAGATTGAGCAGGCTGAGCACTGGTATCAACCATCATTTGAACGACCTACAGGCGCATCATGATGGCTATGGCTATGGTGATGTCCGTGGCTGTGGCTTTCGTCATGGCTATGACTTTTCTTATGACTATGAGAGTCACTATGCGAATGTGCATGGGAGTGAGAGTGGCCATGCGCATGCCCTTGTCCCGTTTGATAAGCGCCCGTTTCAGGCTCAAAAGGCACTGACGTAGACTCGATATGTAGACCAAGATTTTCTAACATTTGTGCAAGTACATGATCGTTTTCAAAATATAACGCATAGCCTGCATTACCCTGATCAAAACTGTGGTCAAACATCAATGGCACATGACGGTTGCCCAAGTGATAAGCGCCTTTCATTAGTAGAAAATCATCTGCAGCCGTCACTTTGGTCACCGCTTGCGGCTTGGCGATGACTTGCATCAACTCCCCTGCTGCATTGATAAGGACATCATTTCCTTTTAGTACACCTGTACGAGGCAAGTCAACACCAACTGCCTCACCTGAAACAGTAATGGCTCTAAAGCGAGAATGCTGACGAGTATCAAAGTTTAACAGCAGATAATCATCGGCTTGATACTGTTCTGCCAATTGCGCTTTTTGGACATCGCTAAGCGTACTTAAACGGGTATTAAATATTTTCATTATTCTTCTCTGGCTGTTGTTGCTCAAACTATTGGTCAATAGTATTGATGGTAAAAGTGTTGGGAATAAAGATACGATCTCATTCAAGAAACCAACTGACTATTGGTATACATGGTTTATGGCTCACTGTCCTAGAGCTCTTATAAACGTGCATCATAAGCTTTAAAATAAGAAGTAACGCTGTGCCATGGGTAATACATCAGCTGGCTCGCAGGTCAGTGTCTTACCATCGGCACGTACTTCATAAGTCTCAGGATTGATATCCATATCTGGGCAGTAGCTGTTAAAGCGCATATCGCTTTTACGAATTTTACGGATGCCGTGTACTGGCTGAATGACTTTGGTCAACCCAAGCTGCTTATCCACTTGTTTGTCGATCGCCGCTTGCGACATAAAGGTAATGCTGGTCTGGGCAACCGATTTTGGATATGTAGCAAACATAGGACGATAATGCACAGGCTGAGGAGTAGGAATAGAGGCATTAATATCGCCCATCGGTACCGCAGCGATAAGCCCGCCTTTGATGATGCACTCAGGCTTTACCCCAAAAAACTTGGGCGACCATAGCACTATATCTGCCCATTTACCTACTTCGATTGAGCCGACCATATCGCTGATACCGTGAGTAATCGCAGGATTTATGGTATATTTTGCGATATAGCGTTTGATACGAAAGTTGTCGTTATCCGCGCTTTGGTCATAGTCTGTCAAAGTGATGTACTGTTGCTCATCCTCAATGTTCGCCGTTGCATCTGGCGCTAGATGGCCACGTTGAACTTTCATTTTGTGCGCGGTTTGCCATGTACGGATGACTACTTCACCCACCCGCCCCATCGCTTGCGAATCACTACTCATCATCGAGATAGCACCCAAATCATGCAAGATATCTTCTGCGGCGATGGTTTCTTGACGAATACGGCTCTCAGCAAAGGCCACATCTTCAGCAATAGCAGGACTTAGGTGATGACAAACCATCAGCATATCGAGATGCTCATCAATGGTATTGACGGTGTATGGTCGCGTTGGGTTGGTTGAAGATGGCAGCACATGCGACTCGCCAATAGCCTTTAGAATATCGGGCGCATGGCCACCACCTGCCCCTTCAGTATGAAAAGTATGGATACAGCGGTTTTTAAAAGCAGCAAGTGTACTCTCTAGATAGCCACTTTCATTTAAAGTATCGGTATGAATGGCCACCTGCACATCATAGTCGTCAGCGACACTCAAGCAGTTATCAATAGCTTGCGGTGTTGTACCCCAATCTTCATGTAGCTTCAGCCCCACGGCACCTGCTTCGATTTGTTCAGCAATGGGTTCTGGTACACTCACATTGCCTTTACCCAGTAGTCCAATATTCATAGGGATACTATCAGTAGACTTTAGCATTGAGGCAATATGATACGCCCCTGGTGTACAAGTAGTAGCGAGCGTACCTTGAGCTGGCCCTGTGCCGCCGCCCAGCATCGTAGTTACCCCTGACATAAGCGCCGTCTCACACTGCTGGGGCGCGATAAAATGAATATGACTATCGACGCCACCTGCTGTCAGGATTTTGCCTTCGCCAGAGATGATTTCGGTAGCTCCGCCAATAGGAATATCAATAGCGGGCTGGATATCAGGATTGCCCGCTTTGCCAATGGCACTGATACGACCATCTTTGATACCAATATCCGCTTTATAGATGCCTGTATAGTCAACGACCAATGCATTGGTAATAACCGTATCGGCAACTTCCGCGCCTAGTAACTGTCCTTGTCCCATGCCATCACGGATGACTTTACCACCACCAAATTTGACTTCTTCGCCTTTTATCTCGATAGGTTTGCTAGCACGCTCACCGTTTTGCAGTGCTGCAGCCTGATCAGTATCCTGATAACTGGTCAAGTCAGCCTCAACCTGTAGCCACAATTCCGTGTCGGCTAGGCGAACCTTGTCACCTGTGGTAGGACCAAAATGCTCAGCATAAATACGACGACTGACTCGCTTCTGCGAAGTAGTGGTTACCTTTTTATCAGTAGTGCTCTCTAATGCTTCGTCTGGATGAGCGGCGCCCATGACGCGCCCAGCAAAACCATATACATCTTGCTTGCCAGCGTATGCTACCAATTCTACTTCCCGCGATTGACCAGGTTCAAAACGTACGGCGGTTCCAGAGATAATATTGAGACGAAAACCCCGAGTCTGCTCTCTCTCAAAACTCAAGGCATCATTGACTTCATAAAAGTGATAATGCGAGCCGATTTGGATAGGTCTATCACCAGTATTACTCACACTGATGGTCTGCACCTGTCGCCCTTGGTTTAAGATAATATCGCCATCTTGGATATGGTATTCGCCTGCTTGCATGGTAGCCGCCTTATTTTATAGTGAGCATTTCAGTGCTATAACAATGGTATACAGCGTTACACGATGGGATTATGTACCGTGACCAGTTTGGTGCCATCAGGAAAGGTCGCCTCGATTTGCACTTCATCGACCATCTCTGCCACCCCTTCCATGACATCATCAGCAGACAAATACGTAGCACCTTCACTCATCAGCTCGGCGACTCTTTTACCGTCTCGTGCGCCTTCCATCAGCAGCATACTGATATAAGCGATGGCTTCGGGATAATTGAGTTTAACACCGCGATTTTTGCGACGCTCAGCCACCATACCAGCCGTAAATAGCATGAGTTTGTCTTTTTCTGTTGGGGTCAGGTGCATGACAATTCCTTATTGTACTTATCATTATATTTATAGCAGATTAGAGGTTTTCAAAGCATTAAATATCGATTAAAAATAGTCGCAATATATCTTAGTTTCATTATTAAAAGTGGCCGTATTAGGTGTCCCAAATACGTGGACGACAAGGCTCAAGTTGCCACCAATGATCTCGCAAGACTTCTCTTAGCTGATAAAACGCTTCAAAACAACCTCGTACATCTGAGCCAATGTAGCGGATATTGATCGCTTGGCAATTATGAGTGCAGTAGACAGGCAGTTGTGCTTGAGCAATTACTTGTCGTAATGCTGCTACGGTATTGTCTAGATAGCGGGTTAATGACTGCTTGATAGTTGCTTGGGCTGTTTCGGTCGATTGCGTGGTTTGTGACGCGGAGAGTGCAAGATTGTCATGGACATCGATTAAGCTTGGTACTGCCCAAAACGATCCATAAATATGCTGGTTTGCTAATCCTAAATTTGAGGTAAACCAGCGATTTTGTGCTGCCTGTGCCACTCGCTCAGCAACGACAACCTTACCATCTCGGTAGATGTTCAATCCAGTATGATAATGCCCTTGCAAAAACTGCTCGTCGTAAGCTTGCCGCCCAAATACGCTAATCTCCCATGTTAGTAGACTAGAGGAATCTGTCAAATCGAAGCGACTCACTGCATGCATATTGGCTTCGTTATAAATGATACTCTCTTGCAGCAGCCATTCTAAACGGGTATGTGCTGCGAGGTTTGCCTGTACATGTTGGCTTGCATAGGCAGCTATTTCATTTTGATCCATACTTTGGTGAGTGTCGTTGGCGCCCAACGGAGCTTTATGTTTTTGGCTAACGCTGTCCTTGCCGTACCACTTACCTGCCCCTGGTGTGGTGATAACAGCGTGGCTACCACTATCTAAGTTTAGGTCTATGGTCAACGTATCGCCACCTGCGATACCGGCTGGCGGGTACAACATTAGTATGTGACAAATACCCTGCTGTACGCTTGGCTCAGGATATAGAGCACGCTGTACCATCAAGGCACCTGTATGCTTACGATGATAAAGCCGCGTTTTTGAGTTATCAGCCGTACCTTCTTTGGCCGTACTTGTACTGCTAACAGTGTCAAAGCTTAATGCTAAAGAAGAGGCCCAACTCATTTTATATACTCATTTACCAATTAAATATGTTTCAGTATTTTGTATGACAGCTATCATTTGCTATGTGTTAAGAACCCTATTGCCAATCGTTAACTACAGTACATTAGCGACAGTAATATCAGAATAATAACGGAGAAATACAGCGTACACCATTTATCGTGCCTATAGCGCACCACGATAAATAAAAGCGTCAATGTTTTTATTGATACAAGCACTGTGCCAACTCTTGATAGCAGATAGTCAAATAAAAACCTTACCAACTCAAAACTTTGATTTGTCTGTGCTTTTTCTTTTTTGGATTGGACGATAAAAATAACCGTATATTTCCAGCTATTTTCTAAACGTTTTTTGAGCCTTATCTATTTATAAAATCAGCAGATATTTGCACCAAAACGGTACATTTTGTCCATAACGGTGCATTTTTTAGCGTTATTGTTAGCGCAATACTCTCTGAGGACATTAGATAAGCAAAAATACTAAACGCATAACTATTTGCAGGCTTAGTCAGTAAGATAGGTGGATTATAGGGCTATTAATCAGGTATTCTATGTTAAAAAGTCAGGTCAGACATGATTTACGCTATTTGTATCGATACAGATACTGTCGATATCTGTACGACTTGATAATAGATAAGATAGTATTTATCTACTTCTAGACGTATTTTTAGTATCAGTTTTAATATAAGTAATGAGTCCTAGCAATATCGGAGGGTCACTTTTTCACCTATTTTATGCACAAACCAGTTTTGTAGGCTTGAATAGTGAGCGCAGCCCCCTTATAAACAACCCATTAGTCAAAAACTACTAGACAATAAAATCATTCAATCCATTTTTATTTTATACATTTATCGATAGGACTTTTCTATGACAGATTATGATCGCATCACTGCCAACCCGCATTTTGATATGCTGATGAGTGCGCACAAAGAAGTACAGACCACACAAGCGGCTTTAGTACCTATGGTGGTTGAACAGTCCTCACGCGGTGAACGCTCGTTTGATATTTTTTCACGTCTATTACGTGAGCGCGTTATCTTTTTGACCGGTCAGGTCGAAGACAACATGGCTAACCTTATCGTTGCCCAGTTGCTATTCTTAGAAGCTGAAAACCCTGACAAAGATATCCATTTGTATATCAACTCACCAGGCGGCTCAGTAAGCGCTGGCTTGGCTATTTTCGATACCATGAACTTCATCAAACCTGAAGTATCTACTATCTGTATGGGCGGTGCTTACAGCATGGGTTCATTCCTATTGGCCGCTGGTCAAAAAGGCAAGCGCTATTCACTTGCTAATGCTCGCGTTATGATTCATCAGCCTTCAGGCGGCGCGCAGGGTCAAGCAACAGATATCGAAATTAATGCTCGTGAAATCCTTAAAACTCGTGCACGTCTAAATAGTATCTTAGCTGAGCGCACTGGTCAGCCAGTAGAAAAAATCGAAAAAGACGTTGAGCGTGATTATTGGTTAGATGCACAAGAAGCCAAAGAGTATGGTTTGGTTGACGAAGTATTAGAGCGTCGCCCCGAGTCTTTGTAATCTAAGCATTAACGTGATGCCTCTTCATCGAGAGTGCAGTCATAAGACCTTTTATAGTTTATTTGCCGTACGATAAACCGTTATCAATGTCATACCTGATCTATTGGAAGGTATGACCATTGAATGAATACGATAATTGACATACTACAAATAAACTAACCAGTTTTAAATTTTAGGAGCGCCTTTTATGGCAGAAGATAATACCCCGCAGTGTTCGTTTTGCGGTAAAGCCAAAAGCGATGTACAGCAACTGATTGCTGCTGACGATGCCAATATCTGCAATGAATGTATCGAGCTATGTACTGACTTAATCGCAGACAGCGCAGAGCACGGTGATGACGATAGCGAAGTAGATACTTCTTGGGTCAATAAAAAACTACCAACGCCAAAAGAGCTGCGTGCCAAGCTTGATGAATATGTCATCGGTCAGGACGCTGCCAAAAAAGCATTGGCTGTTGCCGTCTATAACCATTACAAACGTCTAAAAGTTAGCCAGACGCTAGCCAACGACAGCAAAAAAGCCAAGATCGGCGCTGACGATGCAATGGTAGAATTGGCTAAGAGTAATATCTTGCTAATCGGTCCAACTGGTTCTGGTAAGACGCTACTTGCGCAAACCTTAGCTCGTCTATTAGATGTACCTTTTGCGATGGCTGATGCCACGACCTTAACCGAAGCTGGTTATGTTGGTGAAGACGTTGAAAACATCGTACAAAAGCTACTTCAAGCTTCTGACTATGATGTGGCCAAAGCTGAGCAAGGTATCATCTATATTGATGAAATCGACAAAATCAGTAAAAAAGGCGACAACCCATCTATCACGCGTGATGTGTCAGGTGAAGGCGTGCAGCAAGCGTTGCTAAAGCTAATCGAAGGTACTGTAGCTGCTATCCCGCCGCACGGTGGTCGTAAGCACCCACAGCAAGAGTTGATCCAAGTTGATACCAGCAACATCCTAATCATCGTTGGTGGTGCATTTGCTGGACTTGATAAAGTCATTCAGCAACGTACCGAAAAAGGCGGTATTGGTTTTAACGCCGATGTTAGCTCAAAAGACGACAGCCGTCGTAGCTCAGACTTGCTACAAGAAGTCGAGCCAGAAGATCTGATCAAGTTTGGTCTGATTCCTGAGCTGATCGGTCGTCTGCCAGTACTTGCGGCACTGCAAGAGCTAGATGAAGCAGCCTTGGTACAAATCCTGACCGAACCTAAGAACGCACTGGTAAAACAGTACAAGTACTTGTTCGATATGGAAGGTGCTGAAATTAGCTTTACCCAAGGAGCACTAGATGCCATCGCCAAAAAAGCAATGGAGCGTAAGACTGGTGCTCGTGGTCTACGTTCTATCGTAGAAAATGCGCTGCTTGAGACCATGTATGAGCTACCTTCTATGGAAAATGCTAAAACTGTAATGGTTGATGCGGACGTTATCAATGAAGGTAAAGTACCTAAAATTGCTTAAGTTATAATTGTTATAAATAGTCCGTTATCATTAGCGGACTACTAAAAAAGCGTCTGGCTAAATAAGCTCAGGCGCTTTTTTTATGCCTATTATTTAATCAAGTTATCTGTTAGATAGCTTGCCTACTAGATAACTTGCCTACTGAAAATTGGCGACATTCATTACTTCTGTCCTGAAATGACAGCAGCGTTTATCAATCGCGAGTAAGCATCAGTGCAAACCATGCTAATGTAGATAGTCTGTTTTGACCTTTATACTTTATTTCTATATACCACTATATATAGTCCTTACAACTCATATGATTAATAAGACAAAGGATTGTTTATTATGCTCAACCATGTGACCGCTATGGCGACTTCATTGCGCCAACATTTACCATTTTCTTCTAACCATGCTTCATTGGATGACTCGGACGTTGAATCCTACTATCGCAACCATGTCGCTGCTATCACAGGCGCAGGCTCTGGTATGGGGCGTGAGCTGGCCGTTCATTTAGCAAAAATGGGCTGTCACGTTGCACTATCAGACATCAATCCTGAACAACTGGCAGCGACCAAACAGTTACTTACCAATTATGATGTCAACGTCACGATGACTGTACTCGATGTGTCAGATCATAAAGCTGTAGAATCGTGGGCTGATAGCGTCATGAGCGATCATGGCAAAGTAAATTTTATCTTTAACAATGCAGGTGTCGCGCTCTACTCTACTGTCGAAGGCAGTAGTATTAGTGAGCTTGAATGGGTAATGAACATTAATTTTTGGGGCGTGGTTTACGGCACTAAGGCATTTTTACCATTAATCAAAAACAGCGTTAAACAAAGCCAGTTTGGCGAGCATGGACATATTATCAATATCTCAAGTCTGTTTGGTTTGACCGCTCAGCCATCACAGTCCGCCTACAACTCTAGTAAATTTGCCGTACGCGGCTTCACAGAGAGCTTACGCCAAGAGCTAAACATTCAGAACTGCGGAGTATCAGCGACTTGTATCCATCCAGGTGGCATCAAAACCAATATTGCCAACAGTGCGCGCGGCAATGAGAGCATCCATGATATTGGTATGAGTACTGGGCCTAAAACCATCAGAAGTTTTAATAAATTCTTAAAATTCGATGCCAATGAAGCGGCTTGGATTATCCTATATGCCGCAGCGACCAACCAACAGCGCTGCCTGATTGGTAACGATGCCAAGATGATTGATGCCATCCAACGTGTATTTCCCTCACATTATAGTCAAGTGCTGAACGACTTCCATCAACTGTCCCGCAAGCTAAAACCACGTCGTCATAAGAAGCTAAAGACGGTCAAATAATATTTTATAAACACTGCCTATTTCATGAGAAAGTGATGAATTTATATATAAAAAGCCCAGCTATAGTCGTAGCTGGGCTTTTTTAAGCATTGTTATTGCCGATTGAGGATAAGACTGAATTTTGAGACTATTGATGATATTTCAGTTCAATACTTCAAAGATTAAGGCAGCTTCATATCACCAGCGACTAACCAGCCTATACGGCGCATGATATAAGCCACCAACCCTGCAATCACCGCAGGCAGTACAAACATCAATAGAATAATCGCTGTCCACAGCTGACCAGTGCTCATAATCTCTTGTGACGCTTCAATCACCCCAAACACACCGACCAAACCAGCAGTACCCATACCCGCACCTGTCGCGGTACAAGCTAATCCAAAACCAACGGTCGCGATCGGCCCAACAATAGCGCTAGCAATGACAGCAGGTAGCAGAACGATAGGTTTTCTGAGCACATTAGGGATTTGCAGCATACTGGTACCCAAGCCTTGAGAGATAACGCCACTAACGCCATTGTCTTTAAAACTTGCAACAGCAAAACCAATCATATGCGCTGCACAGCCAACCACTGCTGCCCCGCCCGCCAAGCCACCAAGCCCAATAGCAATACAAATAGCTGCACTTGACGTTGGTAGGGTCAATAAAATACCAACCACTACAGCAATGACGATACCCATTAGCAGGGGCTGTAATTCAGTAGCGGCATGAATACCCTGGCCGATCGCAGCGACCCCTGCTACGATCGGCGGATTAAGCAGTGCGCAGACTAATAGTGCAATACCACACACAACCAATGGCACCAATAGAATATCAAGCTTCGTCTTACCAGCGACCCAAGTGCCAGTACGATAAGCAAACACAGAGGTCAGATAAGCACCAATGGGATTACCCGGCAGTGCTACAAAGGTTGCAGGCCCACCCACTTGCGGCGTAAAGAGCGTGCCTGCCATTAGTGCTTCGGAATGGGCACCAAGCATACCCGCTACGAGGCAGCTAAGCATCACTAGCGTTGGTGCTTTGAGATAGTAAGCGATACCTACCCCGATACCAGCACCCATTAATATCGAGGCAAGTTTCCCGACCGCGACCAATGCTGGCAAATCTAACCAGCCACCGATTTGCGAGATAATTAGACCTGCGATCAACGTGACAAATAGCCCGAGAGCCATACCAGTAAAAGCATCGATAAAGTATTTTTGAAAGAACGCTTTAATAATGCCTGCTTGCGGTGTTACTGAGTTAGATACGGTCATAGCCATACTCTTAATGGACGTTTAATAGGATAAAACAGCTAGAAAGATTTTGATAAAATAAAGAGATAAAAAAAGCGTCATTACGACGCTTTTTTAATAAATACAATAACTTTAAACGACTGAACCTAGCGACGCTGTTCAACGATAATAGAGTCTATACCATTGTTCTGTAGGCGCTGCTGTGCCGTCGTTACTGCTTGACGGTTATTCAAAGGACGCGAGATGACTTGATAAATTGGCAAGCCATTGCCCGTCGTGTTTTTGACCACGCGAGCATCGACACCCGCCATCAGTACTTGCGCACGGCGACGATCTGCTTCATCTGCATCACTAAAGCTATTGATCTGCAAGATATAGGTCGCTGCAGGTTTGGCAGCTTGGATGCTCGCCGTCCCTGCTGCTGCACTGTTATTGCGGGTTGTAGCGTTACTAGTAGCAGGCGGCGTACCATCATAAGTTGCATCTTCTTCAACGACAACGATATCCTCACTCGACCCAGCATTGTTAGCACCAGCAGGTTCGACAGTCGCATTTTCCGAACCACCGAAGCTGCCCGTTTCGGTACTGCCTGCATCACTATCTGGTTGAGTCACGACGACGTCTGGTTCAAACGCACCTATATCACCTATTTGATCATTATCAATGTCAGCGATATCTTCGTCAGGGATGGTTGCCATCTCTTGATTAGGTAAAATATCGTAGAACTCATAATCGCCATTGTCAGTATCAGTATCCACACGTGGCTGTACTTGGCGATCAGAATCGTTCTCAGCACTACCATCAGCGGGGCTGAAATTGAATAATGGTGAGAGGTAGATAAACACCCCAATCATAAGGGTCAATACGGCCCCAACAAACATCCACAATAAGCCTGATACGCTACTTGATTTGCGCTTTTCTGTTGCGCCTTTAGGTTTTTTGGCTAGCATGGATCTCGTTCTCCCTACTGGATTTAACTATCATCATCGAATTAATGCTATCAGCTGTCTATACTCATGTCACATATTAGAAAAGCACTACATGCTAGACGGTGCAGACAAGCCTAGCAGGCTAAGCCCATTTGCCAGTACCTGTCTAACGGCTTTGGACAGACGCAAACGTGCTTGCATTAAGTCTAGCTCATCTTGACTTGGCGTTTCACCTGACGTCAGGCTCATAGGCAAGATACGGTTGGTGTCATACCAACCATGGAACAATGCCGCCAGCTCTTTTAGGTAGTTGGTCAAGACGTGCGGCTCGTAACCAGTCGCTGCGCGAAGTAACGTCGCTGGATATCCTGCTAACAGTTTAATCAGCTCGTCTTCGTTTGGTGCACTTAGCAAATCTTGATGTGCCAAACCAACAGCATCATCTACTGCCAAATCGTAGGTTGCCAGTTTTTCTAACACGCGGCAAACGCGCGCATGAGCATACTGGATATAATACACTTGATTGTCTTTGCTTTGTGATTTGGCAAGTTCTAAATCAAAATCAACATGCACTTCAGGCTTACGCGCGACATAGTAGAATCGTGCAGCATCGTTACCGACTTCTGCACGTAGCTCACGCAAAGTCACAAACTGACCAGAACGCGAAGACATTTGTACCTTTTCAGAACCACGCCATAACGCGACAAACTGTACAAGCACCACGTCAAGGCGTTCGGCATCAATCCCAAGAGCCAATAGAGCGGCTTTTACGCGTGGGACATAACCATGGTGGTCTGCGCCCCAAACGTTAATGACTTTATCAAAGCCGCGATCAAACTTGTTTTTATGATAAGCGATGTCAGAAGCAAAATACGTCGACTGACCATTGGCACGGCGTACCACACGGTCTTTCTCATCGCCAAAATCGGTCGATTTAAACCAAATATTGCCGTCTTTTTCGTATAGGTAGCCTTTGTCATCTAGTATCTGTAGAACAGGCTCAATCTCGCTATCGATAGATCTTTCGCTAAACCAGCACTCGTAGCTCACGCCAAAGTCGTTTAAGTCGTCTTTGATATCCGCCAAAATACTGCTCAAGGCTGCGTTTAAAAATAACGCATAGCTGTCACCTAGCAAAGACTTACTATTGGCAATCAAGCCATCAATATGCGCTTCTTTATCACCTGAAACTAAGGTCTTTTCGCCGTCAGCATTAATCTCAAACTGAGCATCTTCTGGCACATCTTTGGCAACGTTTGCAAAGCTATGTACGTAGCTATCGCCATGCTGTGTTTTTAGCGTCTGGGCGATGTCACTGACATAATCACCTTGATAGGCGTTAACTGGGAAAGTTATCTCTTCACCATTTAGCTGTAGATAACGTAAATATGTACTGGTGGCCAAGATGTCCATTTGACGACCAGCATCATTTACATAATATTCACGCGTGACGTCATAGCCGATAGCTTCTAGCAGGTTAGCAACGCTCATGCCAAATGCAGCACCGCGACCGTGACCAACGTGCAGACTTGACGTTGGATTGGCAGAGACGAACTCAACTTGGACTTTTTGACCGTCAAACTGATTACTCAAGCCAAAGCGATCTTGCAATGTGAAGATATCATCCAATACGGAAAACTTAGCTTCCGAGTTTAAGAATACGTTGATAAACCCTGGTCCTGCGATTTCTACTTGGCGAATATCTTGATTGTCAGGCAATGCGCTGACGATTTTTTCAGCAAGTTGACGCGGATTGGCCTTGGCTGCTTTCGCTGCCGTTAGTGCGATATTACTGGCAAAATCACCGTGACTTAAATCTTTTGTACGGGTAATTTGACTGTTGTTTTGCCAATCGCTTGGTAGCGTACCATCTGCTTGTAGGGTTTGAATTGCATCATTAAATAGGGATGCAAGCGTATCAATTTGGGCTTGTGACATAGGAATTTGAACTCAATTAAATAAACAACAAAAACGGTGCGAATGCGAGCAATCGATAACTGCTTATTATAATAGCGGCCGACATTGCAGGGATAGAATAATGTAAAAAGATAAGTAACCTGTAAATATAACAATCTTTGCGCTTTATTGCACCATTTGCGCCAAAATTAGCACTAAAATCTTACCGTTATCGTGATTTGGGCTGACTAATATCAATGATGCAAAACTGATAAATAACTCATAACGTGAATTGTAGCGTTACTGTTGCTCAATACTGGGCAGTCGTTTATACCTGACTGCTTCCACGTTATAATAATGGTTTGTACGGCTCTTCTAAAATATAGAAGACGCGTTACTACTCTATTATAGGATTACGCCATGTTTGCTATTGCCGCCAGTACTGTCACCAGTTGGGGACTGTACGTCTTGTTGCCGATATTCATCGCTTTCTTGTTTTTTATTATGTGGGATATCTCTAAAACGTCTGAAGCTGGGCGCGCTGGTACTTTTTGGATATTCTTAGCCCTAGGCGCAGGTTCTGTTGGTTTTATCCTTAAGATAGTCATGGAAGTCGCTTTCAAAAAATGGTTAATCTAATTGGCCATTTTTATCACTATCCTTTGATATCGCTTAGGACATAAGTAGCAAAACTAAAAATGTAATGTATGGCTTGTGACTGCTGCGCTTTATAAGGTGTCAGTCATTTAAATCAAGGCTTCTTAGATCAAAGTCTTCTAAATCAAATAAGCTATTGAGCCTTAGCATCATTTTTTGTGACCTGACTCACATAAGTTGGTAGGTCCCACGCTCCGCCAGCAAAACCTCGGCACATGCCCGTACTAGACTCTTCACTCTTAGCAAACGTTTTACCATTCCACGTCCATGCAGTACGGTTCCAGCAGTCACCGATACCTCGGTCTTTGTGAGTAGCGAAAATCTCACCATCAAAATAATCATTCCCTGCTGTCGTGATAAGCGTAGGCTTGCTAGGTTTTGCATTATCAATGAGCCAATAGCCGTTACTGGAATTGTAAGCGCCTAGCCAGCAACTATGCGCGGCTAACGTATAGCTATCATCAACCGGTATAAAATCCCAACCAAGCAGCGTAGAGCCATACTCTGACATTCGCTGATATGTTTCAGTTTTTGGGTTAATCAGCTCACAGTCGCCCATCGCGTCCTTGGACCCTATAAGCTGCTCGACATTAATATCGACCCAGTTATCAATATTTTTCTGAAAATACGCCAGCTTTGATGGAGCAAGTGTTTTATTGTCTTTTGCTGAATACGCAAATGCTTTTTGAATGATTGGTTTTGGCAAAGCTACTTTAGGACGTTGACGATTTGGGTGGTTCTTACTAACCAATGCTATCGGCGTCCCTACTCGACCTTGTACATCGTCTAGTTTAAGCAATACTGCTGACATGCCTTTATCGCTAATCTGCCAGTAGTTGTCGCCTGCTCTAATTTCTATCTTAGTCACTATACGAGCATGATCAAGCAGTGCTTGAGTCTGCTTGGCTGATAAGTCGTATAGTAGACTGTCTTTTTTGTTGGCTTGCAGTACACCATAGTTTTTATTATTCAGCCAAAGCTCAGCAGGCTTCAGATCATCTAGCGGCACTTCTGAGATAAACTGAATTTGCGCTTTTGGCAGAGCTACTTTTGGCAACGCTGTGAGCAATATTGAGGCAGGCTCATCTATTAGTGCTTCACTAGCGTAACCAGCCGCTCGACAAGTCCGCGTATTATCACAAACCACTTGCCAGTCGTCTTGTACAAAGCCCCAGCCTTCGGATACAGTTCCATAACCTGCCATAGCAGGTAGCGATAGCAAGCTGATGGTAGCTACAATAAAAGTCTTCAATGTCTTCATAGTGCTTTCCTTATGTTAGCTACCACCATCAATGCTACTTTTTGGCAATCAAAGTCGCACGCATGGGAGCAGGATATCCTTCGACGGTCTTAGTAGAATCATTAGGATCTAAAAAATCTGCTAACGAATGATAGGTCATCCATTCGGTTTGTCGTTGTTCCTCAGTCGAGGTGACTGCCACATCGACGCAGCGCACGTCTAAAAACCCTGCTTTCTCTAACCAGCCAATTAATGCCGACACCGATGGCAAGAAATAGACGTTATTCATCTGCGCGTAGCGGTCGTGCGGCACCAGTACAGTATTGGCATCACCTTCAATCACCAACGTCTCAAGTACCAACTCACCACCTTTGACCAACTGTCCTTTAAGCTGTTGTAAATGCTCAAACGGTGACTGGCGATGGTACAGCACTCCCATGCTAAATACGGTATCGAACAGCTGACTGTGCTCAGGTAACGCTTCAAGCGGTACAGGGATATAATGCGTACGGTAACGGCCTGTATCACTAACGTCTGCGGCACCAACGAAATGACGAATCGCCATAAACTGATGATAAAACAAGCATGACGGATCAATGATAATAACCGTATCCGCGCCAGCCCCTGCCATGCGCCAGCCATGATAACCGGAGCCACCGCCCACATCCAATACGCGGCGACCGTCCAATCTACTTAAATGCGGCGCAACACGTTTCCATTTCCAATCACTATGCCACTCAGTATCGATCTTAATACCTGACTCATCATCGCCGATTTGACCGCCAATCTGAAATGGGCCTTTACGCCACGGCATCAACTGCTTTAATAGTGCTGTTGTTTGTTTGCGCTGAGACTCATTTAGATTTGCCTCAATCGTCAATGTATCGCTGTTTAGATCGACGTTATTGACAGCTAAGTTTGGCAAACGAGCAACTGACGCTTGGTAGGCAGGCGCATGCGCATAGTTAGCTTTGTCTTTTATATCACCTAGCCATGTTGGTAATCGTTTGAGCCATTCATAAGCGTTTGGCTGCTGCTGTGCCAACTCTAGTAGAGTTAGATATAATTCGCGTTCGGCGTTGATGATAGTGTCGTTGAGCATAAAAGCAGGTTACCGTATTGATTAAGAAATAACTGTGTTAAAAGTAAGGATTATTTAAACGCCACAATAGAGACGAAGTTCAAAAACTGAAACCACGTCAGATGACGTTTAAAGCCAACATCACTCAACCGTGCATGATGCTCATCTAATGTGTCAGTAATCAGCACATTTTCTAACGCATTACGCTTGCCACTGATTTCCATCTCGGTATAACCATTGGCACGTTTGAAGTCGTAATAACGCTCTACTAACCATGCATCATATTGCTCATCAAACGCATGGGTTTTTTCAGTCAGTACCAATATGCCGCCTTCACTTAATGCCGCATAAATTTTCTCTAATACTGCTACCCTATCAGCAGCTGGCAAAAATTGTAGCGTCAAGTTCAAAATCACCATATCGCACGGCGCAAGCTCAATATCGCGGATATCTGCTGTGATTACTTCGATATCGTGCTCAGGATAATTCTCACTCAGTAGCGTGGTCGCCTCGGTCGTCATCGCTGGTGATATATCAATTGCTTTAATCTGCAAGTCTTGTGGATCGAATTCACCAGCTAGCGTCATACTGGCTGCGCCCAATGAACAGCCCAAGTCATAAACACGACTAACACGCTGACCACTATCGCTCTGCTGACGATACTTGCAATGACGACGGGCAAATATGGGTAGCATAGCCAGTACCTGCCCATAACCAGGTACACTGCGACGAATCATGTCAGGGAAACAAGCCACCACTTGCTCATCAAATGAAAAGCGTGCGGCCTTATCCAGTGGCGTAGTAAACGGTTTATCAAATAGGGTGTCATGTTTGATAGCAGGCTGGGATTGACTCATGGGACGACTCATTTTTTAGAATAGAACTGAAATTAAGAATTACTTGGTGAATTTTGCTTGGTAGTTCACTTGTCATTATCAGTTGATAAAGAAGCAAGATAGCAAAAGCCCATTATAACATTACTGTTTGTTACTTATCGCCTTTGGCTTGCCTGCTAAGCTGAATAAATAGTGCCAAGGGTAATGAGACGTTTGAAAGAAGCATTGAAAAACGAGAGCATCACTACCAAATATAGCGCTTAACCCATATTTATAATAATAGGAAAAAATTATGCAAACGATCGTATTAGGTGGCGGCTGCTTCTGGTGCACCGAGTCTGTATTTTTATCGGTAAAAGGTGTGCAATCTGTCGTCTCAGGCTACATGGGCGGCGATGCTGTCTCTGCCAATTATGAAGCTGTCTGTAGTGGTACGACTGGTCATGTCGAAGTCATCAAAGTCGAATTTGATGAGTCTATCGTCCCGTTAGAAGTAATACTCGATATTTTCTTTGCTACGCATGATCCCACCACGATGGATCGTCAAGGCAATGACGTTGGTAGTCAGTATCGCAGCGTGGTCTTTTATACCGAAGACAGTCAAAAACCGACCGTTGACCGTACCATCAATAAGTTACGCGATATGGGTGTTAATGTGGTGACGGAAGTACATCCTGCCGTTGAATTTTATCAGGCAGAAGACTCACATCAAGATTTCTTCAACAGAAACCCAGGACAAGCTTACTGTAACTTTGCAATTCCACCAAAGCTTGCCAAACTGCGTAAAGAATTTAGCAAATATATGGTTAGCTAAATTGAATAAGACATTATTTATTCAAAAAGTTTCTTAGCCTAATGTTAGATACCAGCCAAACACTTATATTATAGGTGTTTGGCTTTTTATTAGTTATTCCTTTGATATATCAGATCAAGATTAGAACCTTATATATAGAAACTTGCAAATAGAGGATTGCAGCATGAACCCTGAGTTTTGGCAAAAACGTTGGCAAGAAGGTCGCATTGGATTCAATCAATCTATGGTCAATCCATTATTGATTAAATATTTCGACCACCTCAATCTAACTGCGGGTAGCCGCATTTTTGTGCCGCTTTGTGGCAAATCTATCGATATGGTTTGGTTAGCGACGCAAGGCTATGACGTGGTGGGCGTTGAGTTGGTCAAAACAGCTGTACAAGAATTCTTTGCTGAGCAAAACATCGAACCTACCGTCTATCAACAGGCAGACAATCCAGCGATTAGATACTATCAAGGCCAGTTGTCGGGACAGACCATCACTTTATGGGTCGCTGATATTTTTGCACTGACTTTTGAAGATGTTGGCTCTATTGATGCAGTATATGATAAAGCGGCATTAATCGCCCTGCCAGCCGATATGCGTGTGAAATATAGTGAGCAAGTGCGGAAACTTAGTAGCGATACCAGTAAAGCTGATGGTGCTAACAATGAAATAACACCGCAGCTTTTACTCACGCTAAATTACGATCAGCGTAAAAAGAATGGACCACCCTTCTCTATTAATGCCAACCAACTAGAGCAGTATTATAGCGCTCACTATCAAATCTGTGAGCTAGCGAATAAGCCTTCCTCTATAGGCTCTGCACCTGATATCACCGTCACAGAACATGTTTGGCTATTGAGCAATAAATAAAAACTCATGTAACCTTCAATAAGCTGCTAAATCGCAATGGAGAAAATGAATGAAAATAATAATCGGCCTAACTAGTGTAATTGCTATTCTGCTAGTCGCTCTGGCAGGCCCATTGTACAAATTTGGCGTTGTAGAATTAGGCACTGCGTTTACAGGGTTTAAATTTGGGTTATTTGCTGGTATCGCAGCATTGGTATTGTTAGCTATTCAGCTATTATTTAAACGGAATACAGCCAGTCTTGGGAGCGCATTAGCCTCAGCCGTATTTGCTATCGCTGCAATTGCTGTCCCGCTTAGCATGATGAATACGGCCAAAAATGTACCACCTATTCACGATATTTCTACCGATTTGGTGAATCCGCCTGAGTTTGTCGCGACTGCTCCACTACGTGCAGATGCGCCAAATCCCGTAGCGTACGCAGGTGCAGAAGTGGCTGAACAACAACGTACAGCCTATCCTGATTTGCAGACACTGACCTATGCTCAGTCAAAGCCTGAATTGGTTGAGGCATCCAAACAAGCCATAGAAAATTTAGGGTGGGAGCTTGTAAATGTTGATGTAGATAAAGGTATCATCGAAGCAACAGATACGACTGCTTGGTTTGGGTTTGAAGATGATGTGATCATTCGTGTGACTGACAACGATAGCGAGCGCTTAGTTGATATTCGTAGTAAGTCGCGAGTTGGACAGAGTGATTTGGGCAAAAATGCGGCACGGATTCATAGCTTTATAAAAGAGCTAGATAGTGTGCTAGCCAAATAAACAGGTTCTACCTTCTCAGAAATAGACCTCGAGTTGAAATACTGTTTAACGCTTTGCATTTTCAGCTTTATGAAATCCTCTTCTAATCTCACGGCAGCGTCAATTTATCGTAACCATTTATAACCTTGGTACTTCGACAGCTTTTCTTTACTGTTTAGATTGGTTACTCTACGTTAATATCATTTTTTGCCTTTCGATAACTATTTTAACGTTTATAGGATATTTTCATGCGTTTGACTCCTTTTTCTACTTTGTCGCTGCTTAGTGTTGCTGTCGGCATCAGCCTTGCTACTACTGCTCAAGCCGCGCAGCCGCCAGCACCTGATTTATCCAATAGCGAGTTTCAACAGTGCTTAGACAATCTAAAAAACTCTAGCAAATTTAGCGGTGTTGATAGCTATACTTTTAATAACTATCGCCCAAGCCAGCCTGATCCTAGTGTCATTCAGTCACTCAACTACCAGCCAGAGTTTCAAAAAGATGTCTGGGACTACTTATCAGCATTGGTAGACAAAGAGCGTGTCGAGGACGGTATCCGAGCCAAGCGTCAATGGGGCTCTACCCTACGTCAAATCGAATCGCGTTATGGCGTAAAAGCTGAGCATGTGCTCGGTGTCTGGGGCGTAGAGTCTAACTTTGGTCAAACGCTAGGTAAAAAGCCATTATTTGAGTCTTTAGCGACCTTATCTTGTTTCGATCGTCGTCAAAGCTACTTTCAAGGTGAGTACGCCAATGCGCTAAAAATCGTGCAAAACGGTGATATCGCACCAAATGATATGACAGGCTCATGGGCAGGTGCCTTTGGACAGACGCAGTTTATGCCAAGCACCTTTTTAGAATTGGCAGTAGATTTCGATGGTGACGGTCGTCGTGACTTGGTCAATAGCGTACCTGATGCACTCGCTTCTACAGCAAACTTCTTGGATAATCGTGGCTATCGTACTGGCGAGCCTTGGGGCTATGAAGTCAAACTACCTGATGGATTTTGGGCCGCATCTAATCGCAAAGACAAAAAATCGATAAGCCACTGGCGTGAACAAGGTCTGACATTGGCTAATGGCAGTCCGTTACCATATGACTTGAGCAGTGCAGGCTTATTATTACCTGCTGGAATGGAAGGCCCTGCTTTCTTGGTCGGTAAAAACTTTGACACTTTCTACTCTTATAATGCCTCAGAGAACTACGCGCTGGCTATCGCACACTTATCAGATCTAATCACTCGCGAAGACAGCAGCAAAACAGACTTTATCACTGCTTGGCCGACCGACGATCCTGGTATCAGCCGCCAGCAGGCCAAAGACATTCAGCAAGCGTTGTTAAACGCAGGTTATGATATCGGCGGTGTAGATGGCATCATCGGAGACAATACTCGTACTGCTATCCAGCAATACCAGACTAGTCGCGGTATTTTCCCAGCTGACGGACGCGCAGGTCAAAAATTCTATCGCGCCATCGTTGGCAATGCAGCGCCGAGTCAAACTCAATACGGCCAGCCTGCAAACAGCCAGCCCCTGAATCCTGCACCTGCCGATCGCATGGGACAATTAATTCAGCAGCAAACGACTGCTCCTAGTAGCTACTCATCTCAGCCATCAGTGAGCTCCTCAACTTCTAGCAATATACGTTATCGCCGCGTTACTGATGCCGATGGTACTATCAAACTTGTTCGTATAGACCAAGGTTCATAGTAGCAATATAAATAACGCTATTTAGACGCATCAAAAAAGCCACGCTAACGATAGCGTGGCTTTCTTATTTATATATAGTTATTAATAGAACTTATCTCATTTTCTTAAAATACCTGTCTAAACAATAGGTGGTGGCTTAGGTTGACCATTGTCGCCATTCCAATTTTCACGAGCTTTGTCATCTAGATCGGCAGCCGTTTTTGGCTCCCACTTACCATTTTCTTTCCAAGTCGCATCGCCCCAATCTTCATCTTCCGCTTTACTGTCTAAATCTTTGTAGGCCTTGCTAGGATCTATACCGCGGCGTTTCATATCTGCTACTTGCTCTTCTAACGTATGAAACTGATCAGCATCATGCATGGACTTTTCTAGACCATCAATCTCTCTTTTTAACTCGTCATTTTTAGCATTGCTCATCGTACGCTCTCCCTAATTATTAATATTATAGTTCTCATTCTAAAATAGTTAACGCTGTTAATACTGCTAACTAACTGACTTTATTATTACGGGTCTGAGGAAGATTCACAAGCATTGCACGTATGCTTTGTATTACAAAACGTAGTCGTGATGCCAAAATGGACGTTTTAGATGACTATTTTTGAACGCGCTAGCGAATAATAATTACTAGTCTTGTTTATTCGTATTTGAGGTATGACTTTGCAGTAGGTTTTTTGCGTAGAAGGTAAGCTTCCAAAGCTCTTGTGATACTCGCGTACCATAAGTCATTAGTTGTATCCAATTTGCACTGACTAGCTTACGTTGCAAATTATTGATATCAGCTTGAGAGATTTGGCAGCGTGAGACAGCATGAACGTTTGGCATCTCTTTTTTAATGTCTACTTCCGCTTTAGCGGTAATCAAACGATTGATGGCATTTTGCAAGCCATAGCTCGAAAAAGTAGACGGTATTCTCATGAGTGTCATGAGTATCTCGTGCCACGAGAGTGTGAGTGATCTGGTTACGTCCGTTAGATTGCCACCCTCATAAGCCTGAGCACTATATTGAATCTCAAAAAACTCCGTTAACTCAATTGGCTCACTAACCTTATCCGATATAAAGTCTTCTTCATCAGGACTGTTTTTCTCTACCTCGGTAGTACTAGGTAATACATCGACTGGCTTCTCATACACGACCTTTTTACTAGTAGTATCCTCTTCATCATTCGCTCTGACCCAGCCACCTACCATTTTGTTATTGGCGACGGCATTATAATGAGCCTGTACTAGCAATGGCTCAATATCTTCTTCCGTATCATAGTAATGTAGTTGATTATCTTGCTTGGTGACTAACTTAATAAATTCTTGAAGTTGTCGGCTGATGACGGCGTCTTGAGAGTGGTTTTTGACCAGAACAATTAGCGGCTTAAGCTTCGCTTTGGCATTTAGATAACTTAAGTGCATTTGGCTAACGCCGTTTTTTTGCACAGTTCCGTAGCTGTCACCAACGATCATGACTGCGTAATCACAAGAGTCAATACACTGGCGCCCATAAAAAGAGGCTTTAGATAATTTACTAGAAACATCATAGGTCAGAAATGCGCGTGCCTGAAAAAATATCGCTAAGCTGTCTAGAACCAACAACTGGTCGTTGTCAGCGCATATAATATGAATATGATAGCGACGATTCGGCACAATTACCTCTAAGCGTAGGTCGTGACATAAAAAGGATAGGATGTAAAATAGAACACAAAAATCTTGTCTTGCTCAGCCTAGCATACTCTTGGCTTGAAAAGATGCACTCAATTTATTTTAACTGAGTCAGCGTTGCATACAGCGTATTGATATCACTAGCTTTGATGATAACTAGTGAGAGTAGTATTGCAATGCCATTTCTGTACCGAGTAAGCGCTCAACTAAAGCGCATAGTCTATCACTATATTTAGTGGCGTGAAAAGTTAATGGCGGTCTAGTAATGGTATTTTTATTACTAGTTTTTTGTGACAGATTTTCTCGTTTTTCACTCATCAATGATGCAGACAAGTTGTTTGCAATCAATAGCTGTCTAACCCGTTCAGCAATCGCTTGACCAGAATCAATGACTTGTATTGATAGCTGCTGCTGCACAATCTCATCTAACAAGAATGTCTTAAAAAATGGATAATGCGTACATCCCAGCACCAACTGATCGACACCTTCATTAGCAAATACTCGTATCTGTTGACGTAATCTTTCAGCTGTCTCGTCTTGTTCTGACATACCTGCTTCTACCCAAGGAACCAATTGCGGATCAAAATACTTAGTGACTACTGTGTTATTAGGTTTAGCAAAATTGACAATGACATCGTTTAGCAAGGTGCCATTCAAAGTCGCTTTGGTTGCTAGCACCGCTACATGAGCACTCTTACTGGCCAATACTGCAGGCTTTAATGCAGGGACAAGTCCCACAATAGGTATATGTGGATAGCAGCGTCGGGCAGTATCTAGCGCATATGCTGAGGCACTGTTGCAAGCAATAACAATCAGCTTACAGCCTTGCTGATGTAACCACTCTACAGCCTTTAGCGTTAGTGCTTCAATATCTTCGCTATCACGATTACCATAAGGTACATTTAGCGTATCGGCATAATATACATAACGCTCAGTAGGCAGCTGCTGTGCTAAATGCAAATAAACAGACAAACCGCCAACACCAGAATCAAACACGCCAATGGGCGCGCTACGGTTTTTATCGCTTACAACTGTATTACCAGCATGTTTATTGACATCTACTAGATCAATAGCTTTGAGACTCTGATCAACAGATATATCGACACACGGTCTGAGTTTTTCGACTGTCTGGTTTTTGATATCCATTTTTATGCTAATGCCATTATTATATTACTCATCAATCTCATTACCCTATTAAATGCGCTATATATATTGCGTGTATGGCGTTACTCTACATCGGCTCTCTATCGACTACCTTTATACGATAATAATTTTTCAACCCAATAGATAATCAAGCGACATTATAAAATTATAGCATTCATCGGCGTACAGCAATTAATAGATAAACATAATACTTAATCAGTAGGCATCGATAACGAATAAGACTGACCACCACTCTGTAGCGTCAATATCGTCTTGCCATTGTCTTCTGATAACGCTCCAATTTCAGTTAGGTGATAAAAAGTATTACGCCCGATAAGTGCGGTTAATCCATTTCTAACTATCATGTAAGGGCGTACCTGTTCTGTAGACGCTAATTCCTGAGAATCTGCAACATCGTCAGCTGTACTCACTTGATTCGCTTGATCGCTTTCACTAAAGTCACTGTTATTAAAGTCGCTGTCATTAGAATCGCTCTTATTAGAATTATACGCCTTTAATACAATCGAATGCTCATCGTCTAAGCGAACCACATCTCCTGTCGTCGTTGTAAACTCCAACCAACTCATATCATCTTCATTGACAATACCGACATCATTAATAAGAAGTGGTGCATCTTCAACTTGGATACGGATTTTCTGTACAGGGGTCTTTAAAAAGTACTCAGTAGTGCCATTATTTTCTTCTTTCCATAGTATCGTGGCAAACAAGCTGACCAATGACTCACGGGTCATTTGACCGCCTTCATGCCACCACTCTCCGTTTGCCTTGATAGTCAAATCCATATCAGCAATATCTTCAGGATGCCATTTTTCAAGTGGTGGTATCGCACGCCCTTCGCGAGTGCCTTTCGTAGACTTAATATACTGGCTTAGTGCATCCAAATTATCTAAGCTATCTAGGCTAGAAGTCTTACTGATCGGGGCTTCCGCTATTCTTTCATTGCTGTCTTCAGTGCTGTTATTATCGTTATTCATTATTAATTCCTTTATTTAGTATTCAAAGTTTGGCTTATCTATTATTACTATAAATTTTTGTTTCAGGTATGATGAAACTTTATCGTTATAACAACCTCATTTTCTTAACATTACCTTAGCATCGATACTCATAAATGCGTATCGTGTTTGTAGGACTTTTCTTTTATAATGAGTAACGATTTTTTATTGAAATGGTCAAGTGGGTGTTGTATTGATGACACATCTTACGTTATGCGTTGATATCCTTAGATAAATTGGTATTAACCATGACGGGTCAATTGATGCCGCAAAGACAGTTTTATCGGGCAGCCATATGTCTGAGTGACGTTAGCGCCGCAAGTCTATTATTCAGTTGTTAAGCTAATGATGCCCTGAGATAAGCCACTAAAAGTTTAGGAGTAGGTATGCAAGAGCAAGACAATCAAACGCCAGTTATCGATGGTAATACTGTGAATGCTGACGCACCAGTAGCGACAGAGACCGCAACGCTAGATAAAGCAGAACCAGTCGTAGCGCCAGTTGCCGCGGAACCTGAAGTCGAACGCGAATCAATGGAGTTCGATGTCATCATCGTTGGTGGTGGACCTGCAGGTCTGTCTGCTGCCATACGTTTGCGCCAGCTCGCTATTGAAGCTGGTAATGATGAGTTTATGGTTTGTGTGGTCGAAAAAGGCTCTGAGTTTGGTGCCCATACGTTGTCTGGCGCAGTCATCGAGCCACGCGCTCTAAATGAGCTAATCCCTGACTGGAAAGAAAAAGGCGCACCGCTTAACGTGCCAGCGACAGAAGATCGTTTCTATTATTTGAACTCTGCCACACGCTCAACTAAAGTGCCTGACTCTTTGATTCCAGGTCCGATGCATAACGACGGCAACTATATTGTCTCGCTAGGTAATGTCGTTCGTTGGTTAGCCGTACAGGCAGAAGAGCTTGAAGTTATGATGTTCCCAGGCTTCCCTGCCGATGACATCTTATACAATGACGACGGTTCGGTCAGAGGTGTGTTAACGGGTGATATGGGTGTGGCCGCCAATGGTGAAGCCAAGCCAAGTTTTGAGCCTGGTTATGAGCTCCTTGCCAAATATACTATTTTTGCCGAAGGTAGCCGTGGGCATTTAGGCAAACGCTTAATCAGCCGTTTTGATCTAGATAAAGACTCTGATCCTCAGCATTATGGTATCGGTCTAAAAGAGCTATGGGAAGTTGAGCCTGAAAAGCATGAGCAAGGCGTTGTTATGCATGGTCTTGGCTGGCCATTGACTGAAACTGGCTCTACTGGTGGCTGGTGGTTATACTTTGATGAAAACAATCAAGTAAGCTTTGGTCTTGTGGCTGATTTGTCTTACCACAATCCTTACATGTCTCCATTTGATGAAATGCAGCGCTTGAAAACGCACCCTGTTATCAAAAATGTTTTAGAAGGCGGTAAGCGTATTTCTTACGGTGCACGTGCGTTGACCAAAGGTGGTCTAAACTCATTACCGAAGTTCACCTTCCCGGGTGGCGTGTTGGTAGGTGATGACGCTGGTTTCTTAAACCCAGCAAAAATCAAAGGCACGCATACCTCGATGAAGTCAGGTATGCTCGCAGCCGAAGCTATTTTTGAGGCGCTGCAAGCTGACCGTCAGCATGATGAAGTGGTTGCTTATAGCACAATGTACAAAGAGTCATGGTTGTATCAAGATAACTATGAGTCGCGCAACTTCTCACCTGCGATTCACCGTATGGGTCTGTTCATGGGCGGCGCTTTCACCTTTATCGAGCACAACTTGCTAAAAGGTAAAATGCCATTCACTTTACATGACAATATCCCAGATTACGATCAGTTGGAGCGTGCTAATCATGCTTATCAACCAACCTATCTTAAGCCTGATGGTAAGTTAGTATTTGATAAATTGTCGTCGGTATTTATCTCTAACACCAACCATGCAGAAGATCAGCCAACGCATCTAAAACTTACTGATCCAACGGTACCTATTTCAATCAACTTACCGTTGTACGCTGAGCCTGCACGTTTATACTGCCCAGCGGGTGTATACGAAGTGGTCAAAGACGCTGAAGGCGCTAAGTTTGTCATCAATGCGCAGAACTGTGTGCATTGTAAGACCTGTGATATCAAAGACCCTTCACAGAACATCACCTGGGTAACGCCAGAAGGTGGCGGTGGTCCTAACTATCCAAACATGTAAATCAGGATAATTCTGATTTGAGCTGGTACAGTTAATATCATTAAAACTGCGCTCCAATAAAAACCGCCCTTCTCTTCGTAAGAGAAAGGCGGTTTTTTAATGCTTAGAACAAGCAACTTTTACCAATCAATGCTACTTAGTCTGTCCAAGCGTCACGGTTGGCTTCATCTCTGAGTTTTACAAAGTTATCAGGATCAAACTTAATCTGATCGCCTGTTTTACCCTCTTTTACCTGACGCTCATAGTCACGTAGTATTCTTAACGCAACAGGAGACAAGAGCAAAATAGCCACTAAGTTGACCAAGGCCATTAGACCCATAGATAAGTCAGCGAAGTTCCATATAGCAGGTAGGCTAGCAACAGAGCCAATAAATACCATACCTAATACTAGGAAGCGGAAAATCATGATCATCACTTTGGCGTTTTTGGCACCAGAGATAAACTCAAGATTTGACTCACCGTAGCTGTAGTTGGCGATGATAGACGTAAATGAGAAGAAGAAAATCGCAATCGCCACAAACACCACACCTAGGTCACCGACATACTGTGATAAAGCTAGCTGAGTTAACTGAATACCTTCTTGCTCGATATTAGGATCGACCACACCAGACAAGATAATAATCGACGCCGTCGCGGTACAAATGATAAGGGTATCCATAAATACACCTAGCATCTGCATAAAACCCTGCACTGCTGGATGATCAGGATGACTCTTTGCCGTTGCTGCAGCATTCGGCGCTGAACCCATACCTGCTTCGTTAGAGAACAAACCACGTTTGATACCGTTAATCATTGCCTGCGCAATACCATAACCGATGACACCGCCTGCCGCTTGCTCAAAGCCAAATGCTGATTTTACAATCAACGCGATCGCTGCTGGGAACTGGCTGAAGTTAGTCACGATAATGAATAGCGCTAGCAGGATGTACAAGATAGCCATCACTGGTACGATTTTACCCGCGATACGAGCTACTGAGCGCAAACCACCGAATACCACTGGCGCTACCAGTACTACCAGTACCAAACCTGTCATCCACGTTGGCACACCAAAGGCTTCATTGGTCGCTTGAGCGATGGTGTTGGATTGTACGCCATTGAATGCCAAACCAAAGGCCACTAACAAACATAATGAGAAAAACACAGCGAGCCAGCGTTTGCCTAAACCTTTTTCGATGTAATAAGCTGGGCCACCGCGGTACACATTATCATTGTGCGGTACTTTGTAGGCCTGTGCTAAGGTTGACTCGATAAAGCTGGTCGACATACCGACCAGTGCCGTCATCCACATCCAGAATACAGCACCTGGTCCACCCAAATAGATGGCAATTGCCACACCTGCCAAGTTACCAGTACCAACACGCGCTGCCAGTGACGTCATCAATGCTTCAAACGAGCTAATACCACCATCTTTGCGTCCTTGGTTGGACACGCGTAGCAACTTCCACATATGACCAAAATGACGAAACTGAATAAAACGTGTCACAACGGTAAAGTAAAGACCCGCACCAATTAGTAAGAACATCAGTAATCCATACCAAGGGTTACTAGCAATTAGCCAGTCATTGTTACCCCAGATAATACCGACACCATAATTTACGATGTTATTAAACCAACCTACTATCCCTTCGTTCATATGGGCTCCTTATTAATTCTTTATACGCGTTACTTAAATTTCATATCGATATCATATTTTGATTGCTATGGACTATAGAAAGCTCTGCGCAAAATACCTGATACCAAAAAGACACGTGCATGATATAGATATTGAGCGACATGTGACCATCACGTTTACTTATCGATTTCATATAATTATTTTTAAAATAAATAATGCTTATGTTTCAGCTTATATAGAATAGATTAAGTGATAATTTAATCGCACAAATTACACGGTTGCCGTACCATTTGCGTAACGTTAGGTTTTTTAATGAATGCCAAACAAACTAATTGTTAGTAATTTAATTATTACTCATGCGCAGTAGTTTGCAATTATATTTATTAAACCGTGCTAATATAAATTCTATATCCGTTTAGCCTGTTTTACGGTTATCGAAACTATTAAGCAGTACAAGAAGCTATCAAGCTGTACAATAGGTTAGCGCGTTAAAAAGATTAAAACTCTTGTCAGGAAGACGAGATTGTTAAAAAGACACTGGATAGTCCACCCTTCTGTCTTCCTCAAGAAACGTTATTTTTGCCATTCGATGGTTTAGGTCAATACGATGCTTAAATAGTTAACTACTTTTATTTGAAGTAGAGAATTACCGAGCATTAAACGTACTATCACGCATCATCGTTTTCACTATATAAAGCAGTACCTGACTATTTTTTATACTTTTCGTGGTAAGAAATAATCGCAGTTCTTTTTATATGGTTGATATTTTTTAGGTAAGACAAAAGGAGTTGTCCTATGGAAAACCACAACGATCCATCTGGATATTGGCGCGCCAATATTCGTCTCATTCTCGGCAGCTTGGTTGTTTGGGCGCTATGCTCATATGGCTTTGGTATCTTGTTTCGTCCATTGTTAGCTGGTATCAAAATCGGTGGTACTGATCTGGGCTTTTGGTTTGCTCAGCAAGGATCCATTGGTATATTTATCATCCTAATTTTCTTTTACGCTTGGCGTATGAATAAGTTAGACAAACAATATGGCGTAGACGAGGAATAGCCCCATGAGTCAATTTGTAATTAATCTTATTTTTGTGGGTCTATCCTTCGCTCTCTATTTCGGTATCGCGATTTGGGCTCGTGCTGGTTCAACCAGTGAATTTTATGTTGCTGGTGGTGGTGTCCATCCGGTCGTTAACGGTATGGCAACAGCTGCTGACTGGATGAGTGCGGCGTCATTTATCTCAATGGCAGGTCTTATTGCTGCTAGTGGTTATGGCGCTTCTACCTATTTGATGGGTTGGACTGGCGGTTACGTTCTGCTAGCGATGCTTTTAGCGCCTTATTTACGTAAGTTCGGTAAGTTCACGGTTCCTGATTTTATCGGCGATCGTTTTTACTCAAAAACGGCTGCTATGATTGCTGTGGTCTGTTTGATTACCGCATCGACCACTTACGTTATCGGTCAGATGACCGGTGCTGGTGTTGCATTCTCGCGCTTCTTAGAAGTTGAGAGTAGTACTGGTCTTATCATTGCGGCTATTGTTGTCTTCTTCTATGCCGTACTTGGTGGTATGAAAGGGATTACCTATACGCAGGTTGCACAGTATGTGGTTCTGATGATTGCCTATACTATTCCTGCTGTCTTTATTTCACTTGAGTTGACCGGTAACCCGATTCCAGGCCTTGGTTTGTTTTCAAACCATGTCGAGTCAGGTGTCCCTATTTTGACTAAGCTTAACCAAGTTGTGACTGACTTAGGATTTGCCTCTTATACGGCTGATGTTCCTAACAAGCTAAACATGGTGCTATTTACCTTGACGCTAATGATCGGTACAGCAGGTCTACCACACGTTATCATTCGTTTTTTCACTGTACCTAAAGTGGCTGATGCACGTTGGACAGCAGGTTGGACACTGGTATTTATCTCGCTACTATACTTTACTGCTCCAGCAGTAGGTGCTATGGCTCGTCTAAACCTAATTGACACCGTTTACCCACAAGGGGTTGCAGAAGCGCCTCTAGAATATGATCAACGTCCAGACTGGATGATGACATGGGAAGAAACAGGTCTTATCAAGTATAACGATCTAAACAATGATGGTCGTATTCAGTTGTACAGTGATAGTGGGTTAGGTGCTGCTCAGATCGCCCTCAATACTGCTCAAACTGACGGTGGCGATGTTGCTGCAGCAACTGCAGCGGTAGAAACCGCTCGTATTGCACATGATGCAGAGCTTGATGGTCGTTTTGCTAACGCTGGATGGGCAGGTAACGAGCTTGATGTTAACGCTGATATCTTAGTTCTAGCGAATCCAGAAATTGCACAGCTTCCACCATGGGTTATTGGTCTGATTGCTGCAGGTGGTTTGGCAGCAGCACTATCAACCGCTGCAGGCCTACTGCTCGCAATTTCATCAGCCATCAGTCATGACTTGATCAAACGTAACTTAAACCCAAATATCACTGATAAACAAGAGCTAAAATATGCTCGTATCACTATGGGTGTGGCGATTGTAGTAGCAACTTACTTAGGTATGAATCCGCCAGGGTTTGCCGCACAGGTCGTAGCACTGGCCTTCGGTATTGCTGCCTCTTCATTGTTCCCTGTGTTAATGATGGGTATTTTCTCTAAACGCATCAACAATCTTGGCGCTATTGCAGGTATGTTGACTGGTTTAATAGTCGTTCTTGTCTATATCTTTATGTTCAAAGGTTGGTTCTTCATCAGTGGTACAGCGAACTTCCCTGATACTGAAGAGTACTGGTTATTTGGTATCTCACCACTATCATTTGGTGCAGTTGGTGCATTGCTTAACTTCATCGTAGCATTCGCTGTATCTTATGCTACTGCGCCACCACCAGCACATATTCAAGAGCTGGTTGAGAGCGTACGTTCTCCACGTGGCGCTGGCGGTGCGGTCGACCACTAAGCTCACAACTGAGGATATATCTTCTGTTACTATATATCACTCACAGGCAGTAGCTGCTTGTGGGTGATTTTTTTATCCTATAGCTATAATAACTAAATTTTAGATTTTTACTTTATCTAAGAGGTTCAATTAGGGCGTGTCTTCAATTGGATAAGCCCTAAATAATAGTTACAATACCGCATCTATTGAGTCGATGCGAGAAATACAAGTTATGGCAAGAAAAGC
>NZ_JBNNFX010000014.1:0-89209 GCF_050267985.1 Psychrobacter sp. NPDC078929 | reverse complement strand
ACGATAGGATAAACACTGCTCAGCGGCCGGTTCTGCCAAGCAGTGATGTCCTCTAATATGTTATCGGTGACTCTTGAGACAAGAGAGCTTGAGATATCGACATCGTAGAACTCTTTAATGCTCTCTACGATCTCAGTGGTGGTTTGACCCTTGGCGTATGAGCGAGGATAAGCAAGTGTGTGGGGCACACTTGCCCGAAGCGCAAGACGGAAGGCTATGCCTGTAGTGACGATATGATCTTGTCATCAAGGCCACTAATACGGGTTTGATGCTTACTAACGAGTACAGGCTCAAAGCTGCTATCACGGTCTCTTGGGGTAGAGATTTCAAGATCGCCTGTATCACTGCGGACGGTCTTTTTAGTGTGTCCGTTGCGCTTGTTTGGTTTATCTGCTTTCTCATGCTTGGGGTAGCCGAGATGGTCTTCCATCTCGGCTTCCAAGGCAGTATCGATAAAGGATTGCATGAGCTGCTTTTGAAAGTCTTTGATGTTATCAAAGCTTTTCATGCTACCAGCCATTTGCTCGGCCAGTTTTTTAATGTCAGATTGAGTAGTCATTGCTTATTCTCCTGTTAATGGATTATAAGCAGTTACACAGTTTTTAGGAAACTCCCTAAATCTCCTATAAGAAAGGGCGCAAATCGTTTCGATTTGCGCCCTTTTATTGACTGGGTGAGATTAGCTACACTAGTTCAACTCTAACTAGCTCAACTATAAGTAATCAGTCTTCAACTGGTGCGCTAAGTACTCTTGAGTGCAGCTCAGCCAACCCTTCATTCATGCGTGCTTGCAATAAATTGGTCAGCTCACTCTTGTTACGACCCTCTGGATCTATAGGCGCGAGTGGCAATACATAAGCGGTCACGTTTTTGCTATCGAGCACTTTTTTCATACTTTCTTTCATCGTCAGCTTACCATAGTATGGCAATGCGTCGCTTAGTGTGCCGTCTTTATTGACATAAGCGATGATGATCGGTCTGATAGGCACATCAGCGTCAATGGCTGCTTGCAGCAATGTTCCATGAATGCGCTTTACTTTTTTACCACTAGTAGTGGTCGCTTCAGGGAAGAAAATAATCGAAAAACCTTTGGCTAAAAAGTCAGCAATCTGTGCCGATACTGAGCTTGCATCACCGGAGCCACGCTCGATGAAAAGCGTCCCTGCGGCATGGGCAAGTTTGCCAAATACAGGCCATTCACCGATTTCAGCCTTGGATAAAAAGAACGCTGGGCTCACAGTACCAACGACAGGAATATCCATCCATGACACGTGATTCGATACCCACAAGCCATGGAACTGCTCTACAGGTTCCACTTCTACTACTTTTACACCAAAAGAGCCTGCCATCTTGCGGCAGAATGTCTGGATATAGCGTGGTAGGTTTTCGCGTGGTGGCTGCTTAAAGGCACCGATACGCTTCGCCGCGCGTATGCCGCCGACCATAGTCGTGGTCATACCAGCAACCTGTCTACCTCGACTCAACTGTCGTCTGAGTGAAAAGCTTGATTTAGCTTGGCTCATCTTCGCCCTCATGATTAAATAACGGGTGTTTAATAGTCAAAAAACGAGCCCAGTATAACAAAGTTCGCACACTCAGTGATAGCTTGTTCACTCAGTGAGTGCTGACTTTTATACAAACGGGTAATAAAGAAGATTTATAAAAAATTATCCGCAGCAAACGCTGTAACATAAAACTATCGCTAATTATGCTAATACGCTTTAATATCAAGTGATAAGACCATATATAGATAATCACATGAACGCTACGTCAAAGCTTCTTGAGCTGATTATGGCGAGACATTTACTTTATTAAATAGGTGATACTCTTTGGATTATTTTGAAAGACATGAAGGTGGCGAACGCGCCATTTTAGTACATTTAGACATCCGCCAAATTCAAGATCCTGATGATCTTAGTGAATTTGAGCTGTTGGCTGACTCAGCAGGTGCCGATCGTTTGGCATTAGTCACTGGATCACGCTCACGCCCTGACGCCAAATACTTCGTTGGTAGCGGAAAAGCAGAAGAAATCGCAGAACTAGTACGCGAACACGAAGCAGACATCGTACTGTTTAACCACAGTTTGTCGCCCTCACAAGAGCGTAATATCGAAGCGCTAGTGAAATGCCGAGTGTTAGACCGTACTGGTTTGATTTTGGATATTTTTGCGCAGCGTGCCCGTACCTACGAAGGTAAGCTGCAAGTAGAGCTGGCTCAGCTTAACCATCTATCAACACGTCTGGTACGTGGTTGGACGCATTTGGAACGTCAAAAAGGTGGTATTGGCCTGCGTGGACCGGGTGAAACCCAGCTTGAGACCGATCGTCGTCTATTGCAGACTCGCGTCAATCAGTTAAAGAGTAAATTAGAAAAAGTCAGACAAACTCGTGCGCAAGGTCGAGCCCGTCGCCAAAAATCAGACGTACCAACTATCTCACTTGTTGGTTATACCAATGCGGGCAAGTCCACTTTATTTAATCGCTTGGTGGATGAAAACATCTACGCCGCTGATAAACTGTTTGCGACACTCGATCCAACGCTACGCCGCTTAGACTGGCAAGGTGTGGGGCGTGTAGTATTGGTTGATACGGTAGGTTTTGTCCGTCATCTGCCGCATGAGCTGGTTGAGTCTTTTCATGCAACCCTAGAAGAAACGTTAGAAGCAGACTTGTTATTGCACGTCATTGATTCCTCTAGCGAAGACATGCACGAGCAGATTCAGGCGGTCAAAGAAGTATTGGCAGAAATCGATAACGACGTACCTGTGCTCAATGTGTATAATAAGATTGATTTGACTGATGAGCCTGCACATATCGGCTATGCTAGCGAAGGTCAGCCAAACCGCGTCTATGTTTCTTCTAGACAGAACCTCGGCATGGAGGAGCTAACGCTTGCCGTACAGCAATTGTTGACAGGTAAACTGACGACGTTTGATTTAACCTTGCCGTATGATGCTGGACAGTTCAAAAACACTCTATATGAACTGGGCGTTATTGAAGAAGAAAGCTATGACGATACGGGTCGTGAATGTCTGACGATTCGTTTGCCAAGTGACCGTCTAAGACAGCTACTGGGTCAAGCTAACTTGAAACCTATCGATGTGTTGCCGCTGGCACAAGCAACACTACTGATGCCGGTACTCGAAGAGTTTGAGAAGGTTGACGACGTTGAAGAGCCAACCATGACAGAGGCTGAAGAAAAGGCGTTTGACGAGTTTGATGCATTACACTCAGAAACAGCTGATTCAGAAAAATAATGATCATTTCTGCAAAATAAGAACTATTGTTAAAGTGAGTCATTTGCGACAGTAGTTGAATGAACGTTTGATTCATACTGTTAGATCACAAACCCTTATATAGTACGTTAAAATAGAATAGACGATATCCATTGATATCGTCTATTTTTTTTGGATATGACCAGTCACGGTGCATAGGCTTTATTAGTTGCCCCACTCTCTATATAATCGCCTGTTATACATTCAATAAATATTGATAGATAGCGCTAATCTCTCGAAAGTGAATCATTGCTACCATCAGTATGCATAGCATCATTTTCTACGTTGTGTTCTTGGTGTGATCACATACTTTGTTTGGTACACCATCCATTTATATCTGACTTGGCCAGAATTGCTTATGAAGCCTGCTCACTCTCCCCATCTCCCACTATGGCTTGCGTTAATTCTAACGTTGACCATGGTCATCGTTGTTCGAGAAACGGCGGTTGTTCTCTGTCAAATGGCAGGCATCGAAAAAGCGGCCAATATTGTCGGTTTGGTTGCGATGTTTGTCATTTTGATGGCGTGGCGACTGCTCAAGGGGTTACCGAGCTGGCTCACACAGGCCAGTAATACATTGCTAGTCGATAGTGGTTTTGCCTTCTTACCAGTTTCTGCTGGTGCAGGCTTGTTGCTATTTGCTCTAGGAGATGAGCTATTGGGTGTGATGATAACGATGATCGTTAGTACGCTCATACCGCTGTGGGGACTAGCATTATTGGCCAATCGTTGGCTCAATCACGCTGCAAACACTGATAGTACGACTACCACTGAGCAAAAGGGACAGCCGTGAGCTGCGGAGAAATATTATGACTTTTGACAGCGTATTTATGGCAACCCTAGCCGCAATATTATTGACATTAGCAGCACACGTAATTGCACGTGTATTGGCACGTAAATTATCATGGCTACCGATGGTCATTACCGCACTTGTCCTAGTACTTGTTTTCCTATTTGTACTGCAGTGGGATTACAACAACTATTACAGCGCGGCAAAACCTGTATTTGACCATCTGTTGGGATATGTGACAGTACTTCTGGCTGTGCCATTGGCGGCGATGAATTTTAAAGGCTTACCAGTCAAAAAACTCACTCTAATTGTCGCTATTGCTAGTGTCGTTGGCGCATTATTGCCTATGTCACTGGCCTATTTATTTTCGCTCAGTCATGAGACCCTATTGGCTTTCGCTACCCGTTCTGTTACGACGCCTATTGGCTTGAGTGTCGCAGATTTAATCAAAGCACCACTGGCAATGGCTAACCTAATTATCATCGTCTCAGGTCTGATAGGTGGTACGGTCGCTCGCTTTTTGTTCCGCGGTATCAATGACGACCGTGCTAAAGGTCTAGCACTGGGGTTAGCGGCTCACGCGTTTGGTACAGTAGAAGCTTGGCAAATCAGTCATACAGCAGGACGTTATGCTGCATTTGGCTTGGCAGTGAACGGGTTGGTTACCGCGGTTTGGGTGCCTATTTTTATCAGTGCTATCGGTATCTAGTCATCACTGAAAGCCTACCTAAACTACTCTTATATTTTTAAAAACCTAACCATTAATAGGCTTATCTACTGTTAATGTCAGATTGAAAATCACCTCGATTATTCAAATGTCATTATTATTTCTTAAAAAATTGAGACACTTTATTTATATTAATTCATAAGCGTAAAAAACCCACTACAAATGGCTCATTAAGTCACTTAGAAAAGTTAGTATATTGATTTATCTAAGGTTATTTAATAATAAAAATCTGATTTTACAACTTAATATGTCAATCTGATGCGTCAAAAAGTTATTATATGTTATAGTAAGCAACTATTATTTTTTGTATCTATTGCAAGTGGTTCCTTATTGAAAGTGATAATTGCTAAGCTGCTGTCCTCACAGTGGGCTAAATAATTTTGCGAAATCAGTAACCGCTTAAGCGCCTAAATCAACGCATATATAGGCAAAATAATTTGCTGTTATTCGATAAAAAGTGATTTTACTATGATAAATACGGCTACTTTGATGACTCGCTGCTTATCTCCCCTTTTACTAAGTGCCATTGCTCTTTCGACCTTTTCTGTCGCTGCCAATGCAGGCAATATGTATATCTACAAAGACAAAGGTGGACAAGTACTGTTGACCAACGTCAATCCTAGTGGAAATTTTGATAAGTTTACGAAAAAAGTAAAAGTAACTTATTATAAAGACTCTAAGATGTATGACGGAAGCAGCGATAGCTATGGTAGCAGTGCCGCTAGCAACAGCGGAAGTCGCAACTCTTACGACAGCTACATTCGTGCGTCCGCTGAGCGCAACGGTGTTGACCCTGCCCTGATGAAAGCAATGATGCACACTGAATCAGCTTTTAATCCAAATGCACGCTCACCAGTAGGCGCACAAGGCCTGATGCAGTTAATGCCAGCGACTGCGCGCCGTTTCAATGTCAGCAACCCTTGGAACCCTGCAGATAATATCGAAGGATCAGCCAAATATATCGCGTGGCTCATGCGCCGCTTCAACAATAACGTCGAACATGCTGTCGCAGGCTACAATGCCGGTGAAGGCAATGTCGATAAATACGGTGGCATCCCTCCATTCAAAGAAACACGTAACTATGTTCAAAGAGTGATGAGCCGTTATCATAGCTTGTATAAGAACGATGCAGGACTGTTTGGTGCGAGTATCAGTGCTAACAATCAAACCAGTAGCCCCAGTACAAGTAATGGCTTACAAAATGTCAGTTATGGTACCAGCAGCAATGTGAATAGTGCCAGCTATGCCAACTCAGCCTATGCGGCTTTACGCTAAGTCAATTACCTAAGATCCAAACATAAAAAAGCCCATTAACGAATTAATGGGCTTTTTTATGTCTGGACGCTTTATATCATGATGCTTTATATCTTGATGCATTAAGAGTGATAAAGCCAAACTGTAAGCCACAATTAAGGACTCACAGCCTAGTCCAACACTATTTGGTGCTTACTTGTTAGCAGCCTGAGTTGCCGCAACTTCAGCAGCGAAGTCTTCTTGCTTCTTCTCGATGCCTTCACCAACTTCTAGACGTTTGAAGCCAAGTACTTTTACGCCTTCAGCTTTTAGGACTTCGCCAACTTTCTTGTCGTTGTCCATAACGTATGGCTGACGTAGTAAAGTTACTTCGTCTAGGTACTTACGTAGGCCACCTTCGATCATTTTTTCAACGATGTTGTCAGGCTTGCCAGACTCACGAGCTTTTGCTTCGATGATGTCTTTTTCGCGTGCCAATACGTCAGCAGCAACATCTTCGTCATCTACAGCGACAGGATTAAATGCAGCGATATGCATAGCAAGGTTCTTACCAGTGTCAGCGTCGCCACCTTCATAAGATACAACTACACCGATACGTAAACCATGACGGTATGCAGCGATGTTAGCACCCTCAAGGGTTTCAACACGGCGAATCTGGATGTTTTCACCGATTTTCTGTACTAGTGATACACGTGCTTCTTCAACAGTCTGACCTTCGCCATAAGACAATTCAGAGATAGCAGCAACGTCAGTTACGTTATTTTCTAGCGCAAGGTTAGCAACTTTTTCTGCAAATGCAGTGAAGCTGTCATCTTTTGCAACGAAATCAGTCTGGCAGTTAACTTCTAACAAGAATGCTTTGTTTTCGCCTTGAGCGATGATGATAGCGCCGTCAGCTGCGATGTTACCCGCTTTTTTAGCTGCTTTAGCTTGACCAGATTTACGTAGGTTATCAATGGCAACTTCAACATCACCGTTTGATTCTTCTAACGCTTTTTTACATTCCATCATGCCAAGACCAGTACGGTCACGCAATTCTTTTACCATTTTGGCAGATACTTTTACTTCTGTCATAAGAGTCACCTTAGTATAGTTATGTATAGGAGTGCTGTATTTCTATTCGATATCTTGGTATTACTTAAAATCTAGCAGACAGCTCATCTTGAACGATTACTAATATAGCCATCAATGATGTCAAACAAATAACATCTGTACAATATAGCGATATGACCAGTAGGAATGATAATACTCGCCCAATAGCTACTCGCTTATACGCATGGCGTTATTAATAAGGCTTTATTCAATAACAAGGCATGACGAGTAAAACTACATCATGCCTATTATGAGCTTATACGCTGTTCAAAACATTATATGGATGCTGATAGATACACTATCAAAACATCCTTACAAAGTTAAACTTTTTAAGTCAGCTACTTATTCTGCTGGAGTTGCAGCAGCTTCTTCTGCAGCTGGCGCTTCTTCAGTTGCAGCAGGTGCTTGCTCAGCTTTACCACCAGCTTGAGTTTGTGCGTATTCTTTACCAGCGATGATAGCATCAGCCATAGAAGTTACGTACAAAGTCACAGCACGGATAGCATCATCGTTAGCTGGGATGATGTAGTCAACGTTGTCTGGGCTAGAGTTAGTATCAACGATACCGATAACTGGGATACCCAAGTTCTTGGCTTCTTTAATAGCGATAGCTTCGTGATCTACGTCTACTACGAAGATAGCGTCAGGTAGGCCGCCCATGTCTTTGATACCACCTAGTGAACGCTCAAGTTTTTCCATATCGCGAGTACGCTCTAGCGCTTCACGCTTAGTTAGCTTAGCGAAAGTACCGTCTTCTGCTTGCTTTTCTAGCTCTTTTAGACGGTTGATTGACTGGCGTAGAGTTTTCCAGTTAGTCAACATACCACCTAACCAGCGATGGTCAACGTATGGCATGCCAGCGCGAGCTGCTTGCTCACGTACGATACCGCTTGCAGCGCGTTTAGTACCAACAAATAATACTTTGTTTTTCTTAGCAGCTAGACCGTTTACGTAAGTCAACGCTTCGTTGAATGCTTTTACGGTGTGCTCTAAGTTGATGATATGGATTTTGTTACGTGCGCCAAAGATGTATGGACCCATTTTTGGGTTCCAAAAACGTGTTTGGTGACCAAAGTGAGCGCCTGCTTGTAGTAAGTCGCGCATTTCGATTTTGGTTGGATTCTTTGTAGCCATGAGAATATATCCTATTGGTTGGGTTATGCCTCCACATCACAAAAACAGCCTATTTAGCGACACGCATCTGCTACCAGTTAGTTTTCATTAGTAGAGCACTAACAGATCACAAATTAATCAAGTCGCCAAACACCCAGCAATTTTTTGCCATGATGTGTGTGTCATTGGTTGGTTTAAAAAAAGAAGCTATCGCTAGATTAAAGCAAATGCCCAAATCTAAACTATAAAGTGAATTATAAAAAATAGCTGCGCTGTATTTTATCACATAACGTCTTGGAATCTCCAGCAATTTGTTTGTAGCGTATCAATAAGATAAAAACAAACTATGGCTATAATAAAACAAAAAAAGCGACACAATTGCATCGCTTTTTTCATGATTATCTTCTTAACAGCTGTTTTTCAAGCAAGGTCAACACTGTCACTCTTTTATAGTTATCACTCGTTTATAGAGTGATTGACTATAATTTATGCAATGCAAATACCAATGACCGCCTTGTAACCACGCCACGTAAATGGTGTGATATAGCTTTGACGATCTTTAGGCAAATAAGACACGCTTGGCGCACTCTCTACAATGTGCGGCGGAGAGATAATAAACTCTGAACCAAACTCTGTCCGAGCGTTACCTGAGATTGTATTGGCCATTTCACCCAACAAATCTTTCATCATCGTGATTGAAGAGTCAGGCTCGCCCATCACTTTGATGACTTCTCGCAACATCACGCTTGGTGCACTGACATAGACGCAGCCCTCTAAAGGCCCTGATATCTTAATGACACCGCTATAGTCAAAGCCAATCGCGCTTTTGTTGTTGTTCAAGTAAGGGGTATCAATTGACACTTCCGAGCCATCGATTTGCGCAAAAAACGCATTGATCGAGCTTAGAAACACACCCAATTTTTCTACTTTAACCATAATATATTAATATCCATCTGTATTACGTGGCAGCATTAATCTTGCAAACAAACCACAATCTCGCCTACTTGAGAATGCCAAGTGATGGGGATAATAAAAGAACGCTCATCGTTCGGCAATACAATACTTTGCGGCGCACCTTTGAACACAAATGGTACAGAGATATGAAACTCTGAGCCAAACTCTTTGCGTGCATTGCCTGCGATGGTATTGGCCACTTCCCCAGCCAGATCTACATAGTTCTCTTCACTTTTATCGGTCTCGCCCATGCTGTCTAAGATTGAAGACAGCAAGTCACGCGTTGCCGAAAAATACACCACGCCTTTTTGGCCACCAGATATACCAATCACGCCCGTATAATCGTGGACTTTTGGCTGTTTGTTTTCTAGTAAGTAAGGAGTATCAGCAATAAGCTCTTCTCCACCAAACTGGTCAAAATAATTACTAATAATACTTAAAAAAATCTGTAGCTTTTGCTCTTTCATAATGACATCTGCTTTGGTCGATGAATGGTATTAGTCTTGCATCAGCTCATACAAAGACTCTACAAGCTCCTCTTCCGAAAAAGGCTTGCACAAAAAGCCGCTGGCACCTAACGACAGTGCTTCAATGCCGGTGGCTTTATCCGATAACGCTGATACAACCAAAATGCGTACTTCAGGATCAATCGCGATGATTTTTTCAATACACTCTAGCCCATCCATTTGTGGCATGGTTAAGTCCATGGTGATCACATCAGGACGGTGGACATTGAACTTTTCGATGGCTTGAACGCCGCTGGTCGCTGTTGCAACCAACATGAACTTTCCTGAATCGTATGCGCGCTGAATACGGTTTCTAATAATATTTGAATCATCAACAATCATTAACTTATGCATAACTTATCTACTACCTTTAATGAAGTGCTTGTCGTCCCTGACAATATAATTACTATTTTGATTAAGCTTTAGGTAAAGTAATGACAAACCGTGTCATCTGACCTAGCTCGCTATTTACGTTAAGCTTGCCATCATACTCTTTTACTTTTGCTTTGATGATATCAAGTCCGACACCGCGACCACCGTCTTCATCTGCATGCTCTTTGGTAGAGAATCCAGAAGAGAACAGCTGTTTGAGCAAGTCACCTTTGCTAAGCTGATTTGCCTCTTCCGTACCGAAACGACCTTCTTGAATCAGTTTATTACGGATGTTGTCATAGTTGATACCTTGTCCATCGTCTTGAACAACCAGCATAAAGTTTGCACCGTTGTCTTGCACTTCCAAATCAATGGTCCCAACGTCAGTTTTGCCAGTAGTATGACGCACACTTGGCGACTCGATACCATGTACCACCGCATTACGCAGCAACTGAATACTGATTTCTTTGATTGGCTTTGCAAGATGCACTGGAATACTGGTTTGGGTTAGCGTCGTACTTTTTAGCTGTACTTGCTTGCCCTGTCTTGCAGCAATCTCTTTTGTAAATTCATTGTAAAAAGACAATAAATCGTCATCTGCTTCATTGTCTAAGTCGATATCTAGCCCACCATCAAAGTCAGCATTGCTAGCTGCATGGTCTGTTACTGGATTTTGAGTAGTGACTGGTGCTTGTACAGTTGACGACTTAGCTGCTGTCGGTGCTGAGCGGTTGATACGCTCACCCAATGTCGCAATCGTATTCGACAAGCTAAGCAAGTCATCCAAATGTACCGCCAATGGTAAGAAGTCATTACCAGATAACTGACCTTGGTTTTGCAATGCATGTAACTTGTCTTCAGCATCAGAAGCAATCTTCGTAAAGCTGTGTAGTTTTAGTGCTGATGCTTCCCCTTTTAAGCTATGCATTTCACGATAAATAGCTTTTAATTTACCTTCAAGCTCGTATTGTGAGCTACCAGGATTTTTCAAGATGTTATTCATCTTCTCAATATGCGCTTGGGTATTACCAATAAACTCATTAATAATCTTTGGATTTACATTCAAGATAGTCGTTAACATCTCAATTTGCATATCGTTTTGCGAACGCTCTTTTTCTAGGCGCTGTTCTAAGTAGACTGCATCTGATACATCATTCACGTTGACCAAGATACGAGCAATGTCTTTATTATCATAAACACGTGAGAATTTAAAATCTAAGAAGCGGTTATCAAGACTCTTGTCTTCAGACAAATTATGCAACATGACTTTGTTTAATGGGTTAAGTGAATCTACCAATTTTTCTTTAACGCGAGGGTTATAGAGCTGTTCAATGAATTGCTGTGTGGTCTTGAGGTCTTTATCAGAGATACGGCCACGCAAGACATTGGTAAAGTTTTCCCCTGCCAAGCTATCAGAGCCGATGATATTGTTCAGCGCTCGAGAATGCTGTTGACCAATATTCAAGTTTTTATCCAGTAGGAAAAGACCTGTATTTACTGTTTCCATAATCTCTTGCGTTTCTTGGCGAGCGGCAAGTGCTTCAGCATCCGTCTCACGTAGACGACGTACAAAGAAGAATACGAAGATTAGGAAGTAGGTAAAGATAGCGGCAACACCAAGCACCTGAATAAGACGAATGGTAGTTGCTTGACGTTGTGCACTATCGAACACATCTTTTGTCAAATTATCCAAAGAATCGTTAATAAATAAACTTGATGTCTTCGCCTGTTCAACGGCCTGCGTCAATTCATCAGCAGACGTTACCATGATATTATCAGCATCTTTTAGATATGTTTGAATCTTAGGCTCTAGCGCTTTCCATTGCTCATTGGCCGCAGCAATATTGGTTTGTGCTTTACCATCAATTTTTGGCAAGTCATAGCTATTACCTTCTGCATCTGTGATCGTGCCACCTTGCTCAATCGCTGCAATAGAGTTGGTAATCAACGTTGTGTTTTGCTCTAAACGACTTAGCACTCGTTGTATATGGGGAGAGTTAGTATCCTCACCATAACTACTATCTAAATCGAAAAGATCTTTAATTACCGCCTGTGCACTGTTTGCAACTTGGTTAGTTTGGTCAATTAAAGCCGTGTTTCGTTCTAATAAATTTGAGGTATAAAACGTAAACGCTAGCAAAGCACCGATTAGAGATAAAAATAGTGCAATTGAAATAATCAGACCTTGATAGCGCTTATTGTCAACATTAGGTACGGTTGCCATCTTCAGAATTCCTTAGTTCAATTGCTTAGTATTGGTGTCAGATTCGCTCTTTTCAGCAGGGTCAGCTTCACCCAACCAGCGCGCCTCAATTTCTTTAAATGTCCCTTTTTCTTTTAGTTTGGCAATACCTTCATTAACCGTTTTGATAAGCTGAGTATTTTCTTTTGCCATGAGCACCACTTGCTGGGCTGAAGGTGCATCTGCAGCTTCATAGGGTACAATTTTCACTTTATGCTCAGGATAGCCTTTGACGATATATTGCAAGACTGGCATATCGTACAAGAAGACATCCGTATTACCTTGAACCAAATCCTGATACGCCAAAAATGCTGTAGGTCTCGAAATTAGCTCCACTGAACTACCCATCTCTTTTAGTGTGTCTTCTTCTTTAGAGCCTTCTAACGTACCTGCTTTTAGACCTTTTATATCGTTTAAGTCTTTTATATCAAACTTACCTTCCAAATACATGATAGTAGCTGGGTTGAAAAAGTATGGTGTTGATAGACCATATCTCACTGCACGATCGTCTTTGTAAGAAATACCAGAAATCGCTAGATCACGCTTTCCTGATTCAACGCTATCGAACATATCTTGCCAAGTTTCTTTGTAAAACTCGACTTTGAATCCCTGCTCTTCACCAATAGCACGAATTGAATCAACATCAGTGCCTTGCATATTGCCATAGTCATCTTGGAACGAAAAAGGCGGCAAATCACCAGTCATGGCAACTTTCAATGTTGGCGCTGTATCAGGTAGCTTACTCACAAAGCTATCCGTGTTTTCCTTTACTGGTGTATTTGCACTTTCTTGAGTGGCAGAATTACCACAGCCAAATAGGCCAACACTCAACAAAATCGGTAACGCTCGATATAACTGCTTCATAATCTATCCTTGAAACCTAACGTTGTTTTACATTTTAATTAATTGACAATCTAGCAAGGTTAAGCAATGTCTATACATATTCACTTACAGAAAGTTACGCTAGATAGTACTTGCCTAATTTCGCGATTGCAATAATTATGTTTGGTCATTATTTAAGGTAAGCCATATATAGCAAAGGCTGCATATAACCATAAAAAACATATACTCGTTTATAATCAATAAATTCCATCATATAAAACGCCTATAAAATTTAATTTGGCTTTGAATAAAAATAAATAGAGCGCACAAAAAAGCACTCATACGCTGTAAACGTATAAGTGCTTTTTAAAATACAGCTAACTTAAAGTAGAAATGCCTTTACTCTGCGTCGTCCAAATTGAGATTACGGTCTATCTTCCAAATCAGGAAAGAACCGAAACTCATTAGTGAGAACAGAGCAATACCGACCTTGAAGACAGGGTTGACTGGAAACAGATTCAATAATAAACCGCCGAAGATACCGACTGAAAACATCAGCGAGCCTTGTAGTGCACTTGCCATACCAGCACGGCGTTTCTGAAAAGCGAGCGCAATTGCAGAAGCATTAGGCTGAGTCAGACCCAGTCCTGCGATACAAAAGAAAATACAAGCCAGCACTAGTGTTAGCCAAGCATCCGTCCCTAAAAGCAAGCCAGTCACGAATAGCACACCCGCAGAGATAACCTGCATCATCGCCCCAAATCGTAAAATACTTAGTATTCGAAAGCGATTGGTAAGCCATTGGTTAAGCTGAGTCAAACCTACAAAACCCGCCGCATTCATTCCGAACAACCAAGCGAAATGTGTCGCTGAGACGCCATAAGTATCCATGATTAGCTCAGAGGCCGAGCTGATATAGACAAACATCGCTCCCATTAACAATCCACCACCAATTGCTGGATAGTTAAAAGTCGGATCTTTTAATAAATCCCAATATTGACTGAGCACTTCTCTTGCAGGGCGTACGTTACGGTTTTCTTCAGTCAAAGTTTCAAAAAAGAAAAACTTAGTAAGTAGCAAGTTTAGAGCGCCAAATGCAGCTAAGAACCAAAATATAGAGTGCCAATCAAAAAACTGTAAGAATAGCGCGCCAAGCGATGGTGCCAATATGGGTGCTAAGCCCATCACTAAAATCATGATGGAAAAAGCTTTTGCCGTTTGTTTTGCAGTGAGGCGATCTCGAATCGCAGCGCGAGTAACTACTGCACCGACGCACGCGCCCAATGCTTGTAAAGTACGGCCTGCAAACAGTACGTACTCATTATCAGTAGTCGCACAAAGGATAGAAGCGATAACATACAGCGTCATACCTATATATAAGGGTTTGACACGGCCAACACGGTCACTGAATGGTCCGTAAAATAGCTGCCCAAATACCAAACCTAAAAAGTATGCAGGGACAGAGTTGGCCATAAAGGCCGTTGAAACACCGAAATCATCGGCCATCGATGGCAATGCTGGCAGATACATATCAATCGATAATGGGCCCACCGCAACCATCAGCCCAAGCATCATAATCCATGCAACAGGCAAATCAGCAGAGCGCACTCGCTCAGAAGCGATAGGTTTGTTTGGAAGGGAGGGTTTTGAAGCAGACATATTTAGACCGTTTTATATAGTGGCTATTATTTTTGATATTTTATTTTTCGACGTTTAATTGCTTGCACATGTTGTTAGGTAGGCTTTCGTCATTTTACTGGCTTATCCAGTAATCAAAATAGATACCTTTAACAACAATAGTGCATCTTTACCCATATCGGTGCAAGCAGACAATGCTATATCGTGCTATCTGCTTGCATTTCAATGGCTATAAGATAATGGCGAAACAACCGCTAACAATTAAAACTCGTCAAAATAATTTATCAAAATATGTCTAGTTTTCTTAGGTAGCAATTTCTTTTATCAGAATGAATCAAACGAAAATAACACTAGAAAATTTACTGATAGCAAAAATTTAGCGGAATTGGCGTTTGCCAAATAAGGTGCTGGCCTGCTTTGCTTTTCTGAGGGCAAGCTTACGATTACGACCAAGCATCATTTTAAGCTGCCATGCTTTTTCTTTATACAAAGTCTTAGCAGGTTGATCATACATCGCATTTATCACGCGTTTACTTGCTAGTACCGCATCAGGAGAGCGCTCTGCAAACTCTGCAGCAAGTTTTTGTGCTTGTTCAAGAGGCGCTTCACTACAATGACTAATCAAGCCTAACTCTTTGCCTTCATTAGCATCGATGATACGAGCGCTCATGGCGAGTTCTTTTAGAGTATCTTCTCGTAGAACCCCAAATGCTGATTGGGTCAGTCCCATATCTGGCACTAGGCCCCACTTAGCTTCCATAATAGATAACTGACAATCAGGGTGACTGACACGTATGTCACAAGCCAACGCCAACTGTAACCCAGCGCCGATACAGTATCCTTCCAACACCGCTATGACAGGTACTGGCAGATCACGCCATACCAAGCATACTCGTTGGAACGCACTTTGCCATGGTTTAATCAATTCCCAAAGCGCAAATGCTGTGTTTTTTGGATGATTTAAGTCTCCTAAGTCAATCCCTGCACAAAAAGTTCCCTCTGCCCCATTTAGAATGACTGCGCGTATGGTTCTGTCCTTGCTAATGCGACCTGCCAGCTTAATCAGCTCATTGATTACCTGAAAACTCATGGCATTTTTTTTATGTGGACGATTTAAGGTAACCGTCAGTATGTTGTCTGTAATACTAACTTGTAAGGTCTCATACTGGTAACTTGCAATTGCGTTCATAACAATCCTTATTAATGAATAAAACAAATATGATTCTCATATTCACAATATTAGCAGGCTTGTCTTTGTTGTACCGTAGTAATAACTGACTGCCACGATACTATAGTCAGTTTCATATACAGCAAACACAGGTTGTCTAGCTGATAGCGATAAGCAAATCTAATGAGGTTACTTATCGCTCTCTGAACCTGAATGATTTTGTCTGTTTTGCCTTACCCTCAATTTATATCATTTTCCACGTCATGTCATTTTCGCTCAAGCGATGATAATTGAGCTGCGGATAAGAAGATAAATCTACTTTTTGCAAGTTGTCTAGCGCCGTTAACAATGCCTCATAATAAGGCTCAATCATTGCAAATTGCACAGGTGTCGTATGTTGTACATTCAGCAGGCACTTATCTTCCAAATCTTGGCTAGCCTGACGCAGTTGCGGTACACCTGTATATCGACTGCCGCCCAGTATACGATGGGCAATTTGTGCCAGCATATTGCGGTCATGCGCTTCCCATGCCTGAATCAGCGCTTGCTTTTCATCATTGATAGTATCGATCATCATGATAATAAGCTTGGCCGCCAATTCAGGTTTATTCGCTGAACGAGTGAGCGCATCTTGCCAATCTAAAATATTTGAGGTATCACTTTTGCTTATATTGTTGTTACTAAGGTCATTATTGATTTGCTTGTGTAAAGTCGTATTATCGTGAGCTGTTCTATCGTGAAAGCTTTGGTCTTGAGGGCTTTTATCTTGAGAGTTGTCGATAGATTTTGTTGTTGATCGTAGTAGTGGCGACTGACCTTGTTTTTGTAGACGTAAGCTTTCATAGCGCGGTTGAATATCACGCGCAGCATCTCGTCTATAGTTTTCACGAGGCTGGCTATCACGCAAATAATCATCACGGATTTTTTTCAAGGATAATGGACGGGTAATTTTTGGCTCGCTACTGACAGAAGTACTATTACGATCTACCCCGTCTCCTCTTATTATTGGATAAGTAGCGGTTAATGTATCTGAAGACATATCTGAACTGGTTTGAGTCTCTTGACCATTCACATTATCAGAGAGCAAGTCATTTGATAAATCATTGTCATTGATTGAGTAACCGCGCAGCGAGTCAATAGCAGTTAGTTCAGCCTCTGATGAGTCGGTATCCTTTACGTTAGCACCCTGTAAGTCAGAATGCCGTAAGCCAAAGCTCTGCAAATCTGTATCAGGCAACGCGGTCAATTGTGGTGTCGTACTCTTGCGACCAAGCCATTTCTGTAGCACCTGTAATAACTGAGGTTGGCTAATCGGTTTGCCGACATAGTCATTGATACCGCTGGCTATAAGTTTGTCACGTTCATCTGCCAACCCATGCGCGGTCAGAGCGATAATAGGGATACGACTATCCGCATTTTCGATATTTCGAATCTGCTTAGCTGCCTCATGTCCCGACATCCGCGGCATTTGAATATCCATAAAGATCAGATCAATATTGTCTTTATCTTGCGTAGCCGCTTTATCATCAGCGCTCGTGTCCTCATGATAGAACGCGCTATTTGTTTTCTTATTTATCTCATCACGTGTTTCTGCTTTAGAAAGTTGCGTTTTATTCGATAGGCTTTGCTTATCGCTCTTGGCAGTTTTGATGTTTTTGGTTTGCTGTTTACTGATAATCTCGATAGCATCAAACCCACTGCTCGCAGTAACTACCTGAATCCCTAGCTCGCTCAATAGAGCATCAAGCACTAGTAAATTGGGCAAATGGTCATCAACTGCCAGTACCGTGACCCCTTTCCAGCGTGGTTCCTGCAGGCTTTGCGGCGTACTACGGCTTTGCGTATCAAGCATCGCGTACAGCTGTCTTTTGTCTAATGGCTCATACAGTATGTTGGCATGATAGCGATTGAGTAGCGCTTGATCGGCCGCCACTTGATAGCCAAATACAGCAAGCTTGCCTTGATAATGCAGACGAATTTGCTTGAGGAGCGCCATCATATCGTCTTGCGTGTCATCATCAACGATGACCCAATCCCAATAATTACCATGCTCTTTTAATGATTCAAGCACTCCTGGTAATGAATTAGCTTGAGTTAGCTTAATTGGCAAATACTGCAAGCTGGCCTTGAGTACTTGTATCGAAGCGGTATGATTGATCCAAACCAGTACATTAAATTCATCGGTCTCGCTTGCTAGTGGCGCCAATACTGGTAATTCAATCGCCTGCCCTGTGGCTGCCTCTAGCACGTCGACATGGGCTGGCATGCGAAACCAAAAAGTCGCGCCTTGGTTGGCAATATTTTCTTGTGCATTATCATGAAACCCAATATCACCGCCCATCAAGCGTGTTAACTGTTTGGAGATGACCAGACCCAACCCTGTACCACCATACTGACGTGTGATTGATGGATCGCCTTGGCTAAAGCTTTGGAACAGCATTTTTTGATCTGCTAGAGAAATGCCTTTTCCGCTATCTTGCACGCTAATCATCAGATAGTTATCACGGTGGTCATCTAAGCTCACACGCACCACCACATCACCACTATCCGTAAATTTAATGGCATTACCAACGATATTGGTCAATACTTGCTTAAGACGTAACGCATCGCCGTTGATGCGCATCGGCACATCATTGTAAAAAAGCACCGCCATGCGTAAACCCTTCTCCGCAGAGACCGGAGATAGCATATCGACCACATCATAAATGGTGTCGTAAAGATCGAACTCATGGCGATCCAGTACTAGCTTGCCTGCCTCAATTTTAGAAAAATCTAAGACATCATTTACCAAAGCGAGCAAGTGTGCTGATGACTTACGTATGGTCTGTACATACAAGTCCTGCTCAGGATTAAGCTCGCCATGACGTGCCAGCAAATTAATAAAACCATCGATACTGTTCAATGGTGTACGCAGTTCATGACTGATATTGGCTAAAAACGCAGATTTTGCTTGGCTGGTTGAAATCGCTGCATCACGTGCATTTCGAATAGAAATGTTTTGCATCTCCATTTCATCAAATGCCAACCGTAAATCATCCTCAGTTTGCTCGGCATGATCTTTTAGCTCTTGAAAGCTTCTATGTAAGCGGCGTAATGTTCTGACCAGATCTTGCTGTAATAGATTCAGCTCACCATCTGACTCTACTGGTACAGGTTGGTATAAATTATCAACATGGGTACGCTGCAACTGCAAACGCAGCTCATAAATGGGGGCAATCCAACGTTTTGAATAGATATTTAAACTCAGTAATAGAATCAAGATAGTAAACAAGCCAGTAATCACTAACGCCATCGCAATACGATATCGTGCAATGTAGAGCGGCTCATTATCCATATCGACGAGCAACCACAACGTCTGCCCTTCAAACTCTCCCAACACACTGCCATACGCTGTGCCTACAGGCGTTGGTCGTTGTGACAAAAAGCTTGCGGAATCACTGATTAATGGCCACTCTTCATTGAGGCCATAACCGACTGTTGCCAGTATTTGATTGCCTTCATTAATAATAGCAATACGCTGTACATGCTGCTCGGACTGCATACGTCCAAGCTTATCTTGGATACCCTCTAGCGTCGTCATCGCCGCTCGCTGAGTACCTTCAGCACTACTCCCTACTTGCTGGCGCTCTTGTTCTAGCAGCTCAGGAATCAGTTCAGCTATGACTGGTGTATAGCGAATAAGTACCGCTTCGGCCAATACTTCTTGCTCCGAGTCACTTGCACGCATGGTTTCGTGAAATACCAAGATGCCGCCTACTGCTGCCAACACACAGATAGGCAAAAACACCAGTATGATCAGCTGACCATAAGCACTACTGGTATCGAAACGTTTTTTATATGCCATGCTAGGTCTACTCTCTACTAAGGTTCTTGCCGTGAATTTTTGTGATAACGTCAGTATTCGTGATACTTGTAGCATGTCGTATCAGAGTATTTGGGTAAGGGGCTACTCTTAATGAAGCTATTAATCATTAATAAGTTCACTAATTTTGATAAGACAATTGATAAATAGTTCAAGATTATCTTAACAGGATTTTATAAGTACTGGTTAAGCATTCCATGTGATGAATAACGTTATAATTAGAGTACCAACCACTCTGTGTCAAAGAGAATATGGCTTTAAGCAATGGTCCTACTTTTGCAACCCTTAACGTAGCATTAGTACTGACCTGATACAGTGACTATTAATCCTTGATGCGATAAGCGCAGCTGAAAACAAAATGATATAATAAAGCCACTTTTTATTTACCACAATATATCGCTCATAGTCATAACATATGAGAGCGCACTCTAATGCCTTTCGTTTTTAGCTCGCGTATCACTGTAAACCTATATACACAGCGACTGTCTAAAATTATGATCAAACAATAAAAACAGCGCTTCCATCAAAAACAAGCCATTAAAAACATATTTAAAAAATAGAAAAGGATACTTTATGTCCACTACGGCCATGTCAAATGCTAACTTCATTACTCAAATTACTACCCTCGCTGATTGCGTTGGTCAAACGCCATTGGTGAAACTTCAACGTCTGCCTGAGCAAGAGCGCATTGCCAATGGCGCCACAGTATTAGCTAAGCTTGAAGGTAATAATCCAGCGGGTTCTGTAAAGGATCGCCCCGCTTTTAATATGATTTATCAGGCAGAACAACGCGGTGATATCAAGCCTGGTGATATGTTGATTGAAGCCACTAGTGGCAATACTGGTATTGCATTGGCCATGGTCGCTGCGATGCGTGGCTACCCAATAACATTGCTGATGCCAACCAACTCTACCCAAGAGCGTAAAGATGCCATGATTGCTTATGGCGCAACGCTGATTGAAGTAGACGAAGGCATGGAAGCTGCGCGCGATTTGGCATTACAGATGCAAGCAGATGGCAAAGGGGTGGTATTGGATCAGTTTAATAATCCTGACAATAGCCAAGCACATTACCTGACTACAGGCCCTGAGCTATGGGCACAGACAGAAGGTAAAATTACGCATTTTATTAGCTCGATGGGCACGACAGGTACGATTACTGGTGTATCACGCTACCTAAAAGAGCAAAATCCAGATGTCAAAATCATTGGCCTACAGCCTGACGAAGAAGCCTCTATTGCTGGTATTCGCCGTTGGCCAGCGGCTTATATGCCAGGTATTTTTGATGCAGACTTGATTGATGAAGTGATGGATATCGATCAGCGTATTGCTGAAGTCTATATGCGTAAATTGGCGAAGACTGAAGGTATCTTTGCTGGGGTATCTTCGGGCGCAGCTGCATGGGCAGCGACCCAAGTGGCAAAAGAAAATCCTAATGCTGTTATTGCTTTTATTGTCTGCGATCGTGGCGATCGTTATTTATCAACGGGTTTATATAACGTTGACGATAGCAATACGGATAACAGCGCAGAAGTTAATTAATGCATAAGCAATACCATTTAGTATCGTTAATTTAAAAAAAGTGCAAAGCGGCCAAGTGCAGATGTAAACGTAATACTTCAAGCAAGGTCAATGCTGTTATTCTTTCATAATGAATTAACTATCAGCTCATAAATAGTCAGGATTATCTATGTCACAAGCGCTACCATCCGACCCTATATTGGTTTTTGATATCGAGACTGTTGCCGATGTCGATGCAGCACGCCGTATCTATCCGCAATTGGCCGATCTCAACGATGCAGATGCCTTAAGCGCGCTGACAGCCATACGTACACAAGAGGCAGGGCACGACTTTATGCGCTTGCCACTACAGCGTATCGTCTGTATCTCAGCTCTGTATATCAAAGATGGTAAGTTATCGCTATTTTCTTTGACTGCCGATAAATTTAGTGAAAAAGAAATCCTAGCCAAATTCTTTAGAGCATTTAACGACACTGAGACACTGCCGCAACTTATTAGCTGGAATGGCTCAGGCTTTGACATACCTGTACTGATATATCGTGCCATGCAATATGATTTGTCAGCACCATGGCTGTTCGAAGAAGGCGAGCGTATTAAAAACATGCGCTTTGATAACTATGTTAATCGCTTTCATACGCGTCATCTAGACTTGATGGATCGGTTTAGCCAGTACGGTGCTAGCCGCCGTGAAGCCATGGATATCGTCGCAAGTCTGTACGGATTACCTGGTAAAACTGAGGTAGATGGCAGCATGGTCGGTGCGCTTGTTAGTAGCGGTGACTGGCAGACCCTATCTATATACTGTGAGTCTGATGTGATGAATACTTGGCTTATTTATTTACGCTGGTTACGTCTAACAGGACAGTTGTCTTCACAAGATTTTGATGCTTGGCAGCAGCAGAGCTATGACTATCTGGCAAAGTATACCCAAGCTGACGGTAGTCCGCGACATCAAGAGTTTATCGCTGACTGGTCATCGGCACCCGAATTATAGAATTCGCATTATTAGTAGTTTTTTATTCCCCTCTTCTAGTTATTTATTATTAAGGCAGGTTTATGCAACCCACCGATTCAAAAACATCTACAGCATCTGATATGGCAGCGCAAAACAGTAACGCTCAAACGAATGAAGCTCAAACAAACGACACCCAAACGATTGTCATTCCGCCGAGTAAGAAAAAATCAAAGCCATCATCAAAGACACGTCGTCGTCTAAAAGATGCAGAGCCAATTCCATTTAATATTGATGGCTTATCACATGATGGTCGCGGCGTTGCTGTTTATGGTAATGGTTTTGATGTTGAGGAAGGCCATGCTGAAGATAAGCATGGTAAAAAAATCTTTGTTAGCTTTGCTCTACCCGGTGAAAGCGCTTTAGTGAAAATAACCAACAGCCGTGCTAGCTTTGAAGAAGGCGATGCCATTAGCATCACTGCCAACCCAAACCCTGAACGTGCTGTACCACCCTGCCCGCATTTCGGTACTTGCGGCGGTTGTAACTTGCAGCACTGGCAACCAGATGGTCAAATAAACTTTAAACAGTCAGTACTGGCTGAAATGCTAATGCACCAAGCCAACGCGGAACCTGACAATTGGCTCCCTCCTGTGGTCGGTGATCGTCTTGGTTATCGTACCAAAGCACGTTTGGGCGTGCGCTATGTTGTCAAAAAAGAAACCGCGCTTGTCGGCTTCCGCGAGCGTTCAAGTAACTTCTTGGCAGAGCTAAATGAATGTCATATCTTGGATCCGCGTATTGGCTTTGAGATTGAAAACCTCAAAACGCTTATTAGCACTTTAGAGAGCCGTGACAAAATTGCCCAGCTTGAGCTTGCAATGGGTGAGCAACTGCCAGAGCTGCCTGATGGTAATCAGCCAGTTGCGCTCATCGTACGTAATTTAGAACCGTTGTCAGACGCTGATATAGACAAACTAAAAGTCTTTTTCGCGGCGCGTAATTGGCAGCTATATTTGCAGTCGAAAGGCGTTGATAGCATCCAACGTATTGCGTTGACAGACGCTGATGATTTGAGCGAGCAATTTGGGCGTTTATATTATCAATTGCCAGAGTATGATCTGACTTTTGAATTTATCCCTACAGACTTTACTCAAGTAAATCTATCGGTGAACCGTCAGATGACCAAGCTTGCCTGTGACTTATTGGACTTAAAAGCAGGCGAACGCGTACTAGACTTATTCAGTGGTTTGGGCAATTTTAGCTTGCCACTAGCGCGCCTCGTTGGCGAGACAGGCTCAGTAGTCGGTGTCGAAGGCAGTGAAGCCATGACCGAACGTGCTGCTGACAACGCTCGTCGCAACGGTATCAACAATACTGAGTTTTATAGTCAAGATTTGACTCAAGACTGTACTGATAAGCCATGGGCCAACCAAGGTTTTGATGCACTGTTGATTGATCCACCGCGCTCTGGTGCTTGGGAGATTATGCAATATTTGCCAAAATTTAATGCTGAGCGCATTGTTTATGTCTCTTGTAATCCAGCGACCCTTGCTCGTGATACAAAAGCATTGTTAGAACAAGGCTATCGTCTGACTCATGCTGGCGTGATGGATATGTTCTGCCATACGGGTCATGTTGAATCTATCGCTCGCTTTGAAAAAGTAGCAGTTTAACGTTATTAATTTTCAAAAATGATTGATAGCTAGAAATGACTGATAGTTGAACCTGATTAAAGAGACATTTAAGCGTTATTACAATTATCTAAGATAACTCAAAGCTTTGATAAGTTTGTGCTAATAAATAGTCATTATTTAGCGTAATTGACCACAGCCGTACAGAGGCTCGCTTGATTTGTCACTTTAAAATGAGATAATAGTAAACAATCTTCCTATGTTTTTGATGATGTTTCCAATCGCTACATAGCAAGCATTTGCACTCATAGCTTTATATATTTTACGCGCATTTTATAGCTGCTAAAAATAACATTTTTAGCAGTTGTATTGGTTTATAGCTGACGCTTTATGGATCGTTAATTCAGAGTGTGTGCATAGTAGATGAGGTTATAATCAATTCAAAATAGCTAAGAGGAGTCGGCTATGGTAAAAATTCGTGAAGGATTACCGCTGGTGGATGGACAGACCACTCAGGCCGATAGTGCAACACTTGCGGCACAATTGGTGGCGAGCCAACGCTCTCACCAGTCAGCCAATAGCTATGCCCAAATTCCCCTCGACATCAAATACCAGTTGGCAACCCACAAGCTACATACTACTTTTGATCGCTCAGCTGCACACACTTATCATCTGCATGACCCTCATACTGAAGACGAGTATTTGGATGATACCAATGCGCTATCAAACGATGAGCTTGAGGCGGTCGACTTAGACCACCACGCCAACATCGACGTACCTACTTGGCTAGATAATGTGGCCAAGCGTATTGGACAAGAGTCAGTACCCAACCTAAGTGCAGCTTGCGAGTTTATTCGCAGTCATATGAATACCAGTGAATCTGAGCGTTCAGGTGCTTATGTGACCGGTATTGGTATGACTGATATTTTGACCTATCTTTATCAAGATGAAGACGCATTGGTCGCGGCCATGCTGTATCGCAGTGCGCGCAAATCAATTATTAGTCTCGCTGAAGTGGAAAAAAACTTTGGTCCAGATATTTTGACGCTTGTTAAAGATACCCTTGCAATGGGTAAGCTGTCGGAGATTATTGAGAGCAATAAACGCTTAGAAGATCATTTCGTCAATAATCAACGTGATCAGCTATCAAATATTTATAGCATGCTCATCTCTGTCACCAACGACGTGCGCGTGGTACTTATAAAACTGGCTGAACGTACGTTCGCCATGCGTGAATTGACGTTTTCTAGGCCAGAGCGTCAAACGCGTGTCGCACGTGAAGTCATGACTATTTATGCGCCATTAGCCCATCGTTTAGGTATTGCACAGCTAAAATGGGAGCTCGAAGATTTAGCTTTCCGTTATCTTGCGCCTGACCGCTATAAAGAAATTGCTAAGCTGCTGTCAGAAAAACGTAGCGAACGCGAGTCCTATATTCAGCGCGTACAAGACAAGCTAAATGAATCATTAGCAGATGCCAGTATTGAAGGCGAAGTATCTGGGCGCGTCAAACACATCTACTCTATTTATCGAAAAATGAAGCTTAAAGGCTTATCGTTCGATCAGCTTTATGACATTCGTGCCTTACGTGTCTTGGTTAATAACCCTTCTGACTGTTATCACGTTTTAGGCCTAGTACATGGCTTATGGCGTTATATTCCTGAGCAGTTTGATGACTATATTACTAACCCTAAGTCCAATGGTTATCGCTCGCTACATACTGCTGTAATTGCGGAAAACAAATCACTCGAAGTCCAGATTCGTACTCATGAAATGCACTTTGAGGCCGAGCTTGGCATGTGTGCGCACGTTAATTACAAAGAAGGTCTAAAGAACAAGAAAGACAATTATCTGAATCAAAGAATCAGCTCATTGCGTCAATTATTATCTATCAATAATGAGACACGCAATCAGCCACGCTCAGCTGTGGTAGCGGGCGAAGAGATAGACGATATTGAGTTTGACGAAGAAGAGCAACTCGTTGATTTTGATGAGCTAGAACGTATTTATATCTTTAGCCGTGACGGTGATATTACTGAGCTACCAAAAGGCGCGACCGTTCTCGATTTTGCCTACTATGTGCATACTCAAGTTGGCAACCGTGCGCAGGCAGCCCGCGTCAATCAGCGTTATGTGCCACTGACCTACCAGTTGAAAACAGGCGAGCAAGTTGAGATTATCACCAAGGCATCGCGTGAGCCCAATCGCGATTGGTTGGTAGCATCGCTAGGTTATATTCATACCAATCGGGCCCGTTCAAAACTGCGCCAGTGGTTTAATAAGCAAGACCGTGATAAGAATATTGAAATAGGCCGCCAAATGCTTAGCAAAGAGCTTGAGCGCCTATCTGTTCATCCTAATAGTATTGATCTAAACGACTATATTCAGCATTTTCATGTCAATACGACCGACGATATTATTGTAGGGCTGGTGACAGGTGATATTGGCCTTAATCAGTTAACCAGTCATATCTCTCGTCAGCTACACCTTGAACCTGAGATACCACCAGAGAGCTTTGTACCTCATGTAGATAACAGAGATACAGGTAAGCTCGATGCGTATAAAATCCATATCGATGGTTTGGATAATATCGAAATCAATTTGGCAGGTTGTTGTCATCCTGTGCATGGCGAACCGATAGCTGGCTACATCACTTTATCGCGTGGCGTTAGCGTGCATAATCGAGGCTGCCCAGAGTACTTACGTCTGGTCGAGCGTGATCCTGAGCGCAAGATAGAAGCCGCTTGGCAAGTACAGATTGGTCGTTATCAGCCTGTTGATATTCATGTCGAAGCATATGACAGACGCGGTTTGCTACGTGATTTGACACAGATAATTGATAAAGAAAACGTCAATATTCGCCAAGTTCAAACGTTAAGTAATGACGACAATATTGCTTTTTTAAAGTTCCATATTGAAGTCTCAGGCTTAGCACATCTATCTAAGTTGCTCGCAAAATTAGAGCAGCAACATGGTATTTTGCACGCACGCCGTGCAGTCGTGTAAATAAAACCTTAAGCCAGTCGTTGTTTATTCCACAATAGAGTTGTCAAAAAATACTATGCCTGAATTACCTGAAGTAGAAACCACTAAAGCCAGTCTTGCTCCATTGTTGGGGCAACAGGTAGTTGATGTTAAAGTATTTCAACCAAAGCTGCGATGGATGATGCCAGATAACTTGGACGAGCTAGCTAATTACACATTAGAGAGTGTCGAGCGCCGAGCAAAGTATCTGATTCTTAATTTTCTGCCAGTAGATTCACAGAATAACGCTCCCATATCAGCCAGCAAAGTTGAACCACGTCAGCTTCTTATTCACTTAGGAATGTCAGGTAGCTTACAGCAACATAGCTATGGTACTGATAAGCGTAAACATGATCATCTGGTTGTCATCTTTAATGATGCTGATAATGAAAAGTCTCAGCTACACTACTATGATCCGAGACGTTTTGGTTCAGTACTATGGCATGAAGATTACGGCAATAAACTACTAGATCATCTAGGTCCTGAGCCGCTTTCAAAAGATTTTACCGCAGACTATTTGTACAATTTAATCCAGCGTATAGATTTATCTAGCCAAGATGGCAATGGGTCATCGACAGATAATACTAAAGCAAACAAACGACTAAAACCCATCTCCCGAGCGATTAAATCTGTCATCATGGAACAAGAAGTCGTGGTTGGGGTTGGCAATATCTATGCGACTGAAAGTCTGTACTTGTCCAGCATCCACCCTGCTACGCCAGCCAATCAACTTTCATACGATCAAATTGTTATTTTAGTGAATCATATTAAAGAAATTTTAAAGAAAGCGATAAAGTTGGGCGGTTCGACACTACGAGATTTCACAGTAGCAAGTGGTCAAACTGGTTACTTTCAGCAAACCTTAAATGTGTATGGTAGACAAGGAGAAAGCTGTCTACATTGCAGCACGACGCTAGAAAACATCAAGCTTACTGGTAGAGCCAGTGTTTATTGTCCAAATTGTCAGCCGTTAAAATAGCTAATAACTGATATCTGTTTGCTTGAGGTATATTTAGATTACATGAAGATAATATTTAGATACAGTATCTACTTTTGAAAGTACCCAATATTGTCAAAGCTATAACTAGATTATTCTCATTTTTGTTGCTTATTAGCGCACATCTTGCTTTAATAGTGCTAGCGCTTACATAAATAGTGCGTATCATTTATTTTTCTGTAATATTTAGCCTAACTATTGTTGCCGCAAGATTCCTGCGTGAAGATAGCAGCAGCCATTGATCATACTACTATGAGTTTCAGGATATCGTTATGACTGTTAAAGCAAAAACCCAACGCACAGTTAAGCAGAGATTTTTTACTGTATTGGCAACTTTAGGATTGGTAGTTGTAACTATTCAGCCTACTTTTGCAGCTATAGAAATTGATGAAACTGATTTCGGTCCTTCATACGAGACGATGGTAGTCGATACGATTGTTGGTAAGCCACTGCAACTCGTGAATGCTGTAGCTGGTACGGCAGCTTATATCGTAAGCCTACCTTTTTCACTTATTGGTGGTAATGCAGATCAAGCACAGCAGAAGCTATTTGTTGAACCTTGGGATGCGATGGGACGTTGTTTAGGCTGCACAGTTGCAGAAGACAACTATTATAAATCTCAAGTTGTTGATAATAACGTAGTACGTATCGTTGTCGATCAACCATCAGAAATTCTGATTAACACCAATGACTATGTAGTGGTTACTCCATAACAATTTGCTTTTAGTAGGCACACCAAATAGTTTACAAAAATAACTGTGACTATTTCATAGAAAAAAAGGCTAACTCGAGAAGTTAGCCTTTTTTATTGTCAACGATTTGATAATTTATTTCGTAATACTGGTATTACTTAATTTGGCACTGATTTCACGTAGCAATTTCACTTCCTCTGATGGCTCTTCTACTGCTTCTTCTATAACTTCCTCTACTTCTTCAGCACGGCGCATTTTATTGACACCTCTAACCATCATGAAGATGATGAAAGCTAAAATTAAGAAGTTAATAAGTACGGTAATAAAACTACCATAAGCCAATACAGGAACGCCTGCTTCTTTGAGTGCATCATAAGTCGTAGCAATACCGTCAGGTGCATCGCCTAAAACTAAGAACATGTTTTCAAAATTAATCTCGCCGCCAAAAATAAAAGCGACAATCGGCATAATAATATCATCTACCAAAGATTTTGTGATGGTAGCAAAAGCCCCGCCGATGATGACACCGACTGCCAAATCCATTACATTACCCTTGACAGCGAACTCTTTAAACTCTGAAACCATACTCATTGTTTTTTCCTCAAAATTTATCTACAAACCAATAGATATTTATATAATTAGTGTCACATCTAGCTTTCATGTTAATAATTGAATACATTAACGTCACTATTCATTCTGTCTGTATTTTTCCAAGATTACAACATAAAAAAAAGCAGTATAAAGTGAACTACTAATAGCTCACCTTATATTGCTCATTTTTTAACCACTCAGTGCCAGTAAAAACTACTGACACTAAGTGATTGCGTCAAACATCAATACTATGAATCACTCAGTAACTCACTTATTGATATTAAGCACCTTTCTTACCACGGCCGTGACGTTTACGCTCACTTTCAGTTAAGTAGCGTTTACGAATACGTACCGCTTTTGGCGTTACTTCGACTAGCTCATCGTCTTGAATAAATTCAAGCGCTTGCTCAAGAGTGAACTTCACTGCTGGCGTCAACGTCAATGCTTCGTCAGTACCACTTGCACGTACGTTGGTAAGCTGTTTAGCAGTCGTTGGGTTAACTGTCATGTCATCGTTACGAGAGTTGAGACCAACAATCATACCTTCATAAACTTCAAGCTGTGGCTCAGCAAACAACTTACCGCGTTTCTGTAGGTTAAATAGTGCAAAACCTAGGCAAGTACCATTTGCCATAGAAACCAATACGCCGTTAGAACGACCACCAACATCACCGATCTTCTGTGGACCGTAATGTGAGAAGCTCGAGGTCATGATACCACTACCTGAAGTCAGGGTTAGGAACTCAGAGCGGAAACCGATCAAGCCACGCGCTGGTATGGTCGCCTCGATACGCATACGGCCTTTACCGTCCAGCTCCATGTTAGTCATCTCGCCTTTGCGTAAACCAACTTGCTCCATGATAGAACCTTGATGCTCTTCTTCGATATCGAAGACAACGTTTTCATATGGCTCTTGTAGCTTACCATCAACTTCTTTAACGATAACTTCTGGGCCAGAAACACCTAGCTCAAAACCTTCACGGCGCATGTTTTCGATAAGTACTGATAAATGAAGCTCACCACGGCCTGATACTTTAAATTTGTCAGGAGACTCAGTGTCTTCTACACGCAATGCTACGTTATGAATCAACTCACGCTCAAGACGCTCACGAATGTTACGTGAAGTCACAAACTTACCTTCACGACCAGCAAATGGTGAATTATTTACTTGGAAGTTCATAGATACTGTTGGTTGATCTACCGTTAGTGCTGGTAGTGCTTCAACGTTGTTAGGATCACAAATAGTATCAGAGATGTTTAGCGCATCGATACCTGTGATACAAACGATATCACCGGCTTGTGCATCTTCAACGTCAATACGATCAAGACCATGGTAACCCATGATTTTTAGGATACGGCCGTTACGCGTTTTGCCATGCTTATCAATGACAGTCACTGGCGTGTTAAGTTTAACTTTACCACGCTGAATACGGCCAATACCGATAACACCAACAAAGCTGTTGTAGTCAAGGCTTGAAATTTGCATACGGAATGGAGCGTCAGCATCAACCTGTGGAGGCTGAACAACGTCAACGATAGTTTTGAACAATGGCGTCATGTCATCAGCTAAATCATCTGCTTCTAGACCTGCGATACCATTCAATGCCGAAGCATAAACAACTGGGAAATCAAGCTGCTCATCGTTTGCACCTAGGTTGTCAAACAAATCAAAGATTTGATCCATTACCCAGTCAGGACGTGAGCCAGGACGATCGATTTTGTTAATAACAACGATCGGCTTTAGACCTTGTTCGAATGCTTTTTGCGTCACAAAACGAGTCTGAGGCATTGGGCCATCAACAGCGTCAACAACCAAAAGTACGCAATCAACCATAGACATTACACGCTCAACTTCACCACCGAAATCGGCGTGACCTGGGGTGTCAACAATGTTGATACGGTATTCAGTTTCTGAAGTTTTATCTGTCCAGCGGATAGCTGTGTTTTTAGCCAAAATGGTAATACCACGTTCTTGCTCAATATCACCTGAGTCCATTGCACGCTCAGCAATGTTTGCACGGTCGCCAAAAGTACCAGACTGATGTAATAACTTATCAACCAAAGTTGTCTTACCGTGGTCAACGTGGGCAATAATTGCAATGTTACGCAGGTGTTTGATATCGTTCGCCATATAAAATGCTCGTTTCGTCTTAAAAAAATGCAGTAGCAGTAAGCGCTGCTGAATAAACTTTCATCATCAATCAGATAGATATTGAATCTAAGATGACGCAGAAAAGAATGCTATCAAATAAAAAAGTTCAATACAATCAAATATCTATACTGACGAATTCATCATACAGATTGCTATGCTAATGTACATACTGTTAATTTACAGAATGTTTGGGTGGCTAGTATAACATTATTGATTCATAAATTTATGTAATAACTCACTTTTCTCAATACATAAATAAAAAAAAGCCACCCATTGGGTGGCTTTTTTTGTAACTGTATATTTTACTATACAGTTATTTTGCTAATACTTACTGAACAACCATATCTTTAGTTTGTTCAACAGTCATTGTTTTGTCACCAGTGATGATGGCATAAACACGACGGTTCATAGCACGACCTTCTTCAGTGTCGTTTGAAGCGATTGGGTTGTTGTAACCATAGCCTACAGTTGATAGACGGTTTGGAGCAATACCGAATTCGTTAGTTAGCATAGATTTAACAGCAACGGCACGAGCTTCAGATAGACGTTGGTTATAACGTGCTGAAGGACCAGTCTTAGAAGCATGACCTTCTACACGAGCGGTAGAGTTAGGATACTCACGCATCTTCTCTGCTACTTTAGCGATTTCTGGCTTGTACTGGTTTTTGATAGCTGACTTGTCGTTATCAAAGAATACACGTAGTTCCATTTTCAGTTCGTCAGTAATGTCTACTGGTACTGGGCAACCGCGCTCATCAACTACAACGTTCATTGGAGTGCCTGGACATGCATCGATGCTATCAGGTACGCCATCACCGTCAGAATCAAGATCAGCTTCAACAAGGACTACTGGAGTGTTGTCAACTACTGGCTCTTGCATAGGTGGTACTGCTACTGTAGGTGCTAAATGGCCACCTAGTACTACTTCTAGACCGGCCAAAGCCATGCCTTCCCACCAGTTGTTGTCAAAGTTATGAATCGCACGAGCTTCACCACGTAGGCTTAGCGCGTCATTGATGCGATACATAGCACCTAGACCTAGGTTACCGATAGTGTCTTTAGAGTTTGATACTTCAGTACCAGCAGCTACTGTAGATGTAGAACCATCGGCGTTAGTTACGTCATAAGACTCTTGGTTTTCTACTTTAATCTTAGATTGACCAGCACCTACTAGTACATATGGCTTAAGTGCGCTATCAGTGTAACCAGTGAATTCTTCAGTACCGATCAAGAAGTTACCAGAAATCATAGTCTGTTCGATATCAAAGCGGTTAACGCCTGCATCAGCTGAATCTTCAGAAGCTTCGCCGTTTGCGTCAGATACACCATACTCTACTTGGAACTGAGTAGAAGGAGTAAGTTCGATACCTAAAGCTGCACCAGTGTATAGGCTGCTTTCTTTGGCTACGCCACCATTGCTGTTACCACGGCTACCATCACCGATAACATCGCCATTAGCGTTTTCATACAAGTTTTTACCACCAGTGGTAAGAACTTCACGCTGTTTGTCAGAGGTATCACTGAATTCTTCAGTCATGTGATAACCAAGTAACAATGGGCTAATAGTAACACCAGCATTAGCTGCCATCGGTGCAGCCGCTACAGCAACAAGGGCTAGAGCTATTTTATTCAATTTCATGGACTTCCTCCAAAGGATAATTTTAGTGATGCATTAAGCAAAACCGATTCTCAAGACGTACTAAGATAGACATCTCTTACGCATTTTAAGTTACAAAGCAAAACCAATTAAGGAGTAGCTTAGCGATTATTAATTCAGTTTACAACTTTTTTCGTTAACGAGCTACACATTATTACACGATAATGTTGTAACTAAAACACAATAAACCGTCTAAGTTACCCAGAACTAACACACCTTACGCTTCTTATCTTTTACACAGCAGTTTGCGATAGATGAATAGTCTATTGATAGCTATTTTCTTGAAGTATTTTATTACAATTAGAATTTTTTCTCTATTGTTAATGTCGTTCTTTCACTAATTGAAACATTTTTTGACAGTCGCTATATATTACATATATATTGTAAAAAACCAATATTCTTCTGAAAATCAAGTAATTAGGTGTTGTATGTGTTTTATATACAGTGGAATAAGAGAAAGTCTAAAGAATTTAGACAATTGGTTAGCTTAAAAGATAGTCAACACAAGGGTGTGTGAGACGTTGTTTTTACTTCAAAGATAAACAGCTATAGGATGTAGCGCATTATGAACTTGCTTAGTAAGATACTGGCCCATTATAAGAGAATAGCCATTTTTACCCTTTGTTTACCTATTTGTAAAAACGGCAGGTATGGAATTGATAATTTATTAGCTATTGCATCTAGGTTATTCAATAAACTATTGAAGTTTGTCATTTATAGGAAACCACTCCTTCAAAACGATAATATTTTAAATGCTAAGCAATCAAACGGCTTTACTCTCGTTGAGCTAACTGTGACGACAATGGTATTAGGAATTATTGCAGCTATTGCGGCGCCAAGCATCTTAACGCACTTAGCACGGATGGAAGCGCAACGTGTCAAGCATCAACTAGAGAGTACCTTATCATTAGCAAAGGCTGAAAGTTACATAAGTCGGCAGGATGTCTTGGTTTGTTTATCGAATGATGCACAGCAATGTCATAGGAACAGTGATAAAACGCTTCTGCTATTCGTAGATAAAAACAATAATAAGCATTTTGATTCTCAAGTAGATACCTTATTAACTCAGCAATCCTTAAACCTAAGATATAGTACAGTGAAATTAAGAGTTGGCGGTAGGCGTCACTATACTAAATTTTGGGGTGATAGTGGCAGACCACGAGGACACTTCGGTCATATAAAATATTGCCCTACCTCTTCTTATAATAAATCAATGTACCAAATCTCTTTTAACCAATCCGGTATCGTCAAACATAAACTTAACGTAGACCACCCTACGAAATGTAATGGGTAATAGATGCCGTATATGCAAACCTATTTATGCATGGCCTCTTTCATCATTGTCACAGCGCTTTCTAGTCCTACGAAGACCGCATCTGCAATAAGTGCGTGACCAATATTTAACTCATAGATACCATCAATCTTTGCAATAGCATTCACATTGTCACACGTTAGACCATGACCCGCGTTAATAAGCAATTTATCGTCTAGGCTCTGTGCTGTAGCTACTGCTTGTTCAAGTCTTTTAAGTTCAGCCAACTGTACGTCAGTATCATTTGCTAAGCCTGCTTCGGCATAAGCACCAGTATGCAACTCTATTGCGTCTGCGCCACACTCTATTGCGGCTGCAATCTGCTTGTCATCAGGATCAATGAATAAGGAAACCTTAATATTAGAGGCTTGCAGTTTATGAACATACTCTTTTAGAGATATGACTTGCCCTGCAACATCAAGACCACCTTCTGTCGTTAGCTCTGCACGCTTTTCAGGTACTAGACATACCCAAAAAGGTTTAACTTTGCAGGCAATTGCAAGCATCTCATCCGTTGCGGCCATCTCTAGATTCATTCTCGTCGACAACTGCCCTGCCATTTCATAAACATCCGCATCTTGTATATGACGACGATCTTCACGTAGATGTATAGTGATACCATCTGCCCCTGCCTTTTCGCACAATAATGCAGCAGCCAAAGGATTTGGATAACTCACACCACGCGCTTGACGCAATGTTGCCACGTGATCAATATTCACGCCTAACAAAGGTTTTTTTGAATTGTTTTCAGATGAGGTAGATACAGAGATGCTCATAAAAAATCCTTCGGACAATTAAGCCTAACTTATATAGTTGATACTACGAGAATATTTGAGAATGCAGTTATTGATAACGCTGCTGTTGCTGCCATAACAAACGACTTTGTAGCGGCTGATAATCAAGCAAATGATCAATAAGATGTCTATGTAGCTTTGACCAATGGCTCAGCGTCTGTTCAGTAATACCTAAACGTGCCATTTCTATGATATCCGTACCCTTAAAAACAGTCTGTCCAGACTCACTGGCTAAATGCTCAGACTCTTCATTATGTACCAATACAGGGAGCAAACCTATATCTGGTAAAAAACGGTAAGTACAATCAGACTCGATGGGATCTTCAACGTTGTCATGCGTTAACGTTAAAGTGAATCCTAATTCGGTAAATAGATACTGCTCAAACTGACGTAGACAGAGACGAAGCTCGCTATTACTTAAGGGCTGCTTGAGTTGTTGTAGACTGATTTGATAATGCTGCCACAATACAGGCATTGGGTCTTCAGTAGGTAACAGCCGCCACAGAATCTCGTTTATATATAGTGCGGCATACTGATGTTGACCGCTGATATTAGCGTAAGGTACGGCTTCTAAAACAGCAGGTGTACTATCTTTTTGAACACTGTCTTTTTGAACACTGTCAGCTTGAGTCGTATCTTGCGAAGCAATATTAATTTGACTAAAGGTTTTTAGGTCGCGTTTACCAGTAGCAAAAAGCTGTAATGGCATAAATAGTGGCGCGCCTTTTTTCCCAACGCCATGTATTACACCATGTTGTTGAGAAAAAAGATAATACAAAGCGCGCTTTTCTTGATAAGGGCGCTGATGCAATAAATACCCGACGAGCGCTTCATTACGCATTTTTTATTACCTAAATAGCTAAAAGGCAGACAGTGCTTTTGAAGCGTTCGTTCTTAACCGCTATCAATAGCCCAAACTGGTCAACGCACGCTCATCATCAGACCAACCACGTTTCACTTTGACCCACAAAGTTAACATGATTTTTTTACCAAACAACTGCTCCATATCTTTACGAGCATCCATACCAACTTGTTTGATACGCTGGCCTTTATCACCGATAACGATGGCTTTTTGACCACCACGTTCAACATAGATAGTCGCATCGATGAAAGTACAAGCTTTGCGTGGACGCCCTGTTTTTGGATCAGTATGTGCAGGTTCGTCTTTAAACTCATCAATCTGTACCGTTAAATCATATGGCACTTCATCACCCGCACTACGCATGATTTTTTCGCGAATGATTTCACTGGCTAAAAATCGCTCAGAGCGATCTGTGATTTGTTCTGTATCGTAAATAGGCGCAGCGACTGGTAAATGTGAGGCAATCACTTCTTGCAAACGATCTAAGTTTTGATTTTTTAGTGCAGATACAGGAACGATATCAGCAAAATCGAAACTATCGTTGAAAGTTTCGATAAGTGGTAGCACGCTGCCTTTATCTTTTAGAGTATCTGACTTATTAATAACCAATACGACTGTTAGATTGGTCTCACCGAGCTTTTGCAAGGTCAATAAATCATCGTCACGCCATTGATCTGAATCGACAACAAACAGTACTAAATCTACATCTACTAACGCCGATACCGCCGCTTTATTCATACGTTCGTTAATAGCACGTACTTCGTTACGGTGAATACCTGGTGTATCAACAAACACCGCTTGCATTTCATGGTTTGACAAAATGCCATGAATACGATGACGGGTGGTTTGTGGTTTGCGTGAAGTGATAGACAACTTTTGACCCAATAAGTGATTCATCAAAGTTGACTTGCCCACATTTGGTCGTCCAACAATGGCCACATAACCTGCTCTAAAATCATCAGCCATCCGAGTATTACCACTTGGCGCAAAAAACTCTTCAATAGCCATATCATTGTCTAATGCAATATCTTCTGCATCAATAGCATGAATCTCTTCGGTAACTTCGATATTGTTTTGGCTTAAATCAATATCTGTATTCTCACCCAAATTTTGGGTGCTGTCTTCATTGTTTGATGGCAAATCAGTATGATTGCTCATAAGTTAATCCTATAGGGTTTGTGACTAGCCGAACAGTCTTTGATGGTAAATTTATTTAGTCACCATTAAAAACGGGCTAGAAACATTTAAAGTTTTAAAATGAATAATATGTGAGGTAGTTTTAATGTATGTTTGCCAAGTTATAAACCAGTCTAAACAGATACTATGCATCTAAAAACGCGTTTATGGATGTCGGCTATACACGTTTTTTGGCAGATCCTGGCAATTTATGTAATTGGTTAATCATAAGCTCTGCTGCTTTCTGTTCAGCAATACGGCGGCTCTCACCAGATTCAGTAATATCAGGGCAATTATTGATATTGACATGGCAACGTACAACGAAAATTTGATGCGGTGCATTACCACGCGTTTCCATGAGTTCGTAGTTGGGCAAGTCAAACTGCTTAGATTGTAGCCACTCTTGTAACCGACTCTTGGCGTCCTTCAGCGCTTTTTGGTCATTGACATTATCAATCAGATCACCATACCAAGAGAGAACACATTTGCGAGTAATATCCATATCTTGGCTGTCTAAATAGATAGCACCAATTAGAGACTCTACGGCATCGGCCAGTATAGAAGCACGATTGCGACCGCCACCTTTGCGCTCACCTACTCCTAATATAAGATGGTTAGACAGCTCTAAATTTTGAGCGATAATTACCAATGACTCTTGGCGCACCAATGTCGCACGCATACGCGTTAAGCGCCCTTCATTTTGACTAGGATAACGATGATATAAAGCTTCACCCACAATCATCCCTAAAAGTGCATCACCTAAAAACTCTAGGCGCTCATAGTTTTTTTTGCTATCAAATGAGCGATGCGTTAACGCAAGTTTAGGTAGACTCAAGTCATTGAACTCGTAGCCTAACTTACGCGTTAATACTGCTAACCGCTGAATAAATTCCGAGCTAACAACAAGCGTGTCAACAGATGTACTATTTTTTTGGGAAGTAGAAGCCGCTTGGGAATGGTGCGAAGTTGGTTTCATGCGTGGTTTGTGGTTATCCCTTCTGCTTGACAGATTTAGTTTAATAATATTATTTGATATATTTTATGAAATAATGAAAGCGCTATGTCGTACTATGATGGCTTACTCTGCTGTTGCCATCTCGATGTTACCTTCGAAACGGTTTACGATGTCGACATTGCTAAAAAAGTTATTAGTTACTGCATATTCTTTATAGATAGCTAATTGACCTGTTTTTTTATCGGTAAAGGTAAATACCTCTTCTGCCTTGGTATCATAGTCAGCATTGATAGATAACTGTTTGTTGACACGTTCAACAAATTGTTTGGCTGTTTCTTTATTATTATTGGCTTCTTTTAGCTGCGCACTTAATACTTTGGTCAGTTGGTAGTCACCAATTTGAGCTGGTACAATAGCTACTGTCAATTTAGTCGCAATACCCAAAAGCATAATAATGAGAACAACATTTGTCACACTGGCGCCGCGCTGCATAGCCAAACCAGATAATTGCTGCATTATGATATCCTTCTAAAGATAAACGACTATTTTGAATAAGTGTATAAATAATAAATAGCTATTTATTAGATAGCAACGATATTAGCATAAAACCATTGTCAACAAATCAACCGATAAACAATCACACCGCCTTAATTGATAGTACCATTACGCTCAAAGGTTGGTAGGTTAAGACCAGGTGGTTTATGCATCCAAATATAAACTGCCTTACCTGCTAGGTTTTCATCAGGAACGAATCCCCAAAATCTACCGTCTGCACTGCGATCTCGGTTATCACCCATCACAAAATACTGACCTTCTGGTACGTCAATGCGCCACTCAGTACCTTCTGACTCAACCACTTCTGGCGATTGTTGTTGTAAAAATGGCGCGTACTGTGAACTGTTCATGCCATCTAAATAGCGCACGAGATGATTGTTGTCACCTTGTACTTCTTCAAAATATTGTGCCGCATCTTCTTCTTGTTGACCCATTGCAGAAGCACTCTCTTCGGTCAGCACTTGACCTGGACCAACCTGGCCTGGTAAGTATAACTGTGAAGTCAATTCAGCATTTGCCGCGAAATCTACAGACTTAGTCTCAACAGGTACATCATTGATAGATAACGTGCCTTGACTATAACTTACGGTGTCACCAGGCAAACCGATAACGCGTTTAATATAATAAATGCTCGGGTTTTCAGGATAGCGAAACACTGCCACATCACCATGCTCAGGTTCACCAGTATCTATCACCTTATTGTAGGTTAACGGCAGGCGCACGCCATATGCGTACTTATTGACAGCAATAAAGTCACCCGTATATAGCGTTGGCACCATAGACGATGATGGAATATTAAAAGGCTCAATTAAAAATGAGCGTACTATCAATACCACTGCTAACACAGGAAAAAAGTCATAAGCCCAGCGAACTAGTAAGCCTTCTTGACCTCGACCACGAGTTTTGCGCTGTTTGAGCGCTAGCTTATCTAACAGCCAAACAATTCCTAGGACTATAGTTAACGGCACTAAAATTAAATTAAAATCAAAATCCATACCAAATTGCCTATTAACGAGCGGCTTATCTAACACCTTTACGATAAGACTCACTACATTTGACTGTTATCTACAATGACTATCTTAGGTTACGTTTAGCGATTAGCTATCAACTTGCAACACAGCTAAGAAGGCTTCTTGTGGAATTTCCACGTTACCTACTTGCTTCATACGTTTTTTACCAGCTTTTTGCTTAGACAGTAGCTTTTTCTTACGTGACACATCGCCACCATAGCATTTTGCTAATACGTCTTTACGCATGGCTTTTACCGTACTACGACCAATGATTTGGCTACCGATAGCCGCTTGAATGGCGACATCAAACATTTGACGTGGAATCAACTCTTTCATCTTAGTAACTAGGGCATTACCACGATAACGTGATTGGGTTTCGTGCACGATCATCGCTAAGGCATCAACTTTATCGCCATTGATTAGTACATCAACTCTCACCAATTTATCAGCTTGATAGCGCTCAAAGTTATAGTCTAACGATGCAAAACCACGTGAAACTGACTTTAGGCGATCAAAGAAATCCATAACCACTTCGCCCATTGGGATATCAAATATCAGCTGTACTTGTCGACCCATAAAACGCATATCAACCTGAACGCCGCGACGCTCAATACATAGCGTCATTACATTGCCTAAGAATTCTTGCGGTACTAAAATCTGACAGCGGGCAATTGGCTCACGGAATTCTTCTATGTTGTTTGGCTCAGGTAGATGTGACGGATTATCTACATAGATTACATCACCGTTCTTTTTCTCAATTTCGTAAATAACTGAGGGCGCTGTAGTAATCAAATCTAAATCATATTCACGCTCTAGACGCTCTTGGATAATCTCCATGTGCAGCATACCTAAGAAGCCACAGCGGAAACCAAAACCAAGCGCATCCGACGTATCTGGCTCAAAAAACAGCGACGCATCGTTAATTTGCAGTTTTTGCAAAGCTTCACGGAATTTTTCGAAATCACTCGAATCTACTGGGAACATACCAGAATAGACTTGTGGCGTGACTTGTTTAAAACCTGGGATACGATCCACATCAGGGGTCTTAGCATGAGTGATAGTGTCGCCTACTGGTGCTCCGGCAATATCCTTAATACCCGCAATAACAAAGCCGACTTCCCCTGCTTCTAAAACACCCGTATCTACAGGCTTAGGCGTAAAGACACCAATCGAGCCAACCAGATGCGCCTCTTGAGTCGATTTGATATATAACTTGTCACCTTTACGTATAGTACCTTCACGCACCCGTACCAATGAGACCACGCCCAAATAATTATCGAACCAAGAGTCAATAATTAGTGCTTGCAGTGGTGCTTCACGGTCACCAGTTGGTGCCGGGATAAACTCCACCAGCGCTTCTAGCAGCTTATCAACACCAAGACCAGATTTGGCTGATACTCGCGGTGCATCAACGGCATCGATACCGATAATATCTTCAATTTCTTGAATGACGCGTTCAGGCTCAACTTGTGGCAAATCAATCTTATTTAACACCGCCATGACTTCTAAGCCTTGATCAACGGCTGTGTAGCAATTGGCTACTGACTGCGCTTCTACGCCTTGAGCGGCATCAACAACCAATAGCGCACCTTCACAAGCTGCTAATGAACGCGACACTTCATATGAAAAGTCGACGTGACCCGGGGTATCAATAAAGTTAAGCTGATAGCGCTCACCATTTGGATGATCATAAAACAGTGTTACTGACTGTGCTTTGATAGTGATACCGCGCTCACGCTCAATATCCATTGAGTCGAGTACCTGCGCCTGCATCTCGCGATCTTGCAAGGCACCGCACATCTGAATAAAACGATCGGCAAGGGTCGACTTACCATGATCAATGTGGGCAATGATTGAAAAGTTACGAATATTGGCTAATGCAGTCACAAAGCGCCTACTAAATTAAGGGTGATAGAATAATAAAACTAAAAAATAAATATTGTCAGATGCAATTGATAACGTGCTTGTACTTCTTTCAAGGTTAACCGTTATAACAAGCCAATTTGGCTAATACCACCGTCTAAAATCCATAGCCAAGCACATTAACTCTTATGCGTAGACATAAAAGAGTATTCTAGCAGTTTTCCACTGCAAAGTAAGGCGATTTTGTTAGAAGAGATGTGACTTACAGATGAAATGACAAGCTAAAAAAGGATAACGCAACAATCGTTACACTTGTTGAACTTCGTTTCTTTATATAGATACTATTATAATTACTATGACTTCTTAGAAACAAAAGCGAATAAATGACTAGGGTAAATTGGTTTTAGACATATCTACGTCTGTAGTTTCACTGCCATTTTGGTACAGATACTTATACATCCATGGCGATCTGCCATAAAAAGCACCATTTATTTGAGTTTGCTCTATCAAGTACTCACGAAATCTCAAATAAAATTCATTATCTGGGCCCTTAGGCTGCTGCCAAAAATCATCAAGCGGCTTTTGATCTGTTAGCTTAGGAATATCGTAAATTGCACGACCCATAACCTTAGTAGGTTTCTTATGATAAACCGACTGCAAGCCTGTCGTACTGTTAATAGTCACCATGCCAATGCTGTATTTCATCAAAGTCGGCAGGTGCATATCACAACCATAGAAAACACGATGAGACACTTGATAGCGCTCAGCTAGGCTAGCTACCAACTCCCGATAGTCTCTATGACCACGATCCAATGGATGATGTTTAAACACGAGTAACTGTTTTTGCTTAGCAAAATTTGCAAAGCTTGCGATAGACTCGTCAATGAACTGTACCACATCACGATAATCACTATGATGGGTAATCTGTGAGTCATTATGTACTTGTAAACTGATCAAAAAGTAATTGTTACTTTCCTGTTTGGTCAGTCTATTTTGCAGGTGTTTGTCTGGTAAATATCCTCGTAGCTTCCGCCACGGTGCTTTTAACCAAGCGATGGCCTCTTGCCAAGCGGTCATACCACGATAATGCGAATAATGTGGATAACGACTTTTATAAAGCCAAGCAATGATGTAATAGACGATGGCCGCGATACTTAAGCGATAAAATCGATTATGTGTGTATAAAGGCTGATCATTGGCTTTCTTAAGTGCTTTAATCTCAGCAGTGTTTAGACGTGAATAGCCATTAATCCCATGCTCTTGTAAGGTAATGTAATCAGGACGCAAGTACCCTTCTTCAAAGACAAAAAATGAAATACCTAGCTTCTCACTGATACACGCTGCTTGAGTATGATGCGGTCGACAATCGCCAAAGCATACAATCGCATCAATGGCATTTTCTTTAATGAACGCCTGCAACCAAGAGGAAAATTGCGCTAATGTATTGGTATATTCGTAGGTATTGTCGTGATGATAAAAAAAGGCATCGCCTGCATTAAAATTGATTTTACTTACTTTAATATCTTGAGTTTGCAAGAATGACGAAAAGCGATTAAAAAACCCACCCATTTTCCCTTGTAGTAGCAAGACATGTCGATGAGTAAGCAAGTGAGACATCGAAGCTGCCATAATACAGGGCTACCATTAAATGAGAAAATAAGAGATAAAAATGAGAAAGGTCGTGCAACCGTGTGAAAACACATAGCGTAAAAGTGATTATACCGAAAAAGCATCTATTTGTCGCAATGCAATTATACGGTGCTACTCTAATAAATTAACGAGACATTTTACGCAATTTCTGTTGCCACTGGTGACGCTGTTGCATAAAACGTGTGGTCACGTGACGTCTCAATTTTGTAGATAAAGACAAGGTCACAGTCTTAGCTGAACTACTTAAAGTACTAGCCATTTCAGATTGCGATTCTTCATTACTCGCAAGCAGCTGTGAGTCTTTAGGAGGATACAAATAATCAATCACCTGCTCTACTTGTGCTAGCCCATAGCCGTCAGGTAGACGATACAACGGGTAACATATAAGCGCGCCATATATTAGCTGCTCAAGAGTCAAAGGTATATCTCGTTGACGCCTTTTTAGATAGGTAGCTTTCGGTAACGACTGCTCATCAATATCTGTGGTCAATCCCCAACCTGCATAAAACGGCAATCCATAACAGGTAACGTCTAACCCTCGCAGCAACGCTTCAAAACCAGTCAATGAGCTGATCGTATGAACCTCATCCACCCATTCTAAGCAATCAGGCATTGCAGTATCGTAGGCAACCGCTTGAACTTGTCGTAGATGAGCTTCTGATACTTTACCTGCTCGCAGTCCTGCCTCAACATCAGGATGCGGCTTATAAATCAAATAAGCGTCTGGGTTATCTTGTCGTACACGTTCGATCAAACCACTGTTTGTCTTTATTGTGGAACCGCAGTACTGTACTGACAAATCGTCCTCTACCTGACCGATAATAAGAACACGTCGTCTCCCAGATATTTTGGCATCCTGCATCCACGAGTTATTTTGAATACTAGAAACATCTATACCAACCCCAACATTGTATTTACTTACCCGCTGATTCAGCAGTTTGTCTTGCAGTTTGTTTACGCGAAGACGCTGTTCAGAACTTAATGGCTGACAATTTTGCAGCAATGTTTCTAAGTCTGAAGGCTGGGTCGCATCGTAATAAATACCTTGTTTGTCTATGACAACAGACAGTGGTGCGAGTAAAGTAGCACCTAAACCATTTGATCGGATAAACCCATCTTCCATACAATAAATAGCTGGCATGTCCGAGCTTTGTTCAGCAAGTTTACTCTGTAGCTTCTTTTGTACTTGCTGACGTTTGGCCAAACCCCATACCAATAAAGGCTGGCTGAAATTGACACGGAAATGGTCTGGATGTAGAAGATTTTTTAGACGCGGTTTTGGTTTGATAAATAATGTCGTACGCGGTAGGTCTATAAAGGCTTTGACAAATGGCAGCTTCCAACGACTAAATTCATATATCGTCAAATCGCCTTCAAGACGCGCTTGCCACCACCGATTGGTCACCAACCACTCAATGGCTGTATCGATATCACAAGCTTGTTTCGTTGCTGGATCTACATAACGACTATAATTAACATAAGCACTATAAAATAATGTTTCTAATGACGTTTCAAGCGTCTTATGTGACGTGGCAGGAAACATTGCTGAGTTTGACAAATCTCTATTACTGAGAAGTATCTCAGCTGACTCTAAACGACGTTTCTCAACTGCTTTAAGTAAGTTTTTAGGTGCATTAGTGTCATCGGTCAGCCCCCATCCGCTATACCAGCTGACTCCAAAGCAATGTACTTTTTTACCTAGCATTAATGCTTCAAAGCCCATATGTGAGCTGACGGTATAGACATCACTTACTTGCTTAAGCAGTTCAATAGGATTGAGAGATTCAGTCAATAGCCTAACGTTTTTAGGCAGTTTTAAGTTGGATAAGTAGCCTGATTTTGACGCAGGATGAGCCTTTATCCAAATATGGGCGTTAGGATGGTTGTGGCATGCAGATTTTAGCATCTTCTTAAATTGACGTTTATTCGCACCAGCACCTTTAACAGAGGCATCACCCGCTACCTGATCAATCAACAAGATATGTAATGGTGAAACACTTTCTTTTTCGTTAATATTTTCTTCATTAATCAATTTGTCCAACGACGGACAATCGATTATGGAATTATATTTACTCAGTTTTTCTTCGCATATACGTGTCATCAGATGATGAGCACGTGCCTCGTCTGCTGCGCGATCATTGCTAGTACTCTTGGTGCGCTCAACAATCAACTGCTCGAGGCGCGAGTGATGCGTCATATCAAAGTAGATACCAACGTCATCGATAACCACACTCAAACCGTGGCGACTATTAATACCTGAATCTAATGAACGCAAAAATCCATCTTCAATACTGAAAGCATTCACATTCTGACGGGTGGCAGCTTTATCAGCTCGTTGAAAGCTTTTCTTGTGTCCCCATCCAATAAATGCCTCAGGTTGTGATTTTTTCTTGTGATTTATCAGGCTTTGTTGCAAGCCTGACCACGGATACCAGCGCTGGATATCAGCTTGCAACACTTGCGAGAGTAGCAAGTTATTGCGACACATACCTTTACCAACTACTGCCAGTTGCTTTGGTGATTGGTACTGTGACGATGGCGAAAGTAGCGCATGATCAGAGGTAGACATAGTAGATACCTTGACTTCATTCGCTACTTCTTTTGCCATACCTTTAATACCTTCACTCGTTAATTTTAGTTAAATCTATTCAACAGTCATCGTTAAGTTATGAATGGCTAACCGTTATAGGTCTAGAACTACCTTGGCAGCAATTGCTAGCTGATAAACAATCTGTGATAGACCGCGAGCAATCTCCACACGCTTAGTTTTAACTTTCGGTAATACCATAATCTCATCACCCTGCTGGATACGATACGCAGTATTGACCACTTGGCTCGCTCCATTTTGATGAATAATTAAGATATCTTTTGTATCAGCGTTATCAGAGAAACCACCAGAATTAGCCACATAATCGCCAACGGTGTAGTCTGGATTAAAGGTAAGTGCCCCTTGTGCTCGTACTTGACCATTGACTGTAATGACTGACGTTTGTGCTGGTATCTCAATGATGTCGCCCTGTTGCAGAATAATATCCTGCCACGAGTTTGGCACAACAACAATCTGACCATCAGTCTGAACATTGCGAGCTTTGGCGACGAACTGCTTAACCAATGCAGCATCATCTTGGCGCAGTGCTGCTTCTTCACGAGTCGTTGACTGAGTGGCTAGTGTTAACTCTTCTAGACGATCGAGCGACTCGTTAATCATGCGTTTTTGTTGCTCAGCAACAGATTCACGATAGATGGTGAGATGCGTTAATTTTGCCAGTGGGCTTGGCTGTAATTGTGGCACGATATCTTTTAGACGCGCACCATATGGCACAACCATCGCACCATTACCAGTATGTGCACCTTTTACCTGCACAGCGATGGTACCTGCGTAACGATCTGACGTTACTACCATTTGATCGCCGTTATAGACAGGAACGTTTTGGGCTTCACTTAATGAGTAGTACTCTGCCGTTTGTGCACGTCCTGCACTGCGAGTGATGCTGACATTAGTAGCATTGGCTGCTGGATTAGACACTTGCAACACATCACCAATAGTCAGATCATTCACATCAAATTCAAAGGTATACTCGTTTTGTACTTGACCGCTTACCACAAATGTCTTTTTCTGCGGGGCCACGGTGATGACATCACCATCACGGAATGAAAATGCCTGTAATTTACCTGCTAGCAAAAAGTCATATAAATTGACTTGCTGTAGCATTTGACCATTGCGCTTGATTTGAATATCGATATAACTACCGCGCGTTGGGTCAACGCCGCCTGCTCTATCTAAATAAGACAATACCGAGTCTGCTGCTAGACCACCGTAATAGCCTGGCTGCTTAACAAAACCTGTGACGAATACTTTAACGGGTTGCGCCTGCTCTAATGAAGCATAAACCCCTACATTCGAGCGGTAAATACGACTGACGGCACTTTTTACCACATTCTGTAAGCTACCATTTTGCACACCAGAGACACGTACTGGCCCAACGTTCGGTAAGAAAATATTACCCTGTGGATCGACGGTCATGGTAGCCGCATATTGGTAAGCGCCCCACATTCTTACTTGGACGTTATCGCCAGGGTTAATCACATAGCTATCATTGAAGGTAGAGCCTGAAGTTGTCGAAAATGCCCCACGGAATAGTTGCTCACCAAACATCATATCTTGAGTTTTAATATCTTGATAAGGACGTGTGGTATTGATAACTGACTGGCTTGGTAAGCTTGCTGCATTAACCGCTTCTTGAGTCGTTGCTTGCCCTGGCACTGCCCCAGCAAATGCTTGGGTAGACACGTTAATATTGCTCTGGTTCTGAGATTGACTCATGTTATTGTTGCTTGTGCCAAAGCCCGAACCTGATATTTGATCTGCATAACTGCTTGCAGCTGTTGCAGACATACTAGTCGCCGCCATTGCCAAGCTTGTCGCTATCACGATAGAACGTGGTTTCATATTCATGAGTTATATTCCTTTCCTGATCTATCGATCATTACTGATATCTGGTTTTTCAAGATTAGCTACGGTGATCACGGACAACTGCCATTACCAAACGCACAAATCCGTATAGCATTAAGAGCAATGCAAGCGATGTCCAAATAAGATACGCTTGGCGCGGATATGTTGCATCTTCAGCTTCATAGGGTGTTGAGATCACAATCAAGTTTTTCATTTTCTTAAACGCTTCTAGTCTTGATTTCTCAAGCGATGACAACGACAGTTTATACAACTCGGTAGCAAAATCCACATCTGCCTTGATGGTCTCAAACTGTACCGCTTGACGGTTTAATTTGGTTGTATTTGGTGATGTCAATTTAGTTTGTTCTTGAGTGATTTGCTCTTCAACAGCCTTTATCTGGCTTCTTAGTGAAACCACTTGCGGCGCATCTGGATTTAGATAACTGAGTAACTGACGCTCTTCGGTACGCAACGAGCTTAATTGCGCTTGCAAGCTGCCAATTAACTGATTGACAATTTGTGCATTGGCTTGTGGGTCATAGATTTCGTTTTCATTCTGATAGTTTAATAGCTGCTCTTTGGCATCATTTAAACGCTCTTCTGATTCATCTAACTGAGTTTCTGCAAACGCCAATTGATCACGAGCCACTTCTTGTGAAATACGGTTCACAAAACGCTCAGACTCTCCTAAGATAGCTTTGTTCAGCTCAAAAGCATACTTTGAGTCAAAGCCTTCTGTTGATACCGAAAGTACATAGCTCTGCTCGTCAAGATCAATGTGAACCCGTTTTTTGAAGTACTCAAGCAAATCTTCTTGGGTTGCATCAGGATCGATTTCATAAATAGGGTCTGAACCATCAACATAGTAAGCGTCTCGGAACTTAAACTTATTATCGAGTCGCTTCACCATATCATTCGACAAAATGTATTCTGTCAAATAGGTTGCATCTTCTTTACTGGTACTATTAACGCCCAATAGAGCTGATATACCACCACCAGATGGTACGCTCGAATCACTGACTTGCTTCACTACCACGTCAGCAGTCGAAACGAAACGCGGGTGCGCCAGTGTCATTACATAGTATATAACGAGCAACCAAGGAAGGATGACCAAGCCAATAAACAGCGAGAAGTTAATTATCTTACTTTTTTGCTTTGTGGATATGCTTTTCATAAACCTCAATCGCTTCTGTTGTATCGTCAAACACGTGTGCTGTTTGATCCATTAGTACAATACCAATATCGCAGTTTCGTTTGATATCACCAATATTGTGCGACACTATTAAAAATCCTGCTTGTGCGCGGCGGGCCGCTAAAATCTCTTCACTACGCTTACGGAATGCTGCATCACCAACAGCACCCGCTTCATCGAGCATATAGTAATCAAAATCAAAGGCTAAGCTTAAACCGAACGTTAAGCGGGCTCTCATTCCCGATGAATAGCTTTTAACTGGCATATCAAAGTAATTACCAATGTCAGCAAACTCTTCGACAAAACGAATTTTTTCATCAATATAAGGGCCGCTTGAATATAAGCGGCAAACAAATCGGACATTTTGACGACCTGTTAAGCTACCCTGAAAACCACCTGCCACCCCAACTGGCCAAGAAATAGTCGAGTTGGTAATAATCTCTCCATGATCTGGCTTATCTAGTCCACATATAATGCGTAACAGTGTTGATTTCCCAGCACCATTACGACCAAGCAAGCCCACACTTTTTTTATCACCAATAGTCAGATTCAAATCTTTGAATAGATAATGCCGACCTTGTTTGGTCATAAATGATTTAGAGACGTTCCTAATTTCAATCATTCATTTACCTGCTATTACTTTGAACGAATAAGGTCTTTTTCGACTGCTTTATACATCAATAAACCTAGAAAATTAACACCTACCATCCACTTTAAAAAATATCCCATATCAATATGATATGCAGGATAAGTAGGAGATAGTGCATTTCTCATTAGCTCAATATTATGGACAAATGGAATATATAACAAATAAGTCAGATATGGCTCAGGAATAATATGAATGGAATACATAATTCCAGATACAAAGTATAAAATAGTAAAAATTAAGCCAATAACTTTGCTAATTTCACCACCATAATAACCAACCACCATCATTATCATTGCTAGCCCAAAACCAAATATAAACAGGGTTAGCCAGCAAAATAACACCACGTGAAGATTAGCAAAACTAATAGGAATACCGATAAAAGCCAGTATGGTTAGTAATAGTACAAATGTAAAAAAGTAAATCACTAACTCTAGAAATGAACGTGCAATAATGACATCAATATGACGTACCGAACGGTACATTAGAAGACCTTGATTGGCTTCTACTGCCCCTAGTGATCGTGTTGCTATTGTACTCATCATACGAAATGGTACTAAACCTGCAACCAAAAATAGCATGTAATCCATTCCAGGTAACACACGAGTCATGATAGCGCCAAATATTATTAGATAAATGGCAACTTGAAACATGATTTCTAAAGGCGCCCAAAGGTAGCCTAAACGATATCCACCAAAGCGAGTCTGTAGCTCGCGCATGATCAGTGCATGAAATGCTGCACCCATGACTTTAAGGCCACTGCGATGCTTGATAGGACGATAAGGAGGTAGTTGTACAGGCATGGCGTTACAGGACTTTACCGAAAACAGCCCCTATGATAAGTAAGCGCGACATAAGTTACAAGAATTAATCTGTATATAGACAGATAAACCTATGATTTAGTAAGAAATCTGTAAGTAAATCACACTTAAAAATCTATGTATCAATTGCTTCTGGTTTATAAAACCATTTATTTTGGGCAAAAAAAAACCAATCTCGATAGATTGGTTTTTTTCGTACTGCTATATATGGTGGCGATGAAGAGACTTGAACTCTTGACCTCACGATTATGAGTCATGCGCTCTAACCAGCTGAGCTACATCGCCGTTTTAGGCTGCACATTATGCCCAAGCTGTTGACTGCCGTCAACCCCTAATGAACATTTTTTGCAAAAAAATGAAGGTAACTCATATTAATTGCAATGATTACTACAACAAACAATAAAAAAGGTTTGGTAAACCGATAAGCCGGGTTCTGTCGTGGACGATCATTCCTCTAGGCGTATCATCGCTAATACGCTCAAGCAACCTACCCGCATCGAACGCGGGCCGCGCCATGCCGATGCCTATTTGGTCTTGCTACGCGTGGAGTTTACCATGCCGTGAAATGTTGCCATTCACGCGGTGCGCTCTTACCGCACCCTTTCACCCTTACCGATAATACCCTAAGATACTAAAGGCGGTCTACTCTCTGCTGCACTGGTCGTCAAGTTACCCTGCCCAGCCGTTAGCTGGCACGCTGCCCTATGTAGCCCGGACTTTCCTCCCCTGCTCATCTGTTGCCAGTGTGCAGCGGCGATCGCCTAGTCTACCAAGCGCGCTAGTATAGCAAACTTATGAGGGTCTGCGACTATCTTTTGGATTTATTTTTGAAGACAATACAAATAAGCTAAACAAAATTTTCTGGCAGTGTTTCAATATTACCGACCAAGTTATCTTTTAGATATGGTATCTGTAGCCAGTGCGCTTCGGGATAATGGCGAGCCAAATAATTTTGCAAAAAATCAATGGTACTGTTTGCAATCTCAGCATCCGTTTGCTCAGCATCGTCATGGATATGGTTATAAATCACACTATGTACCGTTAAGCCACGCGATTTTATGGCTTCTAAACTCAGTAACGTATGACTAATACTACCTAACCGACCGGAGGTGACCAAGATAATAGGATAGTCTTGCTCCGCAATATAATCTAAGGTTAACAACTCGGTGGTGATGGGAACCAACAAGCCGCCCGCTCCTTCGAGCAATACCACATCGTAATCGGATTGCAGTGTTTTGGTAGAACGCGTAATAATATCAGGGTCAAGCGGTTCATTCGCGAGTGCAGCAGACAGATGCGGTGACGCAGGCTTCTCATAGCGATAAGGACAGGTGGTAAAATCTAAATCACAATGTTGCAGCGGAATCTTCATCAGCTTGCGGTGGCTCAAGATATCATCTGCAATGCTTAGCTCGCCATTTGCTTGTTTACTAATGCCCGTTTGTACCAGCTTTTGAGTGATGACATTCACGCCTTGCTGCATCAACGCTTTGGCAAGCAGTCCAGTAGCATAGGTTTTACCGATATCGGTATCGATACCAGAAACAAATAAAACACTCATGGTTGACCTCGGTTTTCTAAATACGTACGCACCACTTTTAGCAGTGCTTGGCATAAGGTAGTTAGCTCATCATCAGTAATCACATAAGGTGGCATGATGTACACCAGCTTGCCAAATGGTCTGACCCAGATACCGTTATCAATCAACAAAGACTGAAAAATGGGCATATCGACCGCTTCATGCAACTCAATCACAGCGACTGCGCCCAAGCAGCGCACTTCAGCAACGCCTCCTAATAACGTAGCAGGCGCTAGTCGTTGCTCCATAATGCGTTGCATATTTGCGGTACGCGCTTCAATATCATAAGACATAATCAAATCAATCGATGCACACGCAACTGCACAAGCCAGTGGATTGCCCATAAAGGTTGGACCATGCATCAGCGCTGGATAGTCACTATCATGGATGGTATCGGCAATTTTTCGGGTACATAGCGTTGCGGCAAAAGTCATATAACCACCCGTTAGCGCCTTGCCAATGGTCATGATATCAGGGCTAATAGCTGCATGTTCACACGCAAATAATTTACCACTACGTCCAAACCCAGTGGCGATTTCATCCGCGATCAAGAGTACATCATATTCATCGCACAGTTGACGCAGCAATTGCAGATATTCAGGACTATAAAAACGCATCCCGCCTGCGCCCTGAATAATTGGCTCAATAATAAAACCTGCCAGCTGCTCGCCATGCTCTACAAAAAACTGAGCTAATGATTCACGCTCATCTACTGTCAAGGCGCGATCAAAGCCAAGTGACGGCGCAGGGACAAAATGCTGCATCGGTAACTGTTTACCATACAGGCTGTGCATACCATTAACAGGATCACAGACACTCATGGCATGCCACGTGTCTCCGTAATACCCTGAATGGGTTGAGGCAAACTGTTGCTTGGTTGGATGCTTGGCAGCTACTTGATATTGCAGCGCCATTTTTAGCGCCACTTCTACCGCAATACTGCCACTGTCAGCATAAAAAATTGCATCAAGTCCAGCAGGTATAATGTCGAGCAGTTTTTTGCCCAAATCTATCGCCGGCTGATGGGTTAACCCACCAAACATGACATGCGCCATTTTACCCAACTGCTTAGTCAGCGCGTCATTCAGTTTTGGATTGTTATAACCATGAACACTCGCCCACCATGACGACATACCATCGATCAGGCGCATGCCATCTTCGGTGATGATATAAACACCTTCAGCTCGATCGATTACGATATTAGAATAAGTGGGTGGCAGGCTGGCATAAGGGTGCCAAAGGTGTTGTTGATCAAAGTCGTTTGTGACTTGGATAGATTGCGTGGTTGTTGTTTGCGTGGTTATTATTTCCATGGTCATCGTGTTGTCCCTAAAACGTTGTAAACCCAAACGTCATCAATCGCTTATAGATACTTTATTGACCCGTAATACGTTTGTATTTAGATAGCAGGTCGCTTTCAGTCTCGACATGATTGGGATCGTGAGGAATACAGTCGACTGGACAAATCACAACGCATTGTGGCTCGTCAAAATGTCCGACACATTCTGTACATAGATCAGGGTCGATGACATAGATATCATCCCCTTCTGAGATGGCTTCATTGGGGCAAGCAGGCTCGCACACATCACAGTTGATACACTCATCAGTGATTAATAGTGCCATGAACTGTTCCTTATATTTTTACTCGTATTAGGGCTTGTCCCTAATTCAAACGTTTATCACTAAATGGCTGCTCCTTACTGTTTTAGCAAGTGCTAGCAGCATATCTTTAATGCAACATCTTTTATTTAATATTTAACTTTTTATCGAATGCTTGCAAAACACAAGGTGGAACGAATTTGTTGACGTCACCGCCGAGCTTGGCAATTTCACGAATCATGGTAGATGAGATAAATGAGTAATTTTGAGATGGGGTCAAAAATACCGCCTCAAAGTTTTCATCAAGCTCACGATTCATATTGGCTAGCTGAAACTCGTACTCAAAATCTGACATTGCACGCAAGCCACGCAAAACTGCCGTGGCGTTTTTCTCACGCATAAAGTCAACAAGCAGGCCTTCAAAACCAATCACAGATACTTGCGGTAAGTCTGCAAACACGGTTTCGACCAAAGCAACACGCTCTTCAAAATTGAACAAGGGTTTTTTATGATGGCCTGAGGCAACCGCGATAACAACCTCATCAAATAGCTTGACGGCGCGTGTGACCAAATCTACATGACCATTGGTAATAGGATCAAAGGTACCAGGGTATAGAATTTTGGTATGTAGCTTTGAGGAATTGGGAGAAATAGAGTGGCTCATAGCATGACTGATATAATCGGTGATATTAGGCCATATGCTAGCAAATTTTGCTCAAACTTAATACTTATCTGCTACATTTGTCCTAACAGCTGATTTACCTTTTCATCAGAGGCTTTGATACAATAGGCAGTTCGACTCATCCATCTCATAATCGAAATAAAAAACAAGACTAGTTATTGGATTAGGATGAGGAATTAGTGGGACTGATTAAATAAGGAGCCTGTGTCTTAGGTCATCCTTATGGAGAAATTATGTCAAAAAAATCAAAAAAGCCAGATAATCAGATTTGCGCCAATAAAAAGGCGCGTCATGAGTATTTTATCGAAGAAACCTTTGAGGCAGGACTGGCATTACAAGGTTGGGAAGTCAAAGCCATTCGTGCAGGAAAAATGACGATTACTGAAGCGTACGTCATATTCCGTAATAACGAAGCCTTCTTGTTTGGGGCGCACATTCAGCCATTGCTATCGAGCTCAACGCACGTTAGTCCAGACAGTATTCGTACCCGTAAACTGCTGCTGAACCGTCGTGAGATCGAAAAACTATCTGGGGCAATCAACCAGAAAGGCTACGCTTGTGTACCGTTGTCTTGCTACTGGAAAAACTCATTGGTGAAATGCCAAATTGGCCTAGCCTTAGGTAAAAAGCAGCATGACAAACGTAAAACGCTAAAAGATCGCGACTGGGAACGTGATAAGCAGCGCGGTTTCAAACAGCATTTAGATTAAGCATTATTTAATCTAAATAGAAAAGGACGGCTCAATAGTTATGAGTCGTCCTTTTTTTGTTGTCTATAACAGTTTATAACTAACTATTTTAAACGCTAGTTGGTAAAAGTAGGCCTTGTACAGTAGTAGTTTTATAAAATGGTCACCTTTATAACATCTAGCTAGCGACCTTTTATGCTATTTGATATTCTAGAGATAATGCTGTCTTTCTACTAGCCTGACGCAATTGCTCAACACCATGAGCAATCAAACACGCAATACCTAACCAAATCAGACCATAGCTATAGATCATCGCTGATTCAAATGGGTTACCTAGTACGGTCACTGCCAAGATAAACAGCAACGCTGGCTCTAGATAGCTCATCATGCCATAGACATTGACTGGTAGCATTTGACTGGCATCAATATTGGTCTTCATCGCCAAGACACTGAGCACACCCAAACCTACTAGCATCATGATAAAGAAACCAGAGCCGCTAACTAGCGCCAAACTACTTGGGGCAAAGAAGAACAAGTAAGCCAGCGCAAAAGGCGCAAATATCGTTAAATCAACCAATAACCCAGTTACTGCGCCAATTCCCTGCAGTCGGCGTAAAATGTAGTAAACGGGATACGTACCGCATACCCATAGCGTCGCCCAAGAGACACTTTGCGTACGGATAACTTCACTACCCACGCCCAATGCAGCAAAGGCCACTGCCAACCATTGCAAACGGCTTAGTTTTTCGCCAAAGAGGACACAACCAAACACCACCATCATTAACGGGAATAAGAAGTATCCCATCGCGGTTTGCACACCTTGCCCATTCACTGGCGCCCACATAAATAACCAAAACTGGCTAAGGAATATTGGCGTAGGTAATAGCAGCCAAGCCCACTGCTTAGCGCCTCTTAACACTTTCAATTTATCGATGTGCAATCCCAGACGTCCACTTACCATCAGGTATCCGACCAACGCTGCCCACATCGCGAGCATGCGCCAGATAAAAACCTGCGTCCCTGATAATGGCGACAAAAAACTACTATAGGCATAGAGTACGCCAAATAGCACATTGGACAGTATGGCAAAAGACACCCCTAATATTAATGTACGTTGTTGTGCGCTACCTGTCGTCCAAATCGCAGGTAGTGGCAAACGTGCAACAGTCGTTGCTAGCGTATTAGCGAATACATTGGAGAGCATTGAGATAGACATGATAAGCACCGTAGCTATTAATAGATGATAAAAACCAATTGCTAGCTCTTTTTTTAAAGCAGTTCTGATTGGTATAGTCTATTTTACTAGGGTGATTTGATATATTATCTCTATATAAGTTCATTGATGAATAAATATCTCAAATAGATATCATATAAATCGTTATTTTCTTATATTAAAATTTTTAGTGATAATATTTATAAAAATCGATAGAAAACTCTGCTGTTAAGGATGTCCTGATATGAGCCATACTTTAGATAATATTGATAAAGCTATTTTGAACTTGCTGCAAGATGATGCGACATTACCGCTTAAAACTGTCGCAGAGCGAGTGCATGTATCCATTGCGACGGCGCAGCGGCGTATACAAGCGCTAATAGATAGTGACGTGATTACCAAACAAGTCGCCATCGTCAATCCTGACAAAGTGGGTTATGGCCTGACAGCCGTAGTGATGATAGAAATGGAGCGCTCTAATACCTCAATGCAACATCGGTTTGAGCGCTTGATGGATGCGCAATCGCGAATCATGAGCTGTTATGAAGTATCAGGTGATTTTGATTTTATGCTGATGGTCAATGCAAAAAACATGAGCGACTATCATCAGTTCACTCGCAGCTTACTGACTTACGAAAATAATGTACGCAATTTCAAAAGCCAGTTTGTGATGAACTTTACCAAGAGTGGAACCAAAATCACGCTAGATTAATTATAATTAATCCGTCTCAGCTGAAGTTGCTATCATATGACAATGGATGATAAGTAGCTAAGTTACATATAAACACTGTACGATATTCACCAGACATCCGAGAAGAAATAAAAACTCGATAGTTAATTTCGTAAGCCTATTTTTTAGACAAGGAAGCCTAATCATGACTGACCACACAAATGCTACTCAGAAGAATATGCAAGCGTCATTAAAACCGTTAAACCCATTAAATTCAAAAAAGGTAATAGCAGGCGCTCTGTTTGCTACGGTACTAGCCAGCTCAGGCTGTGCGACCAGCTCATTGTTAGACAATAGCGGGCATGTCACCACGAACACAACAAAGCAGATACTGTCTGAAGATCAAATTGTTGCCTTTGGTCGTCCTGCGCATGCGTTACCAAAAATGCCAAACGCGTCAATGGTTATCGTAGGAGAAAAGAACAGCTACGTTCTTACCCAAGGTGGGATAGAAATGGTGAACTTACTGAGTAACTTGTCTCAAAAAAATATTCAAGTGGATAATGACATGAGCTTTCATGTACCCAAGAATGATGGGTACTTTCAAGGTGAGATGAAATTGTCTTATGCTAAATTAAAAGATGAGTTTGGGCGCTCAGACTATCAGTTCTTTTTGCAAAATAACGGTAAAGAGTGCACCTCAGCGAGTGATCAACGTATCAATGCTCAGCGCTTTTGTTTTAGTGTTCCTGTCAAAGGCGCTATCTATCCGCAAGTTAGTAACTTAGGGTTAATTCAGTCAAACTATCGCGCACTGACCAAACCATATACGGTGAGCTTCTATACACAGACTCAGCAAGATGTCGTCACTCGTAGCGGTCCAAATGGCGCACAAAAGCTAGTATTGCTACCCTTTGCCCTTGCCTTTGACGTGGTTACTTTCCCGCTTCAGTTATTAGATTAGATCGTTAAACTACTAGACCGCTCATCGTCTAGTATCAGGGTACACTATGAAAGCTACGTTATAAAAGCCCCTTTATATAAGGCACGTTATCGAAAGGTATTCCGTACCCGACCGTAACGTGCTTGTTTAATATTTTAGAATAACTTTTCGACCAATGTTTTAGGATAGCTTTGTTTCGCGGTTTCTGCTGCTCGAAACATCATTTCATCTGCTTCGACAGGGCCTGCAACGTCGCATAAGCATATATAAGCCAGCTGCATCAAATTATTTAACAGGTGCTCATTATCAGGTACAGACGGGCGATTGCCTTCTAAAAACTGACTGATGTTAAGACTATGCCCTTTGAAGGTGCGCTCTTGCGAAACAGTTTGGTGCATGGTCAGAAATAGATTGCGACTTTCTGTTTCTGATAGCTGGCTACGCAGCGCTTCTATGACAGTATAAAACGCCAAAACCAGCTCAGAGACAGGGACTGGCGCTTTGACTGTTTCATTATGGCTATTGTGACTGTCAGACTCTACTGTTTGCTGACTGTCCGCTTGCAACGTAGCCCAAAACCCTTTCCTAATATCGGACTTACAAGCTTGCAGCTCAGGATAGCGCCGTGTCGCATCCAAGACGCACTGCTGCATCATTTTTACAGAGACCGTCGAGTATCGCTGCCACTGTGATTTGAGCAGTCGCACCTCTTCAGGATGTAGATAATCGGCAAGTACTTCTGCCATCGCAGTCACAGCTTGGTCTACGGATTGAGTATCAATATTCATCAGCTCTCTCCTATAAATGCCGCTCGGTTAAACTCTTGGAATCAAACATTTGCTTCTGGAACTCAGGGTATCCAAGCTCTGCATGCTCGGTATAATCAAGGCCTCGCTGCTCATGTAAGCGGCTTGCTTTTAACCCAAAGCTTAGATCAATAAGCTTATACATCACTAGACCCAGTCCCAGTCCCCAGCCTAATGCCACGCCGACACCCAGCGCTTGTACGCCAAGCCGTGATAAGTTAAATAAATCTCCTGTATAAAACAATCCTGCGGCGAGTGTACCCCATGCCCCGCCAAAGCCATGTACTGCCACTGCCGAGACCACATCGTCTACCTTGAATTTTAATAATGCTTGCGACGATAAGATATATACCACGGAAGCAACCGCACCGATAATAATCGCAAAGACAGGCGTTGTGGTCGCACAACCTGCAGTAATCGATACGAGACCAATCAAGCTGGCATTGACACTATCGCTAAGTAAAATGGCTTTGTTAAGCGATCGGGAGATCAACATATAACTCACCACCGCACTGACTGCTGCGACAAAAGTATTGACTGCGATTAGACCAATATTGCCCGTGATAGATAATGTCGATCCAGCATTGAAGCCGAACCAGCCAAACCATAGAATAAATCCGCCTAGCGCTAGCAACGTCATGTTATGACCTGCGATGAGTCTTGGCGTGCCATCAGGTGCAAAGCGGCCTAGCCTCGGGCCAATGACCAAGATACCTGCCAGCGCCAACCAACCACCGATAGAATGCACAACGGTAGACCCAGCAAAATCAATAAAGCCAAGCTCAGCTAGCCAACCTGTACCGCCGAAATATCCGCCCCACACCCAACTGGCAAATACAGGATAGATAAACAAACAAATCAAACAGGCGGCGACTGCATAGCCGATGAACGAGACGCGCTCTGCCATCGCACCACTCGCAATCGTCACCGCTGTCGCTGCAAACATCATCTGAAAAAACATCAATGCCCAGTCCATATTGGATAACGCGACTGGCATAAAGTGATCCGTGCCGACAAATCCGGAGTGATTGGTACCCATCATCAGCCCAAAACCCACCAAGTAGAACGCTAGACCGCCGATACACATGTCAGTGTAATTTTTCATCATCACGTTTACCGCGTTTTTCGCTCGTACTGATCCGCTCTCAAGTAGAGCAAAACCTGCCTGCATAAAGAACACCAATACCCCGCCCCAGATAATCCAAGCGATATTTTGATATTCGAGCAGCTGTGCCACGGTCAATGTGTCGGCCTCAGCAGCTTGGGCGCTACCCATTGCTGCAAACAATACTGTACTTAGCACCAGCCTATTACTTAGCGATAGTTTTAATGGTTGTAATAGTTTTAATAATGTCTTTATCGTGTCCAGTCCAACAGATGATGTTCTCATTTTATCTCCAAACACTTATCTAGCCGTTCAAATTTTATCGGTGCACCATTTTCACTCATCAGTGTGCACAAATAAGCCCTAACAGGGGTGGAGCAAAACCTGTGCCAAAATCTACTATGAGAAATTAAGAAAAGTCATAAGTATAAGAAAACAAATGATTAGTATTAACCAAATTCATATTTTGATTATTGTGCTTGTACTCATGTAATTATGAATTGAACGAGGATGGAGAATATTACTTAATATAAGGTTTATAGCGCCAATTATGCGACTGTTCTGCCTAGACTACTTTTGCCATTATCTTGCTGTGCTGACAGCTTACTTTGCATGAGCAGTTTATCTCATGCTATCAATAACTTATCATTAATCACCCATCATAGAATAGGTCGCATAGTGAGTTGAATTCATGTTAAAATGAGCGCTTTTAAATGAGCCGTTAATATTTTTAATAAATAACGGCTTTTTTTAGTGCCATTTTTCTATTCAACAGGTCCGCCCATGTCTGCCGATACCATCGCCCGCACCGCCTTTAAACAAGGCACAAAACCTCTTTTCGATTACGACAAACACTGGGCGAGCTGCTACGAGCCTGCGCCCTATCTGCCTATGAGTCGCAAAGAGATGGATGATTTGGGCTGGGATGCCTGTGATGTCATCATCATTTCAGGTGATGCTTATGTCGATCACCCAAGCTTTGGTATGGCGATCATCGGTCGTCTATTAGAGTCGCAAGGGTTTCGCGTGGGTATTATTGCTCAGCCAGACTGGAAGAGCAAAGACGCCTTTATGGAACTGGGCAAACCTGTCTACGCTTATGGCGTGACCGCAGGTAACATGGATAGCATGATTAACCGCTATACCGCTGACCGCAAGATTCGTAGCGATGACGCTTATTCACCAGGCAACGTGGCAAACAAACGCCCTGACCGTGCCGCTATCGTTTATAGCCAGCGCTGCCGCGAAGCGTATCCTGATGTGCCTATTATCTTGGGCGGTATTGAGGGCAGTCTACGCCGTATCGCTCATTATGATTATTGGTCAGACAAAGTCCGCCGTAGTATCTTGCTAGACGCGCGTGCTGATGTCTTATTATATGGTAATGCTGAGCGTGCGATCGTCGATGTGGTACATGGTCTGTCTAAAGGCTATAGCTTTGAGCAGATGAGTAAATTGCGCGGTACGGCTTATTTATTGACTCCGACTCGTCGTCATTGGCAAGAAGACATGACTGAGGTTGCGAGTAACGATGTCGATACTGTCGGTCGTGTCGATCCAATTATCAACCCTTATGTGATGACCGAAGACGTTGATAGCTGTTCAATTGAGCAGAACAAACCATCGGACTCGCCTGTTGGCCAAGCCATGCCTTCATCTATGTCATCGCAATATCAGGGTTTTGTCGCTGAGCCAGTTGCCAATAAAGTTATCAACGCTGAACAAGTCGATGAAGAGACGCAAGTGGTGCAAATGCGCGGTTTTGATAAGCCAATGACCGCACGTAAGCATAAGCTAAAAATGCCACCACGTGAAAAAACCGTCATTCGTCTGCCTGACTATGAGCATGTCAAATCGGACCCTGTACTTTATGCTCATGCAAGTCGTATTCTGCATTTAGAGACCAATCCAGGTAACGCCCGTGCGCTCGTGCAACGTCATAGTAGCGGTGCTGGTAACTCGCATACCTCTATCGACGTTTGGCTCAATCCGCCACCAGTGCCACTCTCGACAGAAGAGATGGATTATGTGTTTGACTTGCCGTATGCACGCCTGCCGCATCCAAGCTATGGCGATGCGCGTATCCCTGCTTATGACATGATTAAATTTTCGGTCAATATCATGCGCGGCTGTTTTGGTGGTTGTACCTTCTGCTCGATCACTGAGCACGAAGGCCGTATTATCCAGAGCCGTTCAGAAGATTCGATCTTGCGCGAAGTAGAAGCGATTCGTGATACTGCACCGAACTTTACTGGTGTGATATCTGACCTTGGTGGCCCAACAGCCAACATGTACCGCCTCAGCTGTAAAGACGAAACGATTGAAAAGAACTGCCGTAAGCCGTCTTGTGTCTATCCGGACGTCTGCGAAAACCTGATTACCGATCACAGTAATTTGACTAAGCTATATCGCAAAGCGCGTGATATCAAAGGCGTGAAAAAAATCCTGATTGCTTCAGGCTTGCGTTATGATTTGGCAGTAAAAGATCCTGAATACGTGAAAGAATTGGTCAGTCATCACGTCGGTGGTTACCTCAAGATTGCGCCTGAGCACTCTGAAGAAGGCGTGCTATCGAAGATGATGAAACCTGGCATGGGCAGCTATGATCAGTTCAAAGCCATGTTTGAACAGTTCAGCCAAGAAGCGGGCAAAGAGCAATATCTGATTCCTTACTTTATTGCCGCCCATCCGGGAACCAAAGATGAAGATATGATGAACCTTGCGCTTTGGCTCAAAAGTAATGGCTACCGTGCTGACCAAGTACAGGCGTTTTATCCAAGCCCAATGGCGACCGCGACTACCATGTATCACACGCACAAAGATCCGCTACATAAGGTCAGCCGTGATGAAGGTGACATGGATATCGTCAAGTCTGGTAAGCAGCGCAAACTGCATAAAGCGTTCTTGCGCTATCATGATCCAAAAAACTGGGTATTACTACGTAAAGCGCTACAAGACATGGGTCGTAGTGACTTGATTGGTAAAAATCGTGGTTGCTTGATTCCACCATTTAACGCCAGTTTAGAAGGGCGTGATGCCGCGCAAGATACTTATCAGTCAGCGCGCAAAAAGAATAGCCGTGTTGGCAATGACTCAGTGAAGCGTAGTAATGGCTCGTCAAACAACAGTAAGAAGAAAGTCAGCAAAGGCAATTTCCAGACTCAGCATACTGGTCTGCCACCACGTAAAACCAAGTAGTATTCATAGCAAGTAATGTTCATAGTATAAAAGTACACGCTCAATCTAACGCGTGTTAAGTAAAACAAAAGCGTCTATCAGCCACTCGGTGATAGACGCTTTTTTATGCACCAATTTTATAGACGCGCACTTCATAGCTAACACGGCTTACTTTTCACCATGTCGCAAATTGCAAGTTACATTAGACAGCGGTTGGGTAACGAAGCTAACAGGTAATGAACAATTTCTAACATTGAAATAGTTCGTTTTCGCTACTATAACCCTCATATGCTAAACGCATCATTAAGAACAAGTAAATGACATCAGCGAAAAGCTTTGGAGAGCACTATGAAAATGATAACTAAAATTGCGACCACCCTACCAGTCCTTGCCTTATTGAGCGCTTGTGCGACTACCGCACCCACTACCCCAGATGCAACTGATACGCCAGTTCCAGAAAAAGTAACCGCTGCCTATGATCGTATGGCACCAGCACCGTACACCTGTACCGATGACAGCAAAATCATGGCAAAGCAATCTATCAATAAAGAACAAGTGATGCTCAACGCTACCCTACCAAAAGTAAAATGGGCTGAGCAGCCAATCATCCTAAATGGTAAAGTGAAAGGCGAAGTCGCAAGCTATGTAAACGACTCAAACCCAGAAGTCGTCTATGCATGGCACATGAAAGGTGACAAAGGTATTTTTGCGATGAAATGGGCTGATGGTAAAGAATACCAAGTAAACTGCCAAATCTAATCAGCTAGAGATACGCTCATGTCGTAATAGACAAATAGTCGTAATAAACAAAAAGCAGTCATTATATGGTGGCTGCTTTTTTATGCGTGTTCGTTTGATACGTGTATAAAGGTGGCTATAAAAAACAGTATCAGGTAGATAGTTGTATAGTCAGTTCAATATAATTTCGACACAAGGAAACCGAGCGCAATTTATACATTAGTACGCTTAGCGAGGATGACGATGTAGCGGATTTATATAGACTTGACTATATAGTTGATTCAATTTAAAAGTGGTACAAGGCAGCCGAGTGCAGATATAACTGTGATACTGCAAGCGAGGTTAACGTTGTCATTCTTTTATAAAGGATCGCCTATATCAAAATTTACCATCTGATGTATTTCGCTAGAGAAGCACAAAGAAAGCTGTCAAAATAGCAGATAGAGCAAATCAATCATGACCAACAATCAAAAGGGTAACTCGATGGCAAAGCGTCTGATAAGTATGATGGTAATTGCAACGGCAAGCATGTGGGCGCTAATAGGCTGTGACAATGCTACCGATTCCGTCGATGCCACTGAGCAAACTGCGGAGACAGCAACAGATCCAACTGCATCGGCAGCCGATACCATCGACTGGTCACTGGTAGATAGCGGTGCAAAGCCTGCTGACCCTACCAATTATAAGTATCCGTTTGCCATCGATAGTCAAAACGTCCGAGACTATGCAGATTACTTCAAAGTGGACGCTGCGACCGCTCAGCATAATCTGACGGTGAGCATGGCAAGTAACGAAGCGCTATCGAAAGCATTAGATCAGCTGAGCGAAACCTATGTCTCACATGAGCTAACCGATGGCAATGAGATGACGCTTATCATTCATACCACGCCTGATGTCGCTGCCAGTCGCTATGATTATGTGCTGTCTGATGACTTTGCCAAAGGACTGGTGCTACCTATCGTGATTCAGCCAGATGGTAAGAAAGGTGATGTGAAGGCGCATGGGGAAATGAGTGAGTAAAGATTAATAGCGTGTGTTTTGACTTATATGACACACGCTACTATTTTATTACGAAGTATGGCGGTAAGGATTGTTTGAGAGTTCGATTTTTATTTTTTTTCCTAAACTATTCGTACCACATAATAGCTTCGCTAAGTAAGGCTGATATTGCGTTGCAGCTGGTGCGATGTAAATTTTGTCTAAATTCGCTTTTACCTCTGGTTCGTACTCTACGTATAGAAACTTGCCAAAATCCATTTTAACTTTAGGGTCATCAAGTGAGGTGATATATACCATACGGCATTCTTGCTCTTCTTGAAAAGCTGAATGTTTGACTAGATATTTTAGAGGTAAGATTATCATATCCAGTAAGCTATCTATTTTATCTGAATCTTCTTTACTTAGTTTTTTTAAAGATTTCTTCTTATCTATAGCATCGTTATAAATACTTTTTAACTCTATAAACGCCTCTCTAAAATCTTCGGTTTTCTTGTCTATATAATTCTCATATTCAATGCACTCAATTTCAGCTTTAGGGATACTACCTCCTTCCAAATTTTCACGACCAAACTCACGGAAAAATGTTAACCGGTTGCGTTGAGCTAGATGGATATAGTCGGAGGTAGGATCAATATAAACGCATCTCATGACTGATTGCTTTTCTATTCTCTTAGCTGAACTATCACCTTCATCTGAATTATTTTTTACATTTTTTATCGTTCTATTAATAAATATATTGTTCATACAGGACTGGGAGTCATTCTCTTTAAAGAAATCTTTATTAAAAACCAAGCTAACACCAGAAGCTTCTTTGTTATCTTCTTTTCCATATAATCGAAACTGATTTAAACTGTCATGGTTGAAAGTGAAACAGCTGATAAACGCATGTAACCTTTCATCAAAATCAGGCTTATAAAAAGAGTTCTCTTTCACGGACTCAAGGTAGTTTGTAAGCAACTTACCTTCGCTAGGATCATTAACATTATTGATGGTATTTAAACGAAAAGCGCTTGGCTTGTCTTTATTTTTTTCTTTAGAAAGCAGCTTATTGGTTGTATATGTACTTGTATAGTGTGCCAGTTTTCTTTCAGGAGCTTGCTCGTCTTCTGATAAAGGAAGAAAATCTAGTTTTAAGATGTCTATAATTTTCTCTACCTTGCCTTTCAAATCGTTACTCATCTCTCCTATTTTCTTAGTCTCAATATTCATTTTTAATTTACATATTTTTTCGTAGCAACTGGACTGATATGAGTAAGAACCTCCAATTAATTTAAATAAATTTAGAGATTTTATATAGTTTTCTTGGTAAAAATATTTTTTTGCAACCCCAAAAGCATCGCCTCTTATACTATCAAAAGTGTCCTCTTTCACACCATTAAAAGCATATTCACTACCTTCTAAGAACTCAACTATAGAGTCATAAGAAGCATCTAAATCATTCATAAAAAAGTATTGATTAGCAAATATAAGTATTAATGCTTTATAGTAAATAGCACCATCATCTTCTCTTATATTCTTTAAATACTTCACACCTAATTCATATTTTTTATTCTTATCCATGTAGTCTTCTAGCTCAAACTGAGCACTTATATATTCTTCATCTCCATTCTTCTCACGCGTCACTTTCAGTAACTTCTCAACTTCTTTTTGAGTCACTTCATCGAGACCATTTAATTCATCAATATTCATCATTTACTCCCTAACCAACTCTAAAAACTCATCTTCACCCACCACTTTCACACCCAATTTTTCCGCTTTGGTCAGTTTAGAACCAGCCTTATCCCCTGCCAGTAGCGCAGTGGTTTTTGCAGAGATGCTGCCCGAGACTTTTGCACCCAACGCTTGTAGTTTGGCTTTGGCTTCATCACGCGCCATGCTATCGAGCGCACCCGTGATGACCCACGTTTGCCCATCGAGTGGGAGCCCTTCTGAGGCGACTTGCTCGACCTTATCCCAATGTACGCCAGCTTCAAGCAATGAATTAATCACTTCGATATTGTGCGGCGCACGGAAGAACTTATAGGTCAGCTCGGCAGTGATTTCTCCGACATCTGGGGTTTTTATCAGGGTCTCGATACTCGCCGCCATCAGACTATCTAAATCACCAAACTGCTGGGCAAAGTTCTGCGCCGTACCTTCACCGACACCGCGGATGCCGAGTGCATAGATGAAGCGAGCCAATGTCGTATGCTTGCTGGCTTCGATAGCGTTAATGATATTTTGTACCGATTTTTCACCCAGTTTCTCAAAGGTGACCATCTCATCCGCATGATTGTGCAACTGATAGATATCAGCAACGGTTTTGACCAGACCATGCTCAAAGAAGCTAATCAGCCAACTTGCACCAAGTCCATCGATATCCATGGCACGACGTGAGACAAAATGAATAAGTGCTTCTTGCTGCTGCGCTGGGCAAAACAGCCCACCCGTACAGCGCGCCAATGCTTCATCTTCAGGCAGCACGACAGGAGAGTCACAGACAGGACAAGTCGAAGGTAGCGTGACCGGCTCGCTATCGGCTGGGCGCTGATCGTGCCAGACACGAGTGACTTTTGGGATGACATCACCTGCACGGTGAACGCTGACCGTGTCGCCTGCGCGCACATCTAAACGTTGAATCTCGCCAAAGTTATGCAAGGTGACATTGCTGACAGTGACGCCGCCAACTTTGACAGGTTCAAGCTTGCCGACTGGTGTGATTTGACCCGTACGGCCAACTTGCCATTCGATATCGTTGAGACGTGTCATTACCGTTTCGGCAGGGAATTTATAAGCGGTTGCCCAGCGTGGCTCACGTGATAGGTAGCCTAACTGCTGCTGTAACGCAAGGTTGTTTACCTTAATCACCATACCGTCAATCTCAAATGGCAGATCGCTACGCCCTTCTATCACTGACTCATAATAGGTCTGGGCGGCGCGTGGATTTGCTACCACTTCTACGGCGCTGACCGTAAATCCAAGCTCGGTAAGCCATGCCAACGCCCCTGACTGAGTGTCGATATTCTCAGGCAAACCCTGATTGACCGAATAGCCATAGAAAGCCAATGGACGACTGGCTGCTATCGCTGGATCTAACTGACGTAAGCTACCAGCAGCGGCATTACGCGGGTTAGCAAAGGTTTTGCCCTCATTCTCTTCTGCCAATCGATTAAGACGCTCAAAGCCTGCCTTAGGCATCAATACTTCACCGCGCACTTCTAGCAACTCAATATCAGCAGCATCAGCTATCCATAGGGGCAAGTTACGAATGGTCTTAGCATTCTGGGTAATATCTTCACCGGTCTGCCCATCACCGCGCGTGACCGCTTGGACAAATTTACCATGCTCATACTTCAGTGAGACCGCCAGTCCATCGAGCTTTAGCTCCATCTCGTATTCAGGGTTTTGCTGCGAGTCGCTGAGGCGATCATTGACACGGCGCATAAAATCGCGCAAATCATCATATTCAAAGACATTGCCTAATGACAGCATCGGAATATCATGCGTGACTTGAGTGAAGGCCGATAGTGGCATATCGCCGACTTGATTGATTGGACTGTCTGGCTGCACCAAATCTGGATATTCTTCTTCAATCTCAAGCAACGAGCGACGCAATTGGTCGTACTCGCTGTCTTCTAAAATTGGATTGTCGAGCACGTAATAGGCATAGTTATGCGTCTTAATCGCTTCAATAAGCGCACGCATTTTTGAGACAATCTCTGCACTATTATTGGTACTACTGTCGGTCGGACTAGGCACATTAGATTTGGCAGGTGCTTGATTTTCTACTTGAGCAGGTAGGTTTTTAGAGTTATTTGATGAGGTAGAGTCAGTCATAGTCGGCGTCTTTTTTGCAATTCAAGATGTCGATATGATAACAAGTTTGTAGGAAGCTCGGTATAGTCAATCCTATATAAATCAGATACTGTGTCAGGCTCGATCAGTCTACTATGGTTAGCATTTTGCAGAAACTATAGCCCATTAAAAAAGGCAAACAACGTTAAGCGCTATTTGCCTTTTTTATGATTTCTGCTATTAATCAGCTTTTAGCCTTTACACTGCTAGCCCTCATAATCACGGACTTGGTTACGTAGCTGCTGCTTGTATTCAGGCGTGATTGGTTCGTTCTCTTCATCAAGCATAATCGCGTCAAGGTCGCTTGCCATCATATAAGCAATGCTCATCATGCTATCGAAGCTGCGCACGGCTTGTGGATGCGGCAATGACAAGAACACGACGACACCGTTATAGGTATTGGTCGCAACACTATGCGGATCAAACGGTGCGATACCGCTATCAGTGATGCCCATCATGCTAAACCACAACATACCCGTGCCGTCTTTTTGCTCGTAGCGATGGAACATATTCATCGCGCCATAGCGTAGGCCGTATTTATCAATCAACGCTAGCAGGTCACGACCACGGATAATCGCCGCTGGACGATCGCGATACTGGTGCGGCAAGATGGTGATATTGATATTGTCTTTGGCATTAATCAACGGGCCGTTTTGCGCATCATCACCTGACTCTGATAGATGCTGATCCAGTATCGGGCTATTGTCATCGAAGCTTGGCTCTTCTGCCGTATCGATAGTTGGCATCAGGCTATCGGTCGCTGACATTAGGCTAGAGAACGCATCAGGCTCTTGCTCGATATGCATCTGATCGGCGACTTCTACAAACTCAGCACTATCGGCACGGCGTTGCTCTTCTTGCCAGCGCGCGTAGTCGGCTTCATCGATTACGTCATGATCGTCAGCTGCTACATGGTCACGATCAGCCGTTAGTTGAGCATCAACGTTGGTATGCGCTTGCGTCAATGGATCTTCTTCAACGACGGCATCCAAGTAGCTACGATCTGGACCGATGCTCGTCTCGCCTGCGACTGTATCATCGAGATCTGGCTGATCGACGATGTTGCGCTCGTGACGCGGTATGATGGGAATACCATTTTTATCATAATTGACCGCAGCAGCTTCGGTAGCACCGCGGCGCTTAAAGCTACGAATGACCATAAACAGCCCTGCGAGCACGATAAACGCGGCAATGGCAATCAATATAAACTGAATAACGGTCATGATAAATACATCCTAGTATATATAACAAAAGGGAATACACAAACGAGCATAAATGGCAATATTCTAGCATGGCTGACCTATATCGTCACCACATTGTGTACTTTATAACCAGTATGCTGGACTGAGGTCAAGCTTATTTGCATTTATGCCAATTGATTGATTATATTTGCATCGCGCTGATTCTCATAGCACTTTTAATGTCGACTATTTCACTCTTAGCTCTCTACGTAACGCGCAGCTTCATCAAGCGACACACTGACTAGTGTAGAAATGCCTGCACTTGGCATGGTAATACCTTTTAGCTCATCAGCAATTTGCATCGTCAATTTATTATGGCTGATAAAAATAAATTGCAAATCATCTGCTAACTCATGAATGAGACTGGTAAAGCGCGCGACGTTGGCATCATCAAGCGGTGCATCAACTTCATCAAGCACACAGAACGGTGCAGGATGCTGCTTAAATATCGCAAAAATCAAACTTAGCGCGGTAAGGGTTTTTTCACCACCCGATAATACCGCTAAGCGACTGTTGCGTTTGCCCTTTGGCTGCGCCATTAAGGTAAGCCCTGCGCGCCACTGTTCTGACTTTGGCGTATTGGCTGGCATCTCGTCAGTGTTCAACGTCAGGCTAGCTTGTCCACCGCCAAAGACTTTGGCAAATAAATTGGCCAGCTCATTATTGACCGCATCAAGTGTCTGCATAAACAGTGTCTTGGTCGTCTCATCAATAGAGGCAATCGCTTCAGTCAATGTCTGCATACTGGCCGCGATATCTGCCGTCTGCTGTGCGAGTGGATCTAGGCGTTCGTTTACCTCGGCCAACTCTGCGACCGCTGCTAAATTAACTGGCCCAATCTTGCTCAACTGCTGGGTCAACTTGGCGCGCTCAGATTCAAGCTCAGCGATTTTGTCTGGACGGACGCGCCGATCATGAGCGATAAAATCTGCTAGCAAGTTTGAGACGCTCATGCTTTGTCGAGGTTGCTCAGCTTGCGCTTTATATTTATGACTCACACGATAATAAGCATCTAAAGCGCTCTGCGTGTGTGCGCTAGCATCCTCTAACCGTGCAGCACTCAGTGCCAGCTCAGTAGCATGACGGGCAAGCTCGCTTTGCTGCGTTTGCAATGTATTTTGCAATGTATCAAATGCTGTCTGCTGCTCAGCGTACGTTTGTTTTAGTGCTGTTAGCGCAGTATCACGCTCGTTCAATAGCACTTGCTGCTCATCGCGCGTTGTCTGGGCAGACTGTAGCGTTGCTTGTAGCTCTGGCAACTTGGCCTGCTGCTGATCGTGATGCATCTGTAGACTTTGCTCATTCTCTAACGACTTGTCGTGTTGCTCAGTCGCACGATCCAGACTGCTAACACTATGTTCTAAACGCATCTCGTATTGCTGAATACGCAGCTGCAGTGCTTGCCACGCGTCATCATCGACTTGACGCGCGCGGTTTAGATCGCTGCGCTCAGCTTGCAGTTGCTGAGTTGTCGCTCGTGCCTCTGCTATTTGCGGAGTGAGTGTGGCGATCTCACTTTCAATGTGCTGTTGTTCTTGCTCAAGGGTTTGTTGCTCTTGTACCAGTTCTTGCTTTTCTTGCTCAAGCGTTGCTTTATCAGCGTTCAAACGCTGGCTATCCGCTTGCAACCGCTCAGCATTGGCTCGCTCGGTCGTCAGTTGCTGCTGGTATTGATGCTTATCACGGGTTAACTGCTCAGCTTGCGCGCGCGTTTCTTCCAAGCTAACCATCAACGCATCATAATCGCGCTGGTCTTTTGCAATAGATTTTTGCTGCTCTTGTATTTTGCTTTCAAACTCATCAAGCAAGTCTTCTAACGCTTGCAAACGAGTGCGCTGCTGCAAACGCTGCGTGAGAAATTGACTGCTGCTATCACTTTGATTATCTTGCGCACCAGCGAATTTGCTTAAATTAATCGTTCCATGACGACTGATGAGCCAACCATCTGCGGTAAGTAGGATAGCGGACGATGGTAATAATTTTAGTACATCAGTAAGTGTGTCAATCTCATTCTGTTGACTGGTCTCAAACTGCGCCGTATATATATAGCACTGCTGCCATAGCGAGAGTAGCGGCTGAGTAATCAACTGCGATAATGGCAACACTTTATCAATCAAATTGTCTGGCAATTCGCTGACAAATTCTTGGTCACTAATATCACTTTTCGCAGTTGGCAACCATAAGCTATGACCTGTCTCTATTAGAGTTTTATCTTTTGCACTGGCAGGCGTATTTTGTGCCGTCTGATAAGTCCGTAAATCTGCAATGTCATGCTCAAGCACTTGCCAGAGGCTATCAGTTTTCTGAGAAATGCTATTAGCGTTGTTAACGTCTGATTGCTTGATTTGATTAGCTTGTTGATTAGCAACCAGCACATGGCTATCTAGCCACAATGCTAGGATACTATCGAGTAGCGGCGCATACTCCTGCCCCTTCGCACTTAGCTCAATTTGCTCACGTAGCGTTGCAATGGCTAACGGCTGATGATGTATGCCATTGTTATCCGTCTTATCTTTCGCAGTAGTTTGGGTCTTTGCTGATTGCTGTTGTGTAGGTTTCGGATGCAGTATTTGATGCAGGGTATCGTATTCGCCTGCCAGTAGCGCATGACGCTTTTCATTATCGCTCAGCTCACTCTGTTGTGCGTTTAGTCTCTGCTGCAAGCTATGTGCTTGCGGTTGTATCTCGGATAATCGTTCATCGACGGCTTCGTATTGACGCTTAACCTGCTGCAACTGCATACTTAGCTCAGTGATTTGCTGTTCTAGCACCTGACTTAGATCTTGCGCATCATCCGTCTTACTCACATTAGTACGACTAGATGGCGCTATAGACTGCTGTAATTGCTGCCACAGGTTTTGCCAGTTTTGCTCGCGGCGTTGCCATTTATCATAGCTTTGCTGATGGCGTTTTTGTGCTTGAGTGTTGATAGCTTGCTGCTGCTCAAGCGAACGGGCCTTATCTTGTAAGCGTGACAGATTGTTTTGCGCTTCATGCCACGCGCGTTGTAGTGGCTGCTCATTGCGCTTATAGTTATCACGTTTATCTGTTAGCTCAGTCAGCTGCGGACGCAAGGCTTCTAGCGCTTGATTCTGCTCAGCTTGTTCAGCGTTGAGGCGTTCGATATCAGCGAGTGATTGTGCACGTTGCTGAGCCAAGTCAGACAGTTGCTGCTCAATAGTAGCCAGCTGTGATTTAGCATCACTTAGCTTATGTTCCGCTTGTTGATAGCCGAGCTGCTGCTGATAGTGAGCGCTTTGGGCATCGTCTTTGAGCCATTGCTCTTGATTGATACGCGCAGTGAGCTTATCTTGCTGAGCTTTGAGCGTGTCGTAGTCAACTTGTAGTGTCGACACCTCCGTAGCACTACGTTCATGCGCTACTTTCTGCTGTTGATGCGTTTGCTTAGCTTGATAGAGCTGTTGAATGGCGAGCTGCTGCTCGATATCAGCTAGTGTTAATGCCAATTCTTCGTAACGCTGCGCACTGGCCGCCTGCTTAGACAGTGTCTTTTGTTGACGCAATAACTCGCTTTGCATATCGTGCAAACGCGCTAGGTTGTCCCTTGTCTTCTCTAACTTCTTTTGCGTTTCTTCACGGCGAGCCTGGTAGCGCGAGACACCTGCCGCCTCTTCAATAAACTCACGCAGCTGCACAGGACTAGACTCAACAATGCGCCCAATCATGCCTTGCTCAATTACCGCATAACTACGTGCACCCAGCCCCGTACCTAAAAACACATCGACCACATCACGGCGACGACAACGCGTACCATTGATAAAATAATCTGAGCGGCCATCTTTATTTACCTGACGACGAACCGATAGCTCTTGGTACAAGTTAAACTCGTGGCGAATGCCAGTCTGCTCATCTTGGGTATGCTCAAACGTCAGCTCGACACTGGCGACGCTTTTGGCTGTCTTATCCTGCGTACCAGCAAAGATAACATCGCTCATCGCCCCGCCGCGTAACTGCTTGGCAGAGGTTTCGCCTAGCACCCAGCGGATGGCATCAATCACATTGGATTTGCCACAGCCGTTCGGCCCGACGATGGCAGTGATGCCATGACGAAAAGTAAAAGTGGTTGGATTGGCAAAGGATTTGAAGCCTGCCAGCTTTAGAGATTTTAAACGCATGAAGAGTCAATAAACTTAGCAAAAACAGGCGGCTATTCTACCTGAAATTGTGCTGGGTTTTTAGGGTTAAACGGCTAACTGCATAAACGATTTTGATTCAAGGCTTTGATGGAACCCTCGTAGCAGTTTTTGTTCCACTTGGCAGGTGTCATTTTCTGCTAAGTAGCGATTATTAAACTCAATAAGGGCTGACCATGTGATACTTGCTACTTCTAAATGATCGACTATTTTTAACAGCTCTGGTCTTAGCAAATGCTGATACTTTCTTGGCCGTTTATGACACAGAGCCAGCTCCCTATTTACGAGCGTTTGCTTGTTTTGCTTTAGCGCATCACCACCGATAAATAACAGCAAAAATTTTGCCCCTTTATCGATAAAGCCTTTTTCTAATAAATGCTCGTACATCAAGCAGTATTTTAGGATTGGGTCTGGGTTTTTCCGACCAGCGAGTTTTAACTCATTCGCTATCAATACATTCGCCTGATGGTTGTAGGCTAGGTTGTCCATATACATTGCTTTTAGCTCTGTACTGTTTTCAAACATGTCGCTATTACCATGTGTCGACCATGACCCACTTGGCTCAAAGCTAATAAATTGCTGATAAAATAAGTTCAGATAAACATCACTGCACAAACTCAAAAAGATATCGAACTCTTTATTTAGGTAATCCTCAGAAAAGAACGTTACGCGGCGCACGGCTTCTCTCGCATTACAGATACCCATCGTTTGCGTTGAATACGTCTCTAGCTGCTCAGTTTCATTCATTTTTGTATTGAGCTTTTTGATGACTGATTGCTCAATTTCTTCTATATTTTTATCTTTCAAATCTGGGTGAGATGCCCACTCAATGATTTGGCGTACATATTGCTTTTTAGTAATACCTAAAATACGCTGCGGCTCCCATGCCAAAAACTCTACCATATTAGAGAGACCCGTCGTCCATGATAACTGGTCTTTTAGATGATTCATTGAGCCGAAAACACGGCGGTATTTTTCTGCAGCTTTCATACTAATAATATCTCACGGTTTGCATACTAATTTTATAAAAACTCATTATTGCTATAAAACACCTAATCCACTCAATAACAACTGCCCTCCAGCAAATATTAACAACATACCAAATGCGCGCTTAAGCATCAGTGCAGGTAAGACATGGGCAAGCTTGGCGCCAACTTTTGCCATCGCAAAGCTGGCGACTGAAATAAACAAAAATCCTGTGACATGGACAAACCCTATCGTACCCTCAGGCAGGTTGACCACGTCTTGACCGAACCAAGCAAACCCTGCTGCCCCAGCCAAGGCAATTGGTAGACCGCATGCTGCTGATGTGCCGACCGACTGTTTCATCGGAAGCCCTGCCCAGTTCAAAAACGGTACGGTCAAGCTGCCGCCGCCAATGCCAAAAATAGAGGACGCCATCCCAATGCCAGAACCTGCACCAAACTGGATGCCGGCCGATGGTAACGGTTTACCCACTTGCTCTTTATTCGAAAAAAACAGCATTTTTAGCGCGACCAATAGCGCACCGAAACCAATGATAGCCTGTAGTGCTTGTCCATCAATCATATCCGCGATACTAGCGCCGACCAAACTACCGATGACCAATCCAAGCGCCATCTTGCGCCATACTTCCCAGCGCACGCCGCCACGCTTGTTGTGTGCAGTCAGTGAGCTGATTGAGGTCACAACGATGGTCGCCAGTGACGTCCCAATGGCCAGATGGGTGATTACTTCTGGCGAAAAGTCATATGCGATAAAAATCCAAACCAATGCGGGCACGATAATCATGCCGCCGCCGACGCCAAACAAGCCCGCGCTGACACCGGCAAACGCGCCTGCAATCACAAACCACACATATAACATCATAGAACGAACCTTTTATAATACTGACTGGCGCTATAGTACTTACTAGCGCTTAGGCGTGCTTAATTGTATTTGCCAAATCTCAGCGTGACCTTTATGCTGTTTACTCGGTACTGTCTGACCGCAACAATCGCTCAGTATATCAAAGTTTCCTTTAACCACATCGATTAAACTTATGCCACCACTCACCAATTTTTCTCCCGCTTTATCCGAGCTTAACCACCGCCACGTTGCCAGTAGCGCCTCGACCAATAGCGAGCTGATCGCAGCGCTGCAAGATGGCACGCTAGATGCTGCTACCGTACACGTCTTGACCGCAGAGACGCAGAGCGCGGGACGTGGACAACATGGGCGCTCATGGCAATCACCGCGCGGCAATGTTTATCTGTCGCTATATCATCCGGTGCATATGCCGATTAGTGGTTTATTGTCTTTGATTATTGGTCTTGAGCTGGCAAAAATGCCTGTTATCCAAACCGTAAATCAGCAACTACAAGCGCAAGGTCTGACGCCAATTGGGGTGAAATGGGCAAATGATTTGGGGTTTTATCCATCTCAAGATGTTAAGCGTGCATTATTGGATAGCGGTGAGGCACATCAGCAAACACTACCCTTTCAAAAACTCGCTGGCATCTTGATAGAACCCGTGACCAAATCTGGTAAGCTGGTTGGTGTGGTGCTAGGCATTGGGTTAAATGTAAAAGCTGCGCCAACACTCACCGCTCAAACGTCTGAGGGGATGAGTTATCAAGCGATCAGCCTCCAAGATATCTATGCAGTGCTGCAGCCAGCAACACAAGCCACTCGCCTGCCAGACTTACAAACATTGTATCAGCAGATGAGCAAAGCACTGATGGCAGCGATGACTCGATTTGAGCATTTGACCATCGAAAAACCAACGGGGCATACCTATTATTTAGATGGATTTTTGCAGCAGTTTGCTGCGATGGACGCACTAGCGGGTCTGCGATTGCGCGTTACCCAAGACTATAATAATGAGAAAAAAGTCATGACGGGAGTCGCTTGCGGTGTCGACACTCATGGGTGTTTGCAATTACAGCAAGATAACGGTAAGATTTCTACGCTTTTTACTGGACGTATTGACGTTATTTATTAGGGACACGCCCTAGGCTTAATCATAACACTGACGAGCACCATCATTAACGAGCGCTATATAAAGGGATTTTTATGCTCTGGCTTGATCTTGGCAATACCCGCCTAAAATACTGGCTGACCGACGATATCGGGCAGATAGTCTCACATGATGCCAAGCAGCATCTGCAAGCACCCGCTGAATTACTCATGGGTCTGACTGACCGCTTTGAGCGTTATGCGCCCGATTTTATTGGTATCTCATCCGTACTGGGCGATGCGCTAAATGCTAAAGTGTCAGAGACGCTCAGTCGTTTGAACATTCCATTTGAGTTTGTCCATGTTGATGCCGCGCATGCGCTTATGAAAAGTGCTTATAATGACCAGCAGCTCGGCTGTGATCGCTGGCTACAGATGCTCGGCGCCGTCGATAAGAAAAAACGCCAATGCGTGATCGGCTGCGGTACGGCGGTGACTATTGACTTGATTGATCACGCTGAGCATTTGGGTGGTTATATCTTCCCCAGTATTTACCTACAACGCGAGTCTCTGTTTTCTGGAACCAAGCAAATCACCATCTCTAACGGCACGTTTGATAGTGTCAGCCAAGGCATGACCACCCAAGATGCGGTGCACCGCGGTATCTTGCTCTCTATCGTTGGTGCGGTTAATGAGATTAGTCGTCGTCACCCAAACTTTGAAGTGATCATGACAGGCGGCGATGCGGCCACTATCTCTCAGCATGTCAATCGCCCCGTACGCTTGCGCGATGATTTATTATTAAATGGTCTGGCACGGTATTTTGATTATCGTAATAAGCCATAATCCGTCATAGATAACTCAACATCATACTGTCACACTGACAAAAAAAGCAGCACGTTTAAAGCGTGCTGCTTTTTTATTAGATACTTTTCTCTTTTATAAGGTCAAAGCTTTGCTAGCTACTGCCCTAACCCTTTTTTATTTGGTCTCGTTAAACAGCTCACGACCGACCAGCATACGACGAATCTCGCTAGTACCTGCGCCAATCTCATACAGCTTAGCATCGCGCCAGTAGCGACCGAGTGGATACTCGTTGGTATACCCATTACCGCCAAATATCTGAATGCCCTCACCTGCCATCCATGTGGCTTTTTCGGCGCACCATAGAATCACGCTTGCACAGTCTTTACGCACTTCTCGGCTGTGTCCTGCGCCGTGCGCGTCTAGCATATCGAGGTTTTTACCCACGGTATATAAGAAGCTGCGTCCTGCCTGCAAAATAGTATACATATCAGCCACTTTGCTTTGGATAAGCTGAAACTCACCAATTGCTTGACCAAACTGCTTGCGCTCATGGATATAAGGGACGACATTGTCCATCACCGCCTGCATGATACCGATAGGCCCTGCCGCCAAGACGGCACGCTCATAATCTAGGCCACTCATCAGCACTTTTACGCCTTCATTGAGATTGCCCAAGATATTCTCGCTTGGCACTTTTACATTGTTAAAAATCATCTCACCCGTGTGGCTGCCGCGCATGCCAAGCTTATCGAGCTTTTGCGCGGTACCAAACCCTTCCATACCTTTTTCTACGATAAAGGCGGTCATACCTTTGGCGCCCATCTCAGGATTGGTCTTGGCATAGACCACCATCACATCCGCATCAGGGCCATTGGTGATCCACATTTTGCTACCGTTCAAGATGTAATTGCCGTCTTTTTCTTCGGCTTTGAGCTTCATGCTGACGACATCTGAGCCAGCGCCTGTCTCACTCATTGCCAATGCACCGATGAACTCGCCGCTGATTAGCTTTGGCAGATATTTCTGCTTTTGTGCCTCAGAGCCGTTACGTTTGATTTGGTTGATACATAGGTTTGAGTGCGCACCATAGCTGAGCGCCACCGAGGCTGACGCGCGGCTGATCTCTTCCATCGCGACCATATGTGCGACGTAGCCCATGTTGGATCCGCCGTACTCTTCTGGAACGGTAATACCATGTAGACCGAGGTCACCCATCTTCTGCCATAAATCCATTGGGAACTCATCGCTGCTATCAATCTCAGCAGCACGTGGAGCGATCTCGTTTGCCGCAAACTGCTGTACGACATCACGTAGCGCGTCAATATCTTCGCCAAGTTGAAAATTTAATCCAGGTAAACTCATAACCATTCCTTGTTTTTAGTATTTAATTTTTACGATAATTTTTTAAGACTTACGTTTATTAATGATGGCACGCGCCACATTTGAGCCATTCGGACGCTTTAAGAACGCACTGATACGCTCGCCTGCCACGACCAATTTATCCAAATCGATACCCGTGCTGATACCCATGCCATGCAGCATATACACCACATCTTCGGTCGCGACATTACCCGTTGCGCCTTTGGCATAAGGACAACCGCCCAAGCCAGCGACAGAGGTATCAAACTCACTCACACCCATCTGCAAGGCAGCCAGAGTATTGCTTAGTGCCTGGCCATAAGTATCATGGAAATGACCTGATAGCATAGAGATATCAGCATACTCAAGTGCAGCTTGCAATGCTCGTTGTACTTTGAGCGGCGTACCCACACCGATCGTATCGGCAATGCCAATTTGCTCTGAACCAATCTCTACCAGACGCTTGGTCACATAGGCTACTTGGCTTGGGTCAATCTCGCCTTCATAGGGACAACCAACCGTACAAGAGATGACGCCACGTACTTTAATACCTTGCGCTTTTGCCGCAGCGGCAACGGGCGCGAAACGCTCAATACTCTCATCGATACTGCAATTGATGTTTTTTTGACTAAAGGTTTCGCTGGCTGAGCAAAAAATAACAATTTCATCAGGACGGTAGGCAATCGCATTGTCAAAGCCGCGCATATTGGGCACGAGTACTGAGTAACAAACGTCCTTCTGCCGCGTTGGCGCAAGCGCATCAAGTAGTGCGCTGTTATCACCCATTTGTGGCACCCACTTTGGCGAGACAAAACTGGTCGCCTCCAATTTTTTGACACCTGCTGCAATTAAATCATTGATTAAGGCTTGTTTAACCTCGGTCGGTACCGTCATGGATTCGTTTTGCAATCCATCACGCGGACTGACATCGACGATGGTGACATGGCTTGGATACGAGTGGCTCATGCTTATTGTCCTTTTCTATTCGCTTTCACTATCGATACGCAGTAGCTTATCACCATCAGCGACCAAATCACCTGCTGCAAATAATAGCTCTGCTACCACACCATCAGTTGGTGCGGTAATGGTATGTTCGATTTTCATGGCCTCGATGACCGCAAGTGACTCACCTTTTTTGACGGTGTCGCCTACCGCAACTTTAAAGGCAACGACTTGCCCTGGCATCGGTGATTTTAAGCTACCAACCGCTGCGGTATCCTCACCCACATGTGCCATCACATCAATCAGGGTAATCTCATCGCGTCCGCTATCTGTGAACGCATAAACTGTCTCATTATTAACCCAGCTCTGCGCACTGATACGTGCACCCTCTAACCATAAGGTATGATTGTGCGCATCACTGCTATCATAGCTGACTTGGCCTTCATAAACCGTTTCAGTCTGAGCGGCGACATTGATATTGCTATCATCCTGCGTATTCGCGATTTCTTTACCAATGACAAGCGCAAAGCTACTGAGATTGTCACCGCCCTTTTTGCGTTCAGCGCCACTCGAATTGTGCCAGTTACTGATACGGGCATAATAGGACTGCTCATCATACACCAAGCTAAATGAACGAGTATAATCGCTATAAGCACGGAAACCAGTAGGCTTGCTAAAGGGGTCATTGTCTATCTTTTGTAATACGGTTTCGCTCGCAAGCTGCTGCGTAATAGCCGTCACCACAAGCGTCGATAATCCAAGCGGATGCTGATCAAACAGCTTGTCCTGCTCACGCTCTATCAATGCCGTATCAAGATTGGCGTTGTTAAATGAGTCGGTATTTAAGATATAACGCAAAAATGCCACGTTATTTGGTAGACCCACAATACGCGTCTGCGCCAATGCACGATCTAGTCTCGCCAACGCTTGCTCGCGTGTGGGCGCATGGACGATAAGCTTGGCAATCATAGAATCGTAGAAGGGACTGATGACATCACCCTCGCGTACGCCATCATCGATACGCACATCAGCGCCGTTTTTATCAATGACAAAGGTGCTGTGCTCAGGCTTCTGATAGGTAAACAACGTTCCTGTCGCTGGTAAAAAATTATTGTCAGGGTTTTCAGCACAGATACGCGCTTCGATCGCATGACCATTGATCGTCAAATCGTCTTGCGATTTTGGCAATGGCTGACCCGCAGCAACCAACAGCTGCCACTCGACCAAATCCACACCAGTAATGGCTTCGCTGACCGGATGTTCAACTTGCAAGCGCGTGTTCATCTCCATGAAATAAAAATTCATCGTGCCTTCGCGCTGCTCCACAATAAACTCAACCGTGCCAGCGCCGACATAATTAACCGCACGCGCCGCCTCAATTGCAGCCGTACCCATCGCTTCACGCATGGCCGTATCGACACCCGGTGCCGGCGCTTCTTCTAATACTTTTTGATGGCGACGCTGCACGGAGCAATCACGCTCAAACAGGTGCACATAATTACCATGCGTATCACCGAATACTTGAATTTCAATATGACGTGGTTTTAGCGCGTATTTTTCAACCAATACTTGATCATTGCCAAAACTGGTAATCGCTTCACGGCGACATGAATCTAACAGGTCAATAAAATCGCTGCTTTTTTCAACGATACGCATACCTTTACCGCCACCACCTGCACTCGCTTTAATCAAGACAGGATAGTCAATACTATCGGCCTGCTGCTGCAAAAACTGTGCGTCTTGATTGTCACCATGATAGCCCGGTATCAGCGGCACACCAGCTGACTCCATCAAGCGCTTGGACTCAGACTTGCCACCCATAGCACGGATAGCATCTGCCGATGGGCCAATAAATACCAAGCCAGCATCTTGGCAAGCCTGCGCAAAGTCTGCATTTTCACTCAAAAACCCATACCCCGGATGAATCGCTTGAGCGCCCGTTTCAAGCGCTATCGCAATAATAGCATCGCCTTTTAGATAACTGTCTTTTGGTGCCGAACCACCCAAATAGATAGCTTCATCACAGACGGCCACATGCTTGGCCTCACGATCCGCATCAGAATAAACAGCAACGGTACTGACGCCCAGACGCTTAGCAGTCGCGGCCACTCGGCAAGCAATTTCACCACGGTTGGCGATTAGAATTTTAGAAAACATAACTATCCCTGTGTCTTGTCGTTATTATTTGACGTCTTGTCTATTTGCCTATCATTGTTCTACTACTAGTTAGTCTGCCATTAGCCAATCAGGTTTACGCTTTTGCAAAAACGCTTGCACCCCCTCTTTACCTTGCTTTGATGAGCGGATATCAGCGATACCTTTAACCGTGTCAGCAATAAGCTCATCTGTAATAGGTGCACCAGCGATATTGTGTAATAGTTGCTTACAGGTTTTTACCGCGTCAGGGCTGTTTTTGACGACCTTATTACAGAATGCAGCCACTTCATCGGCCAGCCCTTCTTCGCTAACACGCTCATGGATAAAACCAAGCTGACGTGCCTTTTTAGCATCAAATACCTCAGCACTTAAGAAGTAACGCTGCGACGCTCTAGCGCCTAGCGCACGGATAACATAAGGACTGATAGTGGCAGGTGCCAACCCCAAACGCACTTCACTGAGGCAGAAATTAGCAATCTTAACGGCGATAGCCACATCGCAAACAGCAACTAAACCCATGCCACCTGCGTATACATCGCCTTGAATAGCCGCGACTGTTGGCTTAGGACATTCATAAATAGTCTTAAGCATTTGCGCCAATTTATCAGCATCCGCTAGATTCTCTTCATAGCTATAATCCGCCATGGCACGCATCCAATTGAGGTCAGCGCCTGCACAAAACGCCTTGCCAGCTGCTGCTAGCACAATGACACGTACTTCATCATCAGCACCAAGCGTATTGAATGCATCGGTTAGCTCGGCTATCATTTCATCGTTAAAGGCATTACGTATTTCAGGGCGGTTTAATGTCACCGTAGCCACGTGCTGTTCAACATTAACCAGTAGGCTTTTATAATTTTTATCACTATCTTTTTGCATAACTTTCTCTATATTTTTTATGTAAATACTCAAACAAACTCTTGGTCAATCCATAATAATGTTAATACAAGGAAACCAAGTACAAAGACTAAGCGTAGATGTACCAATCATACTTTAAATAAGGTTAACGCCGTAGTCGCTTACTATGAGAAGACCTTAGAAGTCTTACATTCTAAAGACCCCAAATGTCGTCTCTTCAATCGGTGCATTATATGCAGCGCTTAGTCCTAAAGCCAATACATTACGGGTATCGGCAGGATCAATTACGCCGTCATCCCACATGCGTGCGGTAGCATAATACGGATGACCTTGCTCTTCGTACATTTCACGAATCGGTGCTTTAAATGCCGCTTCGTCCTCATCGCTCCACGCTTCACCTTTGCGATCAAAATTATCACGCTTGACCGTTGCCAGTACTGATGCAGCTTGCTCGCCGCCCATGACAGAGATACGGGCATTTGGCCACATCCATAAGAAACGCGGGCTATAAGCACGACCGCACATACCGTAGTTACCAGCTCCGAACGAGCCACCGACGATAACCGTGAACTTTGGCACTTTTGCATTGGCCACTGCCATTACCATTTTGGCGCCATGACGAGCGATCCCTTCGTTCTCGTATTTACGACCCACCATAAAGCCAGTAATGTTCTGCAGGAACACTAATGGAATTTTGCGCTTACAGCACAGCTCGATGAAGTGAGTACCTTTTTGCGCTGACTCACTGAACAAGATACCGTTATTGGCAATAATACCAACAGGCATCCCTTCGATATGAGCAAATCCACAGACCAGCGTCGTACCAAAGCGTGCTTTAAACTCATCAAAGGCACTGTCATCAACGATACGTGCAATGATTTCTCTGATATCAAATGGCTTGCGCTTGTCCGTTGGAATCACGCCGTACAATTCTTTAGCATCATAACGTGGCGGACGCGCTGTGATTTGATTAGGAATATTTTTCGCAGGGCGATTTAGGTGACTGACGATATTACGCGCAATCGATAACGCGTGCGTATCATTCTGCGCTAGATGATCGACCACGCCCGAAAGTCGGGTATGTACATCGCCGCCACCTAAATCTTCTGCCGTGACCTCTTCACCCGTCGCTGCTTTAACCAGTGGTGGACCACCTAAAAAGATAGTGCCTTGTTCTTTGACGATAATAGATTCATCGCTCATGGCAGGCACATAAGCACCGCCAGCCGTACAGCTGCCCATAACCACAGCAATCTGTGGAATACCTGCCGCACTCAGATTGGCTTGGTTAAAGAAGATACGGCCGAAATGTTCTTTATCCGGGAACACATCGTCTTGGTTCGGTAAATTGGCACCACCTGAATCAACCAGATACACACATGGCAGATGGTTTTCTTGCGCAATCTCTTGTGCTCGTAGATGCTTTTTGACCGTCATTGGGTAGTACGTGCCGCCTTTTACCGTGGCATCATTACAGACAATCATACACTCGATGCCATTGATACGGCCAATACCTGCAATCACGCCAGCCGCCGGAATCTCTTCGCCATACATATCATGTGCAGCCATCGGTGCCACTTCTAGGAAAGGTGTACCTACATCCAACAAACGCTCGACGCGTTCACGTGGTAACAACTTACCACGCGCTAGATGCTTGGCTCGTGCGCGCTCTGAGCCACCTTGGGCAACTTTACGCAAGTGTACATACAGGTCATCGACTATCTCTTGCATCGCGGCACTGTTTTGCTGAAAATCGCTTGAGTTTGGACTCAGTTTACTGGTTATGATAGCGCTCATGATATCCCTTTTTTTCTTATACATAGATAGATACGTAGATGTGAGTAGCTTTTTATATAAATGATACTAACTGCTATTTTTAAGCGTTGCTCACATATAGTCGATTCAATTTAAAAGTAGTACAAGGCAACCGAGTGCAGATGTATGTGTGATACTTCAAGCGAGGTTAATGCTGTAATACTTTTATAGTGAAATGAATATGGTTAGTCTTTTGTTTTTTAGAGCAGATAAGTAAGCTTACTACAAACCCAACTCTTCTTTCATTTGCTCAATGATTTTATATTTTTGAATCTTGCCAGTGATGGTCATTGGATATTCAGTCACAAAGCGATAGTAAGTTGGCACTTTATAATGAGCGATATGCTCGCTACAGAACTCGCGTACTTCCTGTTCAGTCAAGCAGCCAGGTTCTTTTGGAATAATCCATGCCGCAAGTACTTCACCATAACGCTCATCTGGTATACCCACGATTTGCACATCACGAATCTTTGGATGGCGATAGAGATAATTTTCAATTTCTACTGGATAGATATTTTCGCCGCCGCGAATCACCATATCTTTACTACGGCCGACGATTTTGACATAGCCGTCTTCATCCATTGTGGCCAAGTCACCCGTATGCATCCAACCATCTTGGATAGCCTCACGCGTTTTAAAACGGCTACCCCAATAGCCTTTCATCACTGAATAGCCTCGTGTGAGCAACTCACCTGTCTCGCCTAGCGGTACAATTTCACCTGTTTCTGTATCGACGACTTTCACCTCAAGCGCAGGCTGTACCAGTCCTACCGTCGAGACTTGCTTATCAAGTGGCGTATGCTCATTGGTCTGGCAAGATACAGGACTGGTCTCTGTCATGCCATAGGCAATGGTGACTTCGCTCATATGCATCTTATCGATGACACGGCGCATAACCTCAATCGGACAACTAGAGCCAGCCATTATGCCAGTACGTAAGGTAGACAAATCAAAGTTTTCAAATTCAGGATGGTCAAGCTCTGCGATAAACATCGTTGGCACGCCGTGCAGACCTGTACATTTCTCTTCTTCGACTGCCTGCAATACGGTCAATGGCTCAAAGCCGTCGTTTGGATATACGATACAGCCGCCATGTGTGAGAATCGCTAGATTACCAAGCACCATACCAAAGCAATGATACAGAGGTACTGGAATACACAGCCTATCCTCTTCAGTGAGATTCATGGCCTCACCGATAAAGTAGCCATTATTTAAGATATTACGATGGCTTAAGGTGGCACCTTTTGGTGTACCAGTCGTACCACTGGTGAACTGGACATTGATGGCATCAGTGTTTTTAAGCTGGGCTTGGCGCTCGGCAACACGCGGATCGTTGGCATCGCCCTCGCTCATCCACGCAGAGAATTTTTGCATAAAACCAAAGATCTCGTCCGACTCTGGCTCATCAATCCAGATGATGCGTTCAATCGTTGGAATCTCGACCAAATCAAGCTGAGTGTAATCTTTATGGTAAATCTCAGGACACAGCTCGCGAATTAAACTGGCGTAGTCACTGGTTTTGAAATGGCGCATCAGTACGAGCGCTGAGCAGCCCAGTTTATTTAAGGCATATTGCAGCTCAAAAGTACGGTAGGCAGGATTGATATTAACGAGGATAACGCCGACTTTTGCCGTGGCCAATTGCATGAGCAACCACTCGGCATTGTTGTGCGACCAAATACCGATACGATCACCAATCTCTAGTCCCATCTCAATCATACTACTGGCTAGCTGATTTACTTGCTGCTGTAGCTCACGATATGTCCAACGGATATTTTGATGGCGGACGACCAGTGCTTCGCGCTCAGGATATTTGGAAACAATAGCATCAAAAAAGTCACCGATTGTCGCTTCAATCAGCGGTACATCAGGACCTTTGTCATAGCTTTGAGTAAGTGGTGCATTGGCTGAGCGTGCGCCCATATTGATACTAGGAATGTTGCTTAAAATAGTGTCGAAGTCAACGCGAGTCGAATCGAAATCAGAAGTTTGAGTCATAACGAGTCCTTTCGTTTTACTTTTTATATTATTTATAAATAGCGCTTATTAATAGCCTGCGTGCAAACCTTCTTCCTTGGGCAGGTCTTACATAGTATTCAGCTACTATAACGCCATCAATGAAAGCCTGTCAACAATATCAATACAGTATGTATCATTTAATTAGGCAGTCTGCCTTTCTACTTAGTAAAAGGTAACATAGAATCATGGCAAGTTTTTGACACAAAAAAGCCAGCCACATTATAAGTAATGGGCTGGCTCGATCATCAACACTGTCGTTTAACTGAATTTTCTGGAAAGCATCTAATAAAGGACATCACTTATAAACGATGTCCTTTATTAGTTTTTCAAAAAACGGTATTGCAATCGTTATGCTTTAGGAACTGCAGGCGCTTTAATCGTTACTGTTGCGCTAACGGCTTCATTATCATCGAGCAAATCCATGATTAGCTCATCATCATTCTCAGTCTTCACTTGCCAATTGCCCACTGCTTGCGGTACACCCGTCACCATCACAGAGATGGCTTTGTTCTTAAGGCGAATCATTGGCGGCTTATGATCATAACCGCTGTGCTCGTGACCTAAGATATCATCAGCGATAGTCGCAGCCTGCGCGCGCAATGGCGCAACATAACGACAAGCAACCCCGTTGATAGACATACAGTCGCCGATGGCATAGATATTCGCTGCATTGGTACGCAACGTCGCTGCATCCACCACGATACCTGTACGGCGATCGAATTCTACACCAGCCGCCGTAGGTAATTGCTCATCGACTGTCAGACCTGTACTGGCAATCACATGATCTACAATCAGTGGTTCGAGCGGCTGAATATCAGCATTGTCTGCATCCGATGATAATGGGGCATAGTCTACTTGTAGCTTCTCGGCATCTTCGCTATCGTCGTCATTACTGCCAACACGAGTAACAGCTGATACTTGATAACCACCTAAGAATTGAATACCTTGCGACTCGATTGCTTTGGCGATACGTGCGGTCGCTTTCGCTGGTAGCATCTGTGAAAGCGGTGCATCATTTAAATCAATAAGCGTTACTTTATGACCAGCTTTAAGTAGGTCTTCTGCGATTTCTGTACCCACCATACCAGCACCAACGATCGCAACGTGCTGGCTACCTGTTGCTAGCTTTTCTTGTAGCTGACTAAAACGCTCGATATGATTGACATGCCAGACCAAATCTTGCGGCAAACTTTTAGGGAAGATAGGATGCGCACCCATCGCTAGCACCATTTTCTCATAGCCGATAGTCGTCAATGCGTCATCTGATTGCGCAGTAGATCGTACCTGTACGGTTTGGCTCACTGGATCGATATCTGTCACTTGCGTATTGGCTAACAACGTCACTTCTGCTGTCTTAGCCGCTTCGCTACCAGATGCCCTTACCAAATCTGATGCGCGTTTGTTTTGGCTGATTGCCATCGTCAACATCGGCTTATGATAACGGTCGCCACTATCAGCTGTGATTAGGGTGATGGAGATATCTGTGTCTTTGGCACGAATGGCATCAATGACATGCCAGCCTGCCAGTCCTGCACCAATAATAACCACACCTTTTTTTGATGCTGTGCTTGTTGCTACAGATAGATTTTCTACGCTCATATAAACTCCAAGATGGTTTATGACTTATTTTAATTATCAAAAATATTGACCGCTATTGTACCAGTAAACAGCCATTCACTCACCTATCTAACAATTCACTTAGTCAATATCGAACTCCATGCGATGTGCTGTTGCACGCATGATTTCACTATCTATTAATTTTTCTATACAGTATAGACTTGCGTGGATGCCTGCACTTATCTCCGCTGATGTGATGATATTACCAGTATCGTCACTAGCATCTACAAAACGCGTATGCGAGATCACATCGATATCAGGATAGGATGCTAAATTATCTAAATCTATCCAGTGCGTGGTTGCTGACTTACCAGTTAATAAACCTGCCTTAGCCAATAGCAATGCTCCTGTACACACTGAAAGCGTCAGCTCTGCCAAACTTGCTTGAGTGATAATCCAATCAATTACTACCTTATTATATATTTCTGTTTTTTCGGCACCGTAACCACCGGGGACGATTAAGACATCAATGTCTGGATGATTGGCAAAGCTATAGTCAGGAATGACTTGTAGACCATTCCTAGCGGATATCGTTGCTTGGTTCTCGGCAATAGTGATAACCTCAAAGTACTTATCATCACTAGCAGGGGTAGCATTTTCAGCCAGCGAAAACACCTCAAAAGGTCCTGCAAAATCCAAGACTTCTACTTCATTGAACAGTAGTATGCCGACGGTTCGTTTTAGCGTCATATTCAATCCTAATTCAGTTAATAACGTTAAATTAAATTAAACTCATCTATATTATGACTACTATCTTTTCAAACTTGTTTGGTTAATCAGATGAGCCATTTCATCTACCTTTGCCGTTTGCAACCTCTCTAATCATGCGACTATTCCCGCTCTATTTTCAGCGGCTTTATAGTCTCAAAGCTATAGTCACTGCACTACAAAAGAGTTATGTTTTGGATGAATATCATAAAACAATTTAGATAAGTCATTTTCCATCCAACCTTGGCGTAAAAACTT
>NZ_JBNNFX010000013.1:0-90076 GCF_050267985.1 Psychrobacter sp. NPDC078929 | reverse complement strand
CACTCGCTATGAGAAGTTAGCGCGTAATTTTAAGTCAATGCTTTATCTGGCGTGTACTATCGTTCATTGTAAGATGAATTGAAGACACGCCCTAATACGTCTGATATTATTTAATGGAGTTTACTTTGTCTATATCTAACTCGCCCAAGCAGAGCTACCCTGTCGCAGTAGATGAATTAGAACGTGTCAACAAGCTAAAGAAGTACCAGGTACTCAATGAAGATGATGAGCCTGCGTTCGATCGACTGGTTGCACTTGCTAAACTGTTTTTTGATGTGCCTGTAGTCACCATTACTTTCATGGACGAGGAAACCCAATATCTAAAACCAGCCTGTCAATTCGATAGTGAAGATGAGGCTGTAAGCAAAGGGCCACGTAACACGGCTTTTTGTAATTATACAATATTGTCTGATGATGTATTAATCGTGTTAGACACCTTTAAGGATAGTCGTTTTAGCCAAAGTCCGATGGTCACAGGTTCTCCATATTTAAGATTTTATGTTGGTGCACCTATTATCTTAAATGAAGACAACAAAAGGTATCGTCTAGGTACATTATGTCTTATGGATACTGAGCCACATCAGAGTTTTAGCAGTCAACAAGAAAAGATATTGGCGCAGTTTGCAATGATGGCCGCAGATGCATTGAAATTACAAGATAAACAACGTGATGCTAAGCGTGCTAATGAGATGAAATCGAGCTTTTTGGCTAATATGAGTCATGAAATTCGAACACCGATGAACGGTATTATCGGTATGGTAGAGATGTTAGGCGATACCCAACTCAGTAATGAACAGCGAGAATACGTTGATAATATAAAAGTTTCTAACGAGCATTTGATGGTCATCATTAATGGTATTTTGGACTTATCAAAAGTTGAGTCTGGAAAAATGACGATTAACTCTATTCCATTAAATTTATCTACCTTATGTAATGAAGTCGTCAGTTTGTTTGCTATAAAGGCACGCCAAAGAGGCTTGACTTTAGATTATCATTATACTGAAACGCTATCACCTTATGTAAACGGCGATCCTGTACGTCTAAAGCAGATTATCGCAAACTTGGTCAATAACGCGATTAAATTCACGCGTGAAGGTGGTCAAGTAAGTATCGATGTTAAACATATGGACAATTGCTACTGTCCAAATAACATTAACGAAAAATTCGTGAGTACGAGTCAAGAAAAAGAAGCAAGCAAAATAGAATGCGATGAAACTGGTCAGAATATAACTTTGTGTATAGAAGTGAAAGATACGGGTGTTGGTATCAAAGAAGAGTCGTTAGAGGCGATATTTGACGCTTATGACCAAGCGAATAAATTTACTCATCGTATTTATGGTGGTACTGGACTTGGACTATCTGTTTGTAAGTCTCTAGTCGATTTGATGGGTGGTTACATTCATGTAAATAGTGAAGTAGGAGTCGGTACGACATTTAGTGTTTTATTACCGTTAACTACTATTGATGAAGACAAGTATGAGACATGGCAAGACTCTAACGATACGACCATAATTGAACCTACGCATGAGCGGTCTGGGCATATCTTGTTGGTCGAGGATGATGCTGTCAACGCGATTATAGCCAAAAAATCCCTAACCAGCAGCGGACATACCGTCACCCATGTTACAGATGGTCAGCAAGCAATTGAGGCTTTTGCTTTATTCCCTGATCGTTATGATGTGATATTGATGGATCATCATATGCCGATTATGGATGGAGTACAGGCGACTATTAAATTGCATGAATTATATGACCCCCAAGTACTACCGCCCATTATCGCTTTGACTGCCAATGCAATGGACGGCGAGCGTGAGAAATATCTGAAAGTTGGTATGCAGGATTATTGCACCAAACCTTTTAAGCAAGAGCAGTTGAATGCCTTGGTACAGTATTGGCTGATACAAAAGCAATCATTGGAAGAAGAGTAACTTACTAAATATTAGTATTGGCGCCATTGATTAGCATTTTAATGTAACTATGATCGATAAATATAAAAAAAGCTTAACCGCCTATATGGTGGTTAAGCTTTTTTATTGATGATAAAGATATCAGTAAATATCAACTACCAGTCATGTTTAGAGCGATATTAGTTCACGCGAGTTTGGTAGTCGCCAGTACGCGTATCAACACGTACCACTTCACCTTGTTGCACAAATAATGGTACACGTACAACGGCACCTGTCTCTAATTTAGCAGGTTTGCCACCACCGCCTGAAGTATCGCCGCGTACGCCAGGATCTGTTTCTGTGATTTCTAACTCAACGAAGTTAGGCGGCGTGACTGACAGAGGAGCACCATTAAATAACGTAATGGTACATAGAGCATTGCTGTTTTCTTTTAACCACTTGATTGAGTCACTCATTGCGTTTTTGTCCGCTTGGATCTGCTCAAAGCTCTCAGGATGCATAAAATGCCAAAACTCGCCATCGTTGTATAGATAGTTCATTTCAGTATCCATCACATCAGCAGCTTCTAAGCTGTCACCTGATTTGAAAGTTTGTTCCAGTACTTTGCCACTACGAAGATTGCGCAACTTAACACGGTTAAAGGCTTGACCTTTACCAGGTTTAACAAACTCGTTTTCAAGAATGGCACAAGGGTTGCCATCAAGCATCACTTTTAGACCAGCTTTAAATTCATTAGTAGAAAAACTTGCCACAAGAAACTCCTAGGGGTTGTAAATATAATAGTAAGACATAGGGCTGACTGTACCAAAATTTTCTGTTATGCCAAGTATTTACGGATTAACGAGGATACTTTGATAGGCTAGACACTAAGGGCGTATAATATCGGATTTTGGGCACAGGTAATAGGCTGTCATGATAAACCATTTAATCACACAAAAAAACTGGCAAACGCAATTATCGGAAGCTATTACATCTGTTGATGAGCTATTGAGTATCCTACAGCTTGAATCAATGCGTGCAGAAGTTTACGTACCTAAGCATTTTGAACTGCGTGTGCCGCGTGGCTTTGTGGCAAAAATGGTTATTGGCGACCGTAATGATCCCTTGCTTAAACAAGTGTTGCCAGACCAGCAAGAGCAAATCAACGTCACAGGCTACGTAGCAGATCCGCTAAGCGAAAACACTCAAAATCCTGTAAAAGGCTTGCTTCATAAATATCAGTCAAGAGTATTGTTAACGATTACGGGTGCGTGCGCTATTCACTGCCGTTACTGCTTTCGCCAGCATTTTGACTATAGTGCCAATATGCCGACTGCTGATGCAAAAGAAAATATCATCAACTATATTAATGCAAATCCTGAGGTCAATGAGGTAATTTTGAGTGGTGGTGATCCACTTAATGTCACCAATAGACGTTTGTTTGCATGGTTAGATACTTTGGAGTCTCTTCCGCAGATTACTACCATTCGGCTGCATACACGTTTGCCATTGGTGATACCTGCACGCTTGGATTCTGCATTGTTAGAGAGGTTATCTCAAAGCCGCTGCCATATTGTCATGGTCATTCACTGTAATCATGCCAATGAGCTAGATGCACCAACCGCTGAATACTTGCAACGTGCGAGAGCAGCTGGAATTACACTATTAAACCAAGCCGTGTTGCTAAAAGGTGTCAACGATACTCTTAACGCGCAAGTACAGCTTAGTCAGCGTTTGTTTGCTTCTGGCGTACTACCATATTATTTACATGTGTTGGACAAGGTGGCTGGTGCGGCGCATTTTGATAGTAGTGAGCAAGCAGCGATTGAGCTTTATTGGTCATTGTTAGCATCATTGCCAGGTTATCTTGTTCCTAAGTTGGTCAGAGAGTTACCGAATAGACCTTTTAAAGTGCCGATTGATATTTACAGCAATAGCTAATATAGGGCACTATAACAATTTAGGAGAATTAGTAAACAAAGAGAGGCTCTTAAAAAAGATACGGATAGTATCTTTCAAAACTAAAAACTAAAATCTAGGATTTATACTTTTGTATAAGTATATATAGATATATGATTGGAGCAGAATATAGACTGTCAGTATGTAAGCTAACTTAAAAATATACAATTTTAGATGTAAGATTTTGACAGTATGTAGGTATTGTCAGAGCGTACTGCTAGATTTAGGCTTACAATAAATAGATATCATCACTTTTCTATAGTCTAGCTTAACAAACATTTTTTATGCCATATATGTATTTGTACTGCTGCATATTACTGATTGCTTCGGAGTGACTAATAGAGAGTAAAGATACTGATGATAACGTTATCAATGTTTCGAGAGCATTTAGATTCTACAGAGCCACTACCTCCGCTATCTAATCGCTCAGTAAATGGTCAAGAGCGTTACTTGTTAAAGATGTTAGCAACGCTACCTACGCTTACCCAAGAGCAGCAAACAGAGCATTTAGAGAGTCTACTGACAGTATTACGTGAATCCAATATGGATGAACAACAGCGTCTTAAATTAATGACAACAGTCATTGATGCCTCAGACCGACTGATTGCAGCTTTTAGACAGCACTATATCTATGAGACAGGCGCGCTTAGTCAGGATCAGATGTCTTATATCGCTCAAATGCAATCGCTACATTATTTAATTATTATGGTTTACGACAAAGTCGTACGTCGTGAGACGCAGTTGTCAGAAGCCTCCTTAAACCAATCTTCTGATAAAGGTTGGCAGCGTTTTTTTGGCGCTGAGACTAAACCTGATAGCACGCTTGCTATTGCGATTTATCAATCACTATTAAGATACCAAAAACTATTAGCAGAAGAAACACTGTGCTATCGAAAGCCATCAGACTACCTGTGGTCTAAAGTCAATCAGTTATATTATTTGGCTCATCAGAAAAAAGTAGCTGATATTGATTTAAGTCTACATACTGTTACGAACCAAACAAACAGTATTCATCAGTTATATTGCCAAATTTGTTTGCATCACTTGTTAAATTTGCGTGCTATGAGGCGCCCGAATATCTTACTCGTACAGCATCTATTGCCTGAATTGGCTAAGCACATGGTTGCGACAATGGAGCCCGCCACCGAGACAAAGGTTTTTGTTGATCTTAAGAGTAATAATCCACCAAGCTATCTAACAGTCAACTCTCATATCAACCCATATGAAGATCGTCATGACTGTCTATTTATAGAACTGACACCGATAGTTGAGTATTTTGAGTCACGCAAAAAAGCCTTTATCGAGGAAGGTAGTACAGCAGAATATAGTCTGCTTAATGCTATTTCGATGACCATCAGCTACCGCTATTTGCAGCCGCCACTTACCTTGGCAACCAAATATACTAGCAAGCAGCAGGCAAAGTTAATCACCAATTTTAACGATATACACTACCATGTAGGTCATTCAAAAACTTTTGCCAATTTGATCGCTATAAAATATCTACGAGAAGAGGACAGACCTTTATACGATACATTTGATAGCGAGCGTGGCCGCAGTAGCGTTATAAACATTGAGACATTTGATGACTATGACAGTTTCTCAGCATATCGCAGACTGCATTTATTGCCAAAAGATGGTAAGCCTAATGAGAATGTTGCTGACGAAAGCATTCTCAATAAAGAAGGACTTAGTATAGAAAAAACTGACCCTAACCTTTCTATGACAGCACCGCAGCCCTTACACATCATGAGCCTGATTTTGGTCTATGGCTCTGAAAATAAAGAACAACCTAATTGGTCAATAGGGGTGGTACGCTGGTTAAATTTCGATACTAAAAATCCAGAAGTGGAATGGCAGATACTCGGGCATAAAATTGTAGCATGTGGATTACGTTTGGAAGGCAGTAAAACGCGAAGTCATCATTTTGTACCAGCATTTATTCTCGGTAAGGATGAACAGCTACAGACGACTGGCACACTAATCGTACCACCTTCGTACTTTCAAGCTGATGATAGAATCGTCATGCGTATTGGTAATAAACAAACCTCCCTACGATTAGGACGCAGGCTGATGATGACTGATAAGTTTAGTCAATATGAGGTGGCGCAGTTATAGCGCTTAGGGACATCTGTACATAACAGGTGTTTTAGGCCATAACGAAGCATTTATACAGATTTCTGTCAGTAATATAGTAGTCGACAAAGGTCATAAGTTAATCTGCAGTTGGTCTAATTATTGTCTATAATGATAAATATTGTTACTCTGACTTTTACGAAATACCAAACAATAAAATAATTATCATAATGAAAACTCAGTTTGTATTGATAGGATTCATAGAATATTAACGCTAGCGTGTTTTATGTGCTAGGTTAGTTTTAGACAAAGATGTAAAGTAACAAAATAATAGATAACAATACGTACGACTAAAAGGCTCCTTATGCGCTCTCAATCTCTTTTAAATTTATTGGTAATCAATGATGATCAGCTCTACGCTGAACGTCTTGTGCAGTTATTGAGTCCTTATTACGATAATGTAAATTTAGGGTTTTTGGACGATAAAGAAGAGCTATTGAAACTCTTACGCCAACCGTGGGATATCTTGGTATTTGGTAAGGCTTATGATATGAGCTTTACGGATGTAGTGAGCCTAGTACAAGAGCAAAGTATTGATCTGCCGATGATTTGTCTAGTGAACGAAGAGATAGCGACGACAGCTTGTAATGAGGAAGGACTACCTACTGTTATTAGTGGCACAATGGTCAAAGCGCTCACCATCGATCAAGAAATGCCTGTCGTCATGGCTATTTGTCTACAGCATAGTAGTTTGCGCAGTCGTCGTGAGCTAAAAACTTTACGTCAAGTACTGTCTGAAGCAGAACAACGTGCTAATGTGCTGATTAAGAACTCCAAGAGCGCGGTTGCTTATATTGATGAAGGGATTCATATCTTTGCTAATGATCCCTATCTCCAATTATTCGGTTTCAAATCAATGAATGAAGCGGTAGGCGTGCCTATTATTGATCTGATTTCGGGTGGTGATAGTGTCAAAGGATTTAAACAGTTTTTACGTCAGTTTGACAAAGGCAGTCGCCAAGACGTTGAGTTTAATTTTGAAAGTGTGCGAACAGATGGCAGCACTTTTGAAGCAAAGTTACAATTGGCATCGGCAACATTAGAAGGTGAGCCAGTCACTCAGATTATTATTCAACAAAACAATAGTAATAGTGCAGAGGTTGCCAAGCGTTTAGCGGAAGCTGAACGTAAAGATAATTTAACTGGCTTAGATAATCGTCGTGGTTTTGAAGATCAGATGATATCAGTACATCAGCAGGCGACGCAAGGACTAATGACCGCAGCCCTGCTATATGTGCAGGTTGATAATGTAGGAAAAATAAGAAGTAGTTTAGGTCTACAAGGAATAGATGCAACGGTCAAACAAGTTGCCCACACGTTGACTGAGCTAGTACCTGATGGACATGTGAGCCGTTTTAGCGATACTGCATTCACGATATTAGTAAAAAACAAGACGACGAATGAGCTTGAAAATATTGCTAAACATATCGGTTCGTCAATAAAGGATATGTTTATTGAAGTTGATAAACGTACAACGAATACAACAGTCAGCATTGCTGTTGTCAAGATTGAAAAAAATCCTGTAGAGCCTGTCATCATATTAGAACGCGCCATGGATGCTATCAGCCAAATCATGGTAGAGACTTCTAACAGTGGTGGATCTTACCGTATATATGACCCAAGCGAACATGCCAATAGCGATGATCATGCACTTGCTGAGTCATTAGTGGATGCCATTACTAATAACCGTTTTGATCTATCATTTCAGCCAATATACGACATCAACAACGATCGTAGCGACTTCTTTGAAGTGTATCTACGGTTACCGCTGTCAGATGCTGACAATACGGTATTAACCCCTGATCAATTTATGGCAGTGGCTAAAAGACATCAACTGTTAGAAAAGATTGATCGATGGGTGCTTATCAATGCCTGTAAGAAAATCAATGACGTCCGTAAAGTTCATCCTGAAGCCAAACTGTTAGTACAATTAACCAATGCTTCACTGGTCGATAAAAAATTGCCGATAGTGGCGAGTCAATTGATAAAAGCAGTAGGCGGCGCAGCTGGTGTATTAACGCTACAGTTCAATGAAATAGATATCTCTGATCACTTAACCGTCGCAAAATCTCAATTTTCCGCGCTTAACGATGTTAGCTGTCAAATAGGCATCAATAATTTTGGCTCTTCCGTCAAATCTATTGAAATTGCCAATTTTGTCCAGCCTGATATGGTACGCTTGGCGCGCAGTTATATCCAAGATATTGGTGCAGCAGAAAATCTAGAGACGGTTAAGTCTCTTATTACGCGTACTAATGACATAAAGGTCGATGTGCTTATGCCTTATATCGAAGATGCAGCAACGATGTCAGTCGCTTGGAGTGTGGGGGCGCGCTATTTGCAAGGGTATTATTTAGAAGAGCCTAGTAGCACGATAAAGGTAGCGAGTTAAAAGGCCAATACATCATATCGTTTATGTTATGGCGATGATATTCCTCAACCAAAGATTGCTAAAAATGTCCCTTATCAGTAGATATCAAATGAGCAGCCTTTTGGCTGCTGTTCTGTTGCTCACAGCTTGTGAGAAAACACCACCTGACCACCGCGCTCCTGTGATTCTGCCCTTATATACCGACGGGGATGCGGACAACGGCTCAATAATTTATAAAGATGCTTGCGGTCAATGCCATCAACGTAATGCAGGTCTGAATAAAAAAGGCCCACAATTAATGAATATATATGGTGCGCCGGCTGCCGAGTTAAAAGACTATACCTACAGCAAAGGGCTAGAAGATTCAGGTTGGGTATGGGATGCAGAGACACTCGATCCATACATTGCAGATGCACAAAAAGCCATGCCAGATTCTAAAATGCTGTCTGACCCGATGCCAGATGCGAAAGAGCGTGCCGATATCATTGCTTATTTATCTACGCTCCGTGCCGCTGCACCAACCGTTACAGATGATGTGAACTGACTTATCATCGTTATGACCTAAAAAATGAGCCAATAACCTACTATGACCCATGCAGCTAACGATAGATCATTATCCATCTCTCAGAGAACAGCGAATCCGCTTAGCCAGTCCATCCCTAGTACGGTTGATTTTCAACACAATCAGCAGAAAATTGCACAGCTGTTAGCGCAATTAAATCAGATTGTATTGGACAAGCCGCAAGCAGTTAGGCTAGCACTCAGTTGTATCTTAGCAGGCGGTCATTTATTATTGCAGGACTTGCCTGGTATGGGTAAGACGACTTTGGCACAGGGCTTGGCGCAGTTGTTAGGTTTGAGCTTTAGCCGAGTGCAATTTACTAATGATATGTTGCCTGCTGATATTTTAGGTATGAGCATCTACGACCAAAGTAAACAGCAATTTGAGTTTCGTCCGGGCCCTATCTTTACTCAGTTATTACTTGCTGATGAAATCAACCGTTCCAGTCCCAAAACGCAGAGTGCGCTACTTGAAGCGATGGAGGAGCGACAAGTCACGCAAGATGGCCAGACTTACCCTTTGCCACAGCCATTCTTTGTCATTGCCACCCAAAATCCATTGCAACAAGCAGGTGTTTATCCGCTCCCAGAGTCGCAGTTAGACAGATTTTTATTATGCTTATCATTGGGTTATCCATCGCCTGCCGCAGAGCGTGAGCTGCTAAAAGGTAAAGATCGTCGCGAGCTGCTCAAAGATTTGGATACGGTGCTTGATACTGAAGCTGTACTATTGGCTCAGCAGGGTGTCAGGCAGGTTTATGTGGCAGATACTGTATTGGATTATTTGCAAAGACTGGTTGCAAAAACTCGTGCAAGCCAAGAGTATCATGGTTTATCACCTCGCGGCGTATTGTCACTACAACGTGCTGCCCAAGCGCATGCCTATGTATCGGGATATATGGAAGTGACCCCTGAAGATATCCAAGCGGTGTTTGCTGCGGTCACTGATCATCGCCTCGGTCAGCGTTTCGTACCCGCGCATGTGACTGGTGGGCAGGCAACAAAAACCATCGCCCAACGTATCCTAGCAGAAGTGTCAGTCGTTGCTTAGCAGCTGGCAGACTGTTTGACCGTATTGATTAACTGCATCGGTGAAACGTAGTTCTACACATAGTCAAAGCTATATAACTTAGAAAAAATATCAAAGTCACTCAGTTTACTATTTACGGTATTTTCACCCGCTTTTCTTGTATTCAAATTGTCCTGAATCAACTGTATCGTTCTATTCGTGAGTTTGTTTGTCAGTCAGATACAAATACTGACAGCATTGTTATTTAGATGGTAATAATAGGGTAGTCATGAGCTTGTTACCAAAGACCTTAACCGCACCAATAAAATCAGCTCTGAGCCGCTGGTTTGCCGCGCGTGCACCTAAGAGTGATAGTGCTACGCTTAATTTGCGTAATGTCTATATTTTCTTTAGTCGTGAAGGGATGCTATTCGCCGTATTGTTAGGGATTACCTTTATCGCGGGTATCAATTATGGCAACAATTTGGTGCTTGGTTTGTGCTTTTATCTGGTCAGTATTTGGTTAATTAGTTTTCATGTTACTTTTGCTCATATATCTGGTCTGCAAGTGCGTCTGCTAGAAGTCACTATGACAGAAGCTGGCTTGCCTGTTTGGATTACACTACAGTTGAATAGTGATAGTCGCCAACCACGGCGTCAGTTGCTATTTGAATTTGAGCAGATAACCAATAAGAAAACCAAAAATGGCACAAACACGCAAAGCTCAATACTCATCACGCGATTACAAGGTGAGCAAGTCGTTCGACTGCCTGTCCAGACCTACAACCGTGGTCAGCTTGAACTACCGCGGTTAAAAATAAAAACAGTTTATCCATTAGGTATTATGCGTGCATGGTCTTATGTCTACTTTGCGCGTACAGCGTGGGTATATCCAAAACCTGAAGTATTTGATTGGCAAGTAAAATATGCAATCGCAAGCTTAGAGGATTTACCAACAGGTGGGCAGTATAGACAGGGTCAGGACGACTTTGAGCGATTAGATAATTATGTCGAGGGTGAATCATTGGCCCGAGTCTCTTGGGGGCATGTGGCGCGGGGACAAGGTATGCTGACCAAGCACTTCGCTGATCCGGTCGGTCACGAACAAACGCTTGATTATGCAGATATGCCAGCTGCACATCACGATCAAAAACTTGCACAATTGGCTTATGGGGCGTTGACGCTAGGTCAGCTAGGCGTGCCGTTTCAAATGCGTTTACCTAGTGATACTCCTGCTACTGCGGAGATGGGTAACGGGGAATCCTTTGCGCAAGCATGCTTGCTAAGGCTTGCGAAAGTACCATGACCAACTCTAAACGCTCATCTTCTGCTGATGTTGATACACTGTCCACAGAGTATTCTGCGGTCGATGCTACAAAAACGGCCAGCTTTGAGCAGTTGGCTTTGGGTCAAAAAGTCTCAATTCGACCTGAGCGAAATGACGCTAAATGGTATCGTAAGTTATTTGCACTGCCAGCTTATTATTGGGTATTAATTGCTCAAGTCGTCGTTGTGTTACCGCATGCCGCACATTTACCATTATGGCTGATAGGATTTGCCGCCGTCAGTATCGCCGCTCAATTGCCTCATATCAAAGCTAAATTCAAAAAACTATCGCACCTAAAGCGTATTTATCAAAGTATGCAAATGCTAGGCTTTCTGCTGGGGCTATTAGGTCTATGGCTGACCTACAATACAGCGTTTGGATTGGATATGGGCGTGGCGTTTTTAGTACTATGCCTAGTTAGTAAGCTATGGGAACTGTATAAGCGCCGTGATGCCTATGTGGTTTTGAATTTATCATTGTTCGTGCTTGCGGCATTATTTTTGATGGACCAAGGTTTACTGACTACTTTAGAAGTGATCGTTGGTGCAGTCATTGTGTTGCTAGCATTTATTGCGCTTAATGATGATAGCAATGCTAGCGGTGATGGACGCTTGCGTACATTAGGCGTGTTAGGGGTTGGTGCATTGCCATTATTGGTGGTGCTATTTTTGTTTTTTCCGAGACTGCCACCGCTGTGGTCTGTACAGCTCTCAGGTCAGCAAGCTACTACAGGTGTCTCTGATAGCATGTCCCCTGGTGATTTTGCCAATTTAGGACAGTCGACTGAGCTAGCCTTTCGGGTAGAGTTTGCAGATGAGCGTCCACCGCAGCAGCAGCTGTATTGGCGTGGTTTGGTATTTAGTGATTTCGATGGTGTCACATGGCGCCCAGCCCATCAAAGGGATCAATGGTCGTCGAGATTGCAAGCACCTGCATGGATTCAGCACGCCTTCGCTACTGTACCTGATGAATCAAGGGCGGCACCTGTCAATTACAAGGTTATCTTAGAACCCACTCAGCAAAATTGGTTATTCGGACTTGATTATCCATTTTCTCAGCAGCCAGACATCAATACCACATCAGACTTTACTTTAACCAAAGATCAGCCTGTTACGCAGCAGCTCCGTTATGATGTATCGCAGTTTGCATCGATGCGTATTGACCCAGTTTTGACAAAGGCATCAAGACGCGAGAATCTTGCCTTGCCTAATGAAGGTAATCCACAAGCACGCGCGCTTGCTAAGCAGTTATTTGAGCAGTCAGGTTCAGACCCTGTGCGCTACATCGCTGCTATTGAGCAATGGATCAATCGGACAGAGTTTCGCTATACGTTGTCGCCACCACGGCTCAATACCAATCGGATTGACGAGTTTTTATTTGAAACTAAAGCAGGGTTCTGTGAGCATTATTCGTCAAGCTTTACCTTTATGCTACGCGCCGCTGGTATTCCTGCACGAGTAGTAGCGGGCTATCAAGGCGGTGAGCCAAGTCGCAATGGTAACGTATGGGAAGTGCGGCAAATGGATGCGCATGCATGGACTGAGGTTTGGCTTGAGGGCCAAGGCTGGGTACGTGTGGATCCGACAGCCTTTGTGGCGCCTGAGCGAGTAGAGCAAGGCATGAATACAATGACCGAGCAGCAAGGGGCAGCTATATTTGGCAATGGTGCCAGTGCACAAATCAGCTATCAGCAGTATCAGATGCTACAAACGCTACGCCGACTATCAGACCAAGCGAGCTACTACTGGCAAAAAGACGTAGTCGGCTATAACCAAGACAAACAGGCCGACTCGCTACTCAAATGGTTCAATATCAGCTCAATCATGCAGCAAATTATTTGGTTAGCCACCAGTGCGGTTTCCGTTATGGCTATCTTAGTGTTTGTCATTTGGTATCGCCGCCGTAAGCGCTGGCACCCAGCAGACTTACCTCTTGCTAAGCTCTCAAAACGTATCGGCAAACATGATAAATTATTAGCCCGCAATGATAATGAAGGGCAGCTAGCTTGGCTGGAACGTTTGGCATCGGCTATTGATAGCCGTCAGGGTGACAATGCCCAATCTGCTACGAGTCAGCTAACAGATAGTAGTGACCCAATCGTTATTCAAACAAAGCTTATTGAAATTAGACAAAACTACCGTCAGTTACGCTACGGACGACTGAGTACATTTGATAGCAGTCATAGCGAGTATCAAGAACGACTCAAACAACTTAAAAAAGATGTGCGCGCATTGTTATAAAGGTTTTTGATGATAGTACTATTAAGTTACTAAGGTATTTTGAGCTAATTAAAAAACAGATAAGCGAACCAGTGGATAAGTAGAGAGGCGGTTATATGGCGATATATGTAGATTTTGTGCAGATAAAATTCAAAGGCCATAAGTGGTGTCATATGTTGGCAGATAGCTTGCAAGAGCTGCATGATTTTGCGGCATTTATTGATGTGGATGCGCGACTATTTCATCGTAACGCCAGCTATCCTCACTATGACATCACGGTTCAAATGCGTGAAATTGCTATTGCACAAGGTGCTATTCCTGCCGATAGAAAAAAGATTATCGAGTGTGCAAAGAAATTAAAAGTAGAGCTGAATGACCAGATAGAGCAATCTAGTCATTCTTAATATGAGGATTTTTCAAGTAAATAAGTAATGTTTCAATTGTCTGTTCACTTATCTACTCGAATGTATATTTATTCAAATATACTGAGCACATTATTTTGCCGTTGCTGCAGTACTGATCGCGTTAAGTGCTTTTGAAATATTGGCAATCTCGGTGTCACAACCTTTAATATTATGACGGGTTTTTAAGTATTGAGGATCGTTATACGATAGCCATACTTTTTTATCGGCATCTTCGCTAATTAAGATTTTTTGCGGCAAGTCAATGGCAATAGTTTGCTCACAGTTCATTAATGGCGTACCTGCTTTAGGGTTACCAAACATAACGACCTGCGTTGGTCTCAATGATAAGTCGGCACTCTGTGCATTTTTCTGATGATCGACTCGTGCAAATACTTTCATACCCTTGCTTTCGATAACTGAGACCAGCTTGTCTGCGGTATCTTTGACGGAGTGATTGCTCTGTAAAGTTACTAAGCCTTTTTCGGCATTGATAGAGGTAGTAGTGTCTGTCATAGCACCAGTGCTCTTGGTTTTATCTAGCAGCGTATCGATACTGGCACAAGAGGAAACGGCCACTGCTAGTGCAGCGATAGAGACGATTTTAATCATAATGATACCTATAAGTTATCTGTAGTATGGTTAGTCCTAACTATAATGAGCAACATCGAATATTCATTGTGCGTAATCAGGTTTGTGATTGCAATACGTCTTAACAGAACGTTAAACCAAATGTTCTGCCAAATAATCTACGAGCAGTCTAATCTTTGGTGATAAATGACGGTTATGTGGATAAATGGCCCAAATGCTTTCTTCGGGCTCTCTATAGTCATCAAGTAAACTGACCAACTCGCCGGACGCTAAATACTTTTGCACATAATAATCAGGCAGCTGTACGATACCTAGCCCTTTTAGCGCAGCATCGACCAGACTATAGCCGCTGTTATATTGCACCGTACCAGAGACACGCAGGTTTCTTTCTACGCTCGTTTGTTGGTTATCCGTCTTACCATGAGTATGACTGTTCTCTTTTATCTTAGCAGTATCGATAAAGTGCCAGTAATCACGAGTACCTAGTAGACAATTATGTTGACTTAAATCACTCAGTTGGTGTGGTATACCGTGTTTTTTTAGATAAGAGGGCGCAGCGCAGACAAAATTAGTACGCAGGCTAAGCTTCTTTGCCATCATCGTCGAGTCATGCAATTTGCCGATACGAATGGCCAAATCATAACCCCCTTCAATCAAATCAATTTTCTGATTACTCAAAAAGGCAGTCACTTCGATATCGTGATACTGCATCATAAAATCATTGATAAGTGGTAATAACTGCTGCTCACCATAAGTAACGGGCGCTGTTAGTTTTATTCTGCCTTGAGGCTTTGATTGTAAGTTACTTACGGCTTGCTCAGCGGCATCCAAGCCATCGAGCACACTGCGGCAATGCTGATAAAATACACGGCCTTCTTCGGTTAATGAGACCTTGCGTGTGGTTCGATATAGTAGCTTTATATTTAAGCGTTTCTCTAACGCGCTGATCTGACGGCTGACTTGTGCAGTCGAGATACCCAACTCTTTTGCACCACGTGTAAAGCTCTCATATTCTGCGACATAGACAAACTCACTAATTCCTTCCCAGCGCATGATTATTACCAATATGTAAAAGATATTTGCAAATATAGCATATTGTTATCCGCTCAGAAATAAATATAATGGTTAGTATCAATGTAAACAGATGGTGTTTTACTGTCATCGATGCTTGCCTATAGAGGGCAGGCAAGATAAGCTCAGTCTATCTTTATTTGTTTTAACTATAGATATAGTAAACGCCAGAAGCCATAAAATGCGTTAGCAAGTGACTAGAATGGCTTGCACTTATCGTAAAACTGTTATGTCATTACCTATAAAAAACAATCAATTAAAAAGAGAGATTCTTATGTCAGATAAATTTATTAAATCAAAAGCCGCCATCGCGTGGGGTCCAAAGCAGCCGCTATCTATCGAAGAAGTGGACGTCATGCTGCCACGCAAAGGTGAAGTATTGGTAAAAATCATCGCCAGTGGCGTCTGCCACACTGATGCCTTTACCTTATCTGGTGAAGATCCAGAAGGCGTATTCCCAGCGATTTTGGGTCATGAAGGCGGCGGTATCGTTGAGCAAGTCGGCGAAGGCGTAACCAGCGTTCAGGTCGGTGATCATGTCATTCCGTTATACACGGCAGAGTGCGGCGTTTGTAAAATGTGCCGCTCAGGCAAAACCAATCTTTGCTCAGCAGTACGCGAGACGCAAGGTAAAGGCTTGATGCCAGATGGCACCACACGTTTCTATAAAGACGGTGAGCCTATTTACCATTATATGGGTTGCTCAACGTTTTCTGAGTACACGGTTTTACCAGAGATTTCTCTAGCCAAAGTCAATAAAGAGGCCCCACTAGAAGAAGTTTGTTTGCTTGGTTGCGGTGTCACCACAGGCATGGGTGCGGTCATGAATACGGCTAAAGTCGAAGAGGGCGCTACCGTTGCTATCTTTGGTCTAGGCGGCATTGGACTATCCGCAGTCATCGGTGCGGCGATGGCAAAAGCCAGCCGTATCATTGTCATCGATATCAATGAAAGCAAGTTTGAGTTAGCTAAAAAACTAGGCGCAACCGATTGCATCAACCCGAAAGATTACGACAAACCTATTCAGGAAGTTATCGTTGAGCTAACCGATGGCGGTGTTGATTATTCGTTTGAATGTATCGGTAATGTCGATGTCATGCGTTCTGCGCTAGAGTGCTGTCACAAAGGCTGGGGTGAGTCAGTCATCATCGGTGTCGCTGGTGCTGGTCAAGAAATCTCAACCCGTCCATTCCAGTTAGTGACAGGCCGCGTCTGGAAAGGCTCAGCATTTGGTGGTGTCAAAGGTCGTACAGAACTACCAGGTTATGTCGAGCGTTATCTGGCAGGCGAAATCCCATTGCAGGATTTCATCACGCATACGATGCCAATAGAAGATGTCAACGAAGCGTTTGACCTGATGCACAAAGGTGAAAGTATTCGTACAGTCGTCAATTTTTAATCGTCGCTACTGATGATGATATAAGAATCAAGTTTCTAACTTGACGACTACATAATAAAAAAGCTGCTTCGATATCGAAGCAGCTTTTTTGTATGTTATTTCTAAACACAGGCTACTAGCTCGGTATATCAGGTGTTCTGCTGGCTAATGATTTGGTCCGCTAGCGTCAATAAATCTGCTGCGGTCAAATCTGGTACTGGTACATTTGGTGCGCTCAACATCTCATTATAAGGACGCGTCAAAAAAGCACCTCGGCAGCCTGCCGCTTGAGCACCGATGGTATCCCAAAGGTGACAAGCAACTAGGCACAAGTCTGAGGTGTCAACAGCAAGCGTATCAGCTACCATCTGGTAGGTCTCAGGTGCTGGCTTGAACTTACTAACGCTCTCAACGCTGAAATGATGTTCAAAAAATTGGCTTAGCCCTGCTTTTTCTAACGGCGTAGGAGATGGGCTGCTTGCTGAGTTGGTGAGTGTGACCAGTCGGAACCCTGCCTCGCGTAAACGTGTAAGGGCGGGCGCTGCATCAGGATGAGCAGGTAGCGCGCTCATTCTTTCTTTGAAGTCATTGATATCGGCGTCTGTCAAAGTCACTTGTCTGATATCAGCAACCATTCGCAGAGCACCAACCCCGAGCTCGCCAAAAGGTGTATAGAGGCCGGACAACGTCATAGTTTGCGAGTACAGTACCAGCTGAGCGAACCATTCTCGCAGTACTCTTTGCTTGCCAAAGACACGGGTGAATAAAGGCGTTAGCGTATCGATGTCGAGCAATGTTTCATTGACGTCGAACACAATGATCGAGGGAAAGCGTTCAGAAGACATAAAGTATCCTTTTATAGAATGGCATTCTTATAACGTCAGGTGGTTTACTCAGTCATGTTGGCCAATTGCTCTAAAATACTGATGTAGTTTTCGACCCCTTGAGCACCGCTGACCAGATGACGCTCATTAAAGATAATCGCTGGTACACTTTGGATGCCTTGCTGTTGCCAATGCTGTTCTTCTGCTCGTACTTCTTTCGCAAAGAATTGACCTTCTAACACTGCCAATGACTCACTACGATCAAGCCCAGTCTCTGCTGCAATATCAGCAAGCACATTGATATCGGAGATATCTCTGTTATTGGTGAAATGCGCAGTAAATAAGGCTTGCTTTAGCTCATGCATGCGGCCTTGCTGATCAGCGAAATGTAGCAGCTGATGCAAGTTAAAGGTGTTGTGCATGCGTGTGTCATCATTGAAATTAAATTCAAAGCCAACTTCCTGTCCAGCTTCAGTCATTCTGACTCGACTAGCATCTGATTCTTGTTTAGTAGAACCGTACTTCTCGATAATGTGCTCACGTAGGTTTTGCCCTTCGCTTGGCATATTTGGGTTTAGCTCAAACGGATGCCAGTGGATAGTGTGAGCGGTATTGGTTTGCTCAAGTGCTGCTGCCAATTGACGATAGCCGATAACGCACCAAGGGCAAACGACGTCTGAGACGATATCTATTCGGAGTGGTTTTTCTGATGTGCTCATATTTCCTCGCGGGTATTATTATGTATGTTTTGTTTGGGATGTATAGATAGTGACATATCAGTTGGAATCAAGCAGATATACCTAGTTATCAGACAACTATAACTGGTTACCATATATCAAGTCAGTTCATACTAAGAGAATGACTAAGTGATTACAATGTAGTCTGCGCAGTCGGCGTCGCCAATTCGGTAGCGTAATTGTAATCATTATTAAGAAGACGATAGGCGTTTTTGCAATACGCTGACTCAGTCATAACAAAACCTACGAATACTTAACCAAGCAGGCATGGTCATAAAATAGCTTTTTATTTAAAGTGGCTTCGTTAAATGGCAATCGAAGAATAAAAATTCTAAGCAAGAATAAAAAACTAATATCAATAATGGAGTCACAGATGAAAAGTATCACTGAAGCAATGAACTGGCGCTATAGCACTAAAGAGTTTGATACCAATAAGAAAATCTCAGCAGAAGACTTCCAAAGTCTAAAGGATACTTTACGCCTCAGTCCTTCGAGCACCAATATTCAGCCTTGGCATTTTGTCATTGCTGATGATGAAGCTGGTAAAGCCCGAATCGCTAAAGGCACTGAGGGCATGTATGAGTTCAACGATGCCAAAGTAAAAGGTGCCTCGCACGTCATTGTATTCTGTAGCCGTGTCTATGCTGATGATGAGTTTTTGGATGACATCTTAGAAAAAGAAGATGCAGATGGTCGTTTTGCAGAGCCAAAATTTAAAGAACAAATGCACCAGACACGTAAAATGTTTTTGGACATTCGTCGTTATGAGCAAAAGGACGAGCCACATTGGTTGATAGAGCAATTGTATCTCAATATGGGCGCTCTACTACTAGGAGCGGCAACTTTAGGTATTGATGCGGTGCCGATGGAAGGGGCGGATTTGAAAACGCTCGATGAAGAGTTTGATTTACGTAGTAAAGGCTACACCGCTGTGGCAGTCGTATCACTTGGTTATCGTAGTAAAGATGACTTTAACGCTGAGCTGCCAAAATCACGTTTTGATGAAGAAACCATTATTACGAAAGTCTAGCCAGTTATTAGCTAAGCAAAGAACGTGTTTAATAGACATATCTACTAAATACTATACGTAAAAAGTCTATTTAAGAGCCTCATAAACTGACCGTTTATGAGGCTTTTTTTTAGGGATTTCCTTTGAAATAACGTTAAAAACTGAGGATAAAAAATATACCACCTATTAGCAGCGCTAACATTTCGATACTCTCGCAGATTAGAAACTACACTGGAATCCCTACAAAGTAAAAACAAAACAACTGTTTTCATACGTCATAATAAATTTATTGACGCTGTCATTTTGAAGCGTATTTCACCATTCCATTATATTCATCTGCCAGCGAGAAGCCAGCATGTCTACTTTGACCTTAACAATCAATAAGCAAGATTATCAGCTTGAAAATCTTGACGCCCGTACGACACTGCTCGACGTCTGTCGTCAGCACTTACAAATTACTGGACCCAAAAAAGGCTGCGACCACGGTCAATGCGGGGCATGTACCATGCTCATCAATGGACGACGGGTTAATTCTTGTCTGACGCTCGCCGTTATGCATGATGGTGATGACATCACAACAATTGAAGGCATCGGAATGCCAGAGTCATTATCGGCATTGCAGCAAGCGTTTAAAGACAATGACGCTTTTCAGTGTGGGTACTGTACGCCAGGTCAGATTTGTTCAGCGACCGCATTGATAGAAGAAGTGAAGCAAAATTGGCCAAGCCATGTTAGCACCGACTTAAAAAATCCTGATGGTCTCCTTGTACAAGAAATTGCTGAGCGCATGAGCGGTAATATCTGCCGTTGCTCAGCTTATCCAAATATTATCAAAGCCATTTCACAAGTGCTTGAAAGCCAGGTATCAGATAGTCAAACACAAGAGCCTAGTACTCAAAAAGCAGACAACACAGTGCAAAACTCAAGCGTGACAGGTATTTGGTCACCGCCACCGAGCGAGGCGCAACTTGGTAGGACCTCAGCGAATAACAAGACAGCAACTGCTACAACAGGAGGCCGCTCATGAAACGCTTTGAATATAGTCGTGCTGATGCACCAGAGCAAGCGGCAATATCTGCTAGTACCAAAGATGCGTCTTTTATCGCAGGTGGTACCAACTTATTAGACTTGATGAAATTGGAGATCGAAACCCCAATCAAACTGGTCGATATCACTCGTTTAGAATTAGAGCAAGTGGAAAAGACTGCCGATGGTGGTTTACGTATTGGTACGCTGGTCAGCAATAGTGATTTGGCTGCCCATCCTGACGTCATTGCAAATTATCCGGTATTGTCTCGTGCCATATTGGCAGGAGCGACTGGTCAGCTACGTAACAGAGCGACAACGGGCGGCAACTTTTTGCAGCGTACTCGTTGCTATTATTTTTATCAAACAGACAGCGCTTGTAATAAACGTGAACCGGGCACAGGATGTCCTGCTATCAACGGGGAGAACCGTACCCTAGCTGTCTTAGGTAGCAGTGATTCATGTATTGCTCAGCACCCATCCGATATGGCAGTGGCAATGCGCTTACTGGATGCCACTATCGAGACAGTCAAAGCGGACGGGTCTACTCGTACCATCAATGTGAAAGACTTTTATTGTTTACCAAAAGATACACCGCATATCGAAAATGTGCTAGAAGCAGGCGAGCTGATTACTCATGTTGTATTACCTGCCCCTATTAAGGGCATGCATACCTATGACAAAGTGCGTGATCGCGCTTCTTACGCCTTTGCACTGGTATCTTGTGCCGCAGTCATCGATGCTGACGACAATGGCAACCTAAAGACAGTACGATTGGCGTTCGGTGGCATCGGTACCAAGCCATGGCGTAATGAAGAGGTTGAGGCACTATTAACGGATACCGATGGCAATAGCGACGTTATCACGCAGGCCGCTGATCTATTATTGCATGATGCCAAAGGTAATGGTCAGAACGACTTTAAGATACCGTTGACGCGTCGCCTACTAAAACAAGTTATTCAGCGCGCATTAGCGGGCGAGGGAGCATAATCATGACACTATTAGAATCAATCACCCAGTCAGAACCAACCAAAAAACTGACCATGGATGAGCCTGTTGAAACGCTATTTAGCACAACGGCAAGCAAGCTAGTTGGTAAGCCAATCAACCGTGTTGATGGTTCCCTAAAGGTTAGCGGTCAAGCGAAATACAGTGCCGAAATACACTTGGACAATCAAGCCTATGGTGTATTGGTAGGCGCGACCATTGCTAAAGGTCAAGTTGAGAGTATCGATAGTGACTCTCTAAAAGGCATTCCTAATATTATTAAAGTCGTGACCGATCCTGAGCACTTTTTGCGTAACTCTCAACAAGGGACAAAAACTAAAGCACCCAAGCAAGGGGTTAGCGAGATTTTTTATCATGGTCAGCCTATTGCTGTCGTGGTTGCTGAGACTTTTGAGGCGGCAAGAGAAGGCGCTAAAGCGCTGAAAGTGACTTATAAGGATGAGACTGACCAAGCGGCATTAAACTTTACTCAAGAGCTCTCTAACGCACATGCGGTAGATGAAGAAAAAGGCTCTGATAAAAATAATGTCCAAGGCGATCCAGACCAAGGCTTAGCTGATGCGGCAGTGACCGTTGATCGCTTTTATCATACCCCAAGTCAAAGCAACTCTCCGATGGAGCCCCATACAACGTTGGCTCATTGGGAAGGCGATAAGCTCGTTCTGTATACTTCCAATCAGATGATCGCTTCTTGCAAACAGCAAGTCATGGATGCTCTGGACCTAAATAAAGATCAAGTACAACTGATCGCACACTATGTGGGTGGTGGGTTCGGTAGTAAGCTCGGTATTGCTCCTGAATCTATTGCAGCGGCGATTGCTGCGAAAGATCTGGGTCGTCCTGTGCTAATCACTATGACGCGTTCACAAGTGATGGAAGCAACGGTCAGACGCTCAAACACGCGTCAGCGTATCGCTATTGGTTGTAATAAAGAAGGTATTATCAACACATTTATTCATGATACTACGACCAGTAATTTGCCAGGAGAAGCTTTTTTTGAGCCGACGGCATTATCTACCCATTATCTATACCGTGGTGAAAACCGCCGTGTACATTATCAGATGGTAGATATGAATCAAGTATTATCAGGCTCGATGCGTGCGCCGGGTGAGGCGGTGGGTTTGATCGCGGTTGAATGTGCCATGGACGAGCTAGCCTCACAGCTGGACATTGATCCAATCGAGCTGCGCCGCCGTAATGAGCCTGAAGAGGACCCTACCGAAGAGGTTCCTTTCTCCACCCGTCAGCTAGTCGCTTGTATGGAGAAGGGCGCTGAACAGTTTGGTTGGGATAAGCATAATCCCAAGCCTGCCAGTCAATTAGAAGGTGACTGGTGGATAGGTACAGGCATGGCGGCGGCTGCCCGTGGTAACCAATTACAGTCTTCTGAAGCGCGCGCAACTTTGCAAATCGATAAGTCAAAAGCGCTCGGTGTCAAAGCGGTTATTGAGACAGATATGACAGATATTGGTACAGGGTCTTATACAGTGTTTTCTCAGGTAGCTGCAGATTTATTAGGACTACCTATTGACCATATCGAGATGAAGTTAGGCGATAGTGCCCTGCCGCCTGCATCTGGTTCTGGTGGTAGCTGGGGCGCAGCGAGTGCAGGTAGTGGTGTATACCTTGCTTGTGAGCAGCTGCGTGAGATGCTAGCAGAAAAAGTCGGTCTATACCCTGATACGATTCAGCTAGATAATGGTCAAATTAAGCAAGTAGGCAAGCATGATCTGACTACAATAGAGGCAGCCAAAGAGAACGGTCAAGCGTTTGCTGATAGCACTATTGATAAAATATCTGAAACGACCGGAGTCTCATTTTCAGAGAATGTATTAGAAGAACAGACAGCATCAGAAAAATATGATTTTGACAATACAGAATCATATGCGCTTGCTGACGTGATCGCAGGCTACGAGGAGCAAAAAGTCAGTGCCAAAGGACAGATAAAGCCAGGTAAAAATGGTAAAAAGTATCGTCAGTCTTCTTTTGGTGCAAACTTTGCTGAAGTAGCTGTGCATAAAGTTACTGGTGAGATTCGAGTAAAACGCATGACAGGCGCATTTGCCGCAGGTCGTATTCTTAACCATAAAACAGCGACTTCGCAATGCTATGGTGGCATGGTATTCGGTATTGGCTCAGCGTTGATGGAAGAGGTCATCCACGATAAAGGTGACGGTCGCCTATGTAACCATGATCTCGCTGAATATCATGTGCCAGTCAATGCTGATGTACCACAGTTAGATGTGATATTGGTCGAAGAGGATGATCCTTATACCAACCCGATGCATATCAAAGGTATTGGTGAGACGGCTATTGCCGGTGCTGCCGCTGCGATTGCTAATGCTGTATACAATGCCGTCGGCGTACGTGTTTATGATTTTCCGATTACGCTTGATAAATTGCTTTACGAGATGCCAGAGTAATTTTTTGAGCCATATGTACGACAGGAACCCGCTTAATGAGCGGGTTTTTATAACTCAATAAGCAGTATATTTCGTCATTATCAAGAAAATAACTACCAAATAAGAGGCGTTATGAATCAGGTCGCTGACATTCTTAAGCTGGCAATCAAAGCTAAGCAACAAGGTATTGATGCTGTATTGGCAACGGTCGTACGTACTGAAGGCTCAGCATATCGCCGTGCTGGCGCGATGATGCTCATCTGTGAGGATGGTCGCTCAGTTGGGATGATTAGTGGTGGTTGCTTGGAGCCGCATATTATCAAACGTGCCTTTTGGCTTACTCGTAACGGTGCCAATGTGCAAGTTTATCAGACGGGTGATGACATTCAATATGCTGACGATGGCCAAGCGCAAGCAGGTGTGAAGCGAACTAAGTCTGATATATATGATAGATCGGATAACGGTTTAGATGACGATTCAAATAGCGGTTTAGATGAAGCAGACTTTGATGAGCTAAATTTTGGATTGGGCTGTAATGGGCGAGTGCATGTATTATTTGAGCGACTAACGACAGCAACGCCATTGCTAGAGACCATCCGTAATGTTCGACGCACTCAGCAGCCGATTACTGTAGCGACTTTAATTCGTGTTAATGACTATCAGTATCAAGATTCTATATCGCAAAGCAGTGATAATCTGCGAATTGGGATGCGTATTAATTTAGATGAATACCGCAGTTTGGGCAGCGTTTCTGCACTAGGGAAAACAGCGTTTTCAAGCATACTTGCCAATACCGTAGAAGAATTAGCAGAATATAAGCTGTCTGATAAAAATGCCGAATATGTGACGGTGGAAAACGGCAAGGTAACAACAGAGTGGCTTGTGCAGCGCCTGCAACCACAATTACGTCTATTGATTTGCGGCGCAGGGAATGACGTGATGCCACTGGTGACCATGGCTAAACTACAAGATTGGCATGTGACAGTTATAGATAGTCGCGCGCAATATGCGACGCGTATGCGGTTTCCTCAAGCGGATGTTGTGATGTCGCTATCTTTAGATGACAGTGAGACTTTGCTTAAGCTCAGTAATAACGCAGCCGTCGCCCTGATGTCACACAGCTTGAGTCAAGATCGCGCGCGCCTAGCTGTACTGCTCGAGCATTCAAACAATTATAAATACTTAGGACAGTTAGGGCCGCGCTATCGAACCGAACGTTTAATTAATGAGATTAGCATAAACCTTAGCAATCCTACTATGTTAGAAGCTGGCATCCGCAAATTGCATTATCCGATTGGTTATAAGCTGGGCGGAGATGGCCCTGAGGCACTTGCGCTTGGTATCATGGCACAGATTAATGCGGTCATGCACAATCAAGAGGCTCCAGTAAGTGGTTCACACAACAATATTTCAAGTATCCCAGCGGTGAGTAGTGATACGGATGCCAATACTATCCAGAGTGGCATATGAGTAAGCGTGCATTTACAGAAGGTGCTGAACATACAGAAAGTACTGAACAGCAGAGCCAAAATCATGCGATCCTTATCTTAGCAAGTGGCCTCAGTCAGCGTCTCGGTCAACCTAAGCAGCTACTCGTTAAGAATGGCGAGCCATTAGTTACTTATATGACTCGATTGGCAATAACGACCAATCCGCAAGCCATTGTCATTGTCATTCCTGATAACCATCGTTTGATTGCTAGTACGATGACAGAGTTGGCCAATCAATATCCAACGGTTCAAATAGTGGTGAACTCACAAGCTGATACTGGTATGGCGCATAGTTTACGTTTGGGTATTGAGACAATTGTTGCTTTTGAATCGACTTCAATCGATCAAGTACTCATCATGGGAGTCGATCAAGTATTGTTAGATGAGCCACATTTAACGGCTTTGCTAGCGGGTGAGCAGCCAGTAGTAGCCAGTTGCTATCATAGTTGGCGACGTTTAGAAAAACATCAAAATCGAGATGAAAAGGTAGCTGATATTATAGGTCTACCTTTAGCCATTAACTATAAACTGCTGATACAGTGGCAGCCAGAGTTGACAGGAGATAAAGGGCTTCGTCACCTCATTAGAGGGTTGCCCGCTGATCAAATAGGTGAGGTCGATAATGACCAACTTAGCTACGATATTGATACGCCCGAGCAGCTAGCATTTGCCAAACAACAAGGCTGGCTTGATAGCTAACCTGATTAATTTAATTGATTTTTAACAGTATTCCTTCTGAACAATAAAATGCGAGAGAATAAAATTATAAATACGATAGAAACCGAACGACTGTATCTCAGACAGTGGCAAGCGAGCGACTTTGCGCCATTCGCTGAGATGAACGCTAACCCTAAAGTAATGGCATATTTTCCTAAGTTATTGACTACTTCCATGAGTAATACTATCGCCAAAAAATGCCAGTCGCTAATTGATGATAATGGGTGGGGTTTTTGGGCGGTGAGTCTAAAAGAGACAGATGCTTTTATCGGTATGGTTGGATTAAATAACGCGAATGCCGATATGCCGTTTTCTCCTGCTGTCGAGATTGCTTGGCGCTTAGATAATGACTATTGGGGATTAGGGTATGCGACTGAAGCTGCCCGAGCATCTCTGAATTTTGCCTTTGTTGAGTTAGGGATTGAGGAAGTAGTTTCATTTACAGCAGTCATTAATAAGCGCTCACAATTGGTTATGGAGCGCCTTGGTATGACCAATACACAAGAAAACTTCTATCACCCTATGATTAATCCTAATCATCGGCTCGCTGAGCATGTGCTGTACAAAATGACTCGGCAGCAGTGGCAAGATGCTGTGCTCACTTAGTTGCATTAACGGTTGTCTTTTACTCTGTTTAGCTACTATTATCACGCGAAAACGTCAGAATATGCCCTTTAAATGGTAAGTCTAGATAAGTCGTATTTTCAGGTTTGACATGCTTACTGCTAAAGCCAAACTCAGCCATCTTATTGGTTAGCTTGTTTTTACGACCGCGACCAGGATCGACCACGATGACCTCGCAAGTCGGCATAGCGTGGCGGTCAATAAACTCGGCTAATATATCAATGTGTTGGTCTTCATAGAGCAAGTCACTGCCGATAATCATATCAAACTTACCAAGGTGGCTATTGTCCTCTGCCCAATCTAAACGCTCAAAATTAATCTCTTTATTATTATTCAGCGTGGTATTTCTATCAAGGAAATACTCAACCGTTGGATGGTAGTCAGTCGCTGTGATGTCCGCATGTCTATGATTCAGTAGCAGACTAGAGAGAGCCATACCGCAGCCAACTTCCAAAATACGTTTACCTGTAATGTCATAATCGAGCATATGATTGGCCAGCACTAAGCTTGACGGCCATATCACCCCAAACATCGGCCAAGAAGCAGAGCAGATGCCCAGATTTAACGCTTCATCGTCAGGGTCACTAAATTGTTGATTGTCACGTAGTGTGCAAACATGAATGTCGGTATTGCCAATTTCAATTGTTTGATAACGCACGCGCACAGTGGTCAGCGAAGTCATAAACTGTCCTAAAAAATAAGCAAGAATGCAAGGTTTGGCAGGGGTTGCCGATTTCGGTAGGGTACGACGTTGGAAAAGATAATTAAAATATTGGAAGCTATATAGATGTTTGAACGGTTAGATATTTATGGCAACTTAAGTCGTGGCAAGAAAATACTTAAGTGTATGAGGAGAGTATGGCCTAAATTCTGACAAGTTATTGTTAATTTTGAGAGTATTGTTATTGCTGCGTAGAGTTGGCTGATATCAGGGAGTGATATAGATAAAAATGGTACGAAAAAGATTTGCATGAGCATAAGCAGTGCGCTTGATTTTAGCTAAGCGCACTGCTTATGCTTGCGTAAAAGATCGAGCTTGAGCATCAAATCAGACGATGCAACGAAATGAATTAAGCGAGTTAAGTCAGTTAAGAGATCTCCTTAGTTAAGAAATCTCAATCCAGAGGTTTTGAGTGCCCATACCAGCTCGACAAAGGCACGACTGTTGGTCAGAGGTTCGCCATCGATGATAAGGACGTAGCCTGCATTATCTATCCATAAAAATACAAAGCTGGTCTCAGGAATGAGTAGGTCGACCTGCTGAAAAAACGAGATTGCCTGACTCTCTACTGCCCAACCACGTTGCTTTTGGCGGAGCATAAAGCCTGAAAAATCAGCGGCGGCGACACTGAGCATGTCTGCTTCTTCTTGACTATAGCCAACTCGCGCTAAACAAAACCCTTCATCAGAGCCGATCGCGGCACGGCGTTTACCAGATAAGCTCGCCACGACATAAGGCAAAAACTGGTCCAATGGTAAGTTAGGCGCTGGTAAAAATAGTGACAGTTTTTCAATCCAGCCTTGTTCGATAAAACTCTGTAGCCAGTCATTAGAATAACGCTGAAGCCAGTCAGCAGCGAGCAGTGTCTGATCATAAGACAGCAAATCCTGTAATGCCAACTGCTCATCAGTCGGTTCGTTCTGTGAAAACGCTTCAAAAATACCAGCTGGCGTCAGGGTAAGATAGGTTTTATCAGCATTTAAGTAAGAAGACATAGCGGCTACCATAGTGATGAAAGGGTGATAAAAAATATTTAAGGTTATAAACGAATGACAATCTATCGTGTAGTAGAAGGTCTAATAGTTTGATCGAGATGTTGTTGGCAGTTGTCCCAGCGCGCATCGAACTGCCAATCACTTCTACCCAAACGGAACCATACCAACGAAAATGCGAGACGATCATTGCGCGCAGTACAATGGGCAAAAAACTCATTTTCGATTTGCTCAATCGTACCCCAGTCTTCGTCCTCACGCGCTTGCATCAGCTCAGTGGTGATGTCTTTAGCGATTTCTCGGGCATCGTCGCTGCTGATACGTAGTCGTTGCTTTTGCTCATTGAGAGAAGGGGATACCAGCACACTCCAACGAGTGGCCAACATACTATTGCGCTGGATGTATCTTTTTTTATCAATACAATCACGAAAGCCTTGCTGGACATGAGGATACAAACGATCTTTGATACGAGTAAATAGGTTATTTACATCGTATGGAATATCAAACCAGCAACCATAAAAAAAGTCAGCCACTGCACCCTGTAGCGGTTCTTTCTCGGTCAATAACAAAGCTGCATTGATACGCTGCTCATGAAAATGACGGTTGTTGGGTGCCAAAAATACTTTACGAGAGTAAAACCGAAATACTCGGTGCGCGACTCTTTCATTTTCTTTGATCAGGTCTGAATCAGACATAATAATACTCTCCTGTCATCGCTATTATTACGACGGTGCTTGCTTCAGTGATAATGATGTCATACGACAAGCGATGATGTAATCCAGAGAAATAGCGCTTGATATCAATATAATGATTGAGCGACTAATCCAATAACGTTTGCATCAAATCAATCATAAATTCGGCATCTTCTTCGCTCATTGGCTCAAACCCTTGAGGCATACCAAGCTCAGCCAATGCTTCTTTACCATCGTCATCGTTGTGCAAATTGAGGATGGCCTCTAGGAAGATTTGTGCATCGGGAAAGTCTTCTTTAACAAGGAGTACATGACTGATATCAGCCAAGTCACTTTCGATAAGTACTGATAGCTGAGTCTTGGTCAAGCGTGAGAAGCTATGAAATATCTCTGCCAAAAAGAACGCGACTTGGGCTTCACCTTTAATGACTTTTCGGGCAGCCGCTTGATAGGTCTCGGTCACATCCCAGTTGAGATCAGACGCTTCTATATCGACGGCTTCTAGCAAGCGCAAGCCAATCAGTTTGACATCTCGGTTGTCGGCCATCGCGACAGTAGCCCCTGCTTGAATGTCTTCCAAACGGCTGATAGTGCTATTGGCAGCGGCTGCAATGATCATCTCGTCAGATTTACCGATAGGTCGGGCAATGGCTCGATAGCCTTGCTCGCGGATGAGAGTGGCTGCATCAAAAGGGTTGGCATAAATGATTTGAATGTCACCGGCACTAATGACCTGCTCTTGCTCAGCGTGAGAGGCAGGGATATTGAGATGCATGTTTAAGTTGGCACGTTTTTGAATCAAGGTGTTGAACATGTGCCAGCCTGCAAAGCGATCAGGCGAAAAATCAGGGGCGATTAACATATTGTGTGTCGTCATGAGTTAGCCTTCCTCATCTTGTTTCATTTGGGCATATTGAGTCATCGCCGCTTCAATTTTGCTGCGTGATGGTTTGCGTCGTACCGAGGTGTAGCCGACGGTTTCACCGCGACGCACGTTAGGCACCACAGTGGCATAGACCCAATAATGACTGCCGTCTTTGCATAAGTTTTTGACATAGCCATGCCACTTTTGTCCAGACTCGGCAGTACTCCATAAGTCTTTATAGGCAGCTTTTGGCATATCAGGATGACGCAAAATATAGTGCTGTTGGCCAATCAATTCATCTACATGATAGCCACTGATTTCGACAAAGGCGTCGTTGACGTGAGTGATGATACCGTCGAGATTGGTACGCGAGACAATCAGTTTGCCATCTGGGTAGGGGCGCTCTATACCAGTATCATAGACAGTCCGTGACGTGCCATCATGATAAGTCATCGTGATTTGCTCAGCAGGCATATCGGGTTTGTGTGCATCAGGGATTGGAGAACCCATGGTCATCTCCTTCGTTGATCGTTATATCGTCAATCCTCTATAAATTGAACACGGTGTCAGCCTTGCTTAGTCTACTACTTGTAGTACTCTCACTCGGCTTTCTTGCGTTCAAATTATATTGAACCGACTATGTTTATAGTGATTAAAAAGCTAATAAGTTCGATAAGCAGTCGCTAATCAAATGAGCTTTGCCAATGCTTCTGAAGCACGCTTAATATCTAGGAATATCAAGCCAAGCTTGGCGTTGGGTTTTGCCATGATGGTAAGTACGGCTTCATCGCCTGATGAGGTCATGATGACATAGCCTTTCTCGCCTTGAATCATAATGCGATCGATACTACCGCGTGCCAACTCGCGTCCTGCACGATCACCCAATGATAATAATGCTGCTGACATAGCACCCACGCGATCTTCATCCACGCCGATTGGTAGAGCTGAAGCAATCATAAGACCATCGTTAGAGATTAGCGCAGATGCTTCAACATCTGCTGATGAACTGTTTAAGTCTTCCAATATCTGCTGAAATGAATCTGTACGCATATCGCTTTCTCTGTACTGGTGATTGGTTTTTTATTTATGAACTAATGAAGTTAGTCAAAAATATTCTTGTTTAAAGAAAGGTATTATAAATCCTTACTAATAATATTGATATACATTTGCCCAATTAAAAGTAAATTTTTTGGACTTTTGTGCCTTTTGTCGTCAAATCATTACCCCTTATCTTTATTTTTTCGAGGAAAATGGTGGTTTTTTATTATGTCTAATCGATGAGCGGTTGAAGACCTAGCAAGATCCTTGGTATTTTTTTGAATAGAGGTATTCTTTGTAACTATAGATTAATGTCCACCATTGCTATCAAACGGAGCCGCTGAAATTTAGCTAATAAAAATCGCTTATAGATTCTTATGATGAAGATATTTACTAGACTTATAAGTCTCAAAAATGATATACAGTCATGAGGGGATAAATGTTGACACTTCTAAATGCGTTATAAAAATACAAATTGAGTCAGCTTTTTTGATCCTATCAGTCTCTATACATAATCTTGTATAGGGGCGATTTCAGTTTTACATCAACGTTTATAATCCTTTTGTTTACTCAATATGTTGTAGCGTCGATGTAAATAATTACTATCACCAGTTTTATCCTAAGGAAGAAATACATGAGCATCAGTGAAGCCATCCAAAAAGTCGAAGCACGTTATGCCCATCAGCCCGAATTCATTCAAGCAGTAAAAGAGGTGGCAATTACGATTCAACCTTTATACGATGCGCATCCTGAATATAGTACGTTAAAGGTATTCGAGCGTTTGGTAGAGCCTGATCGGGTATTTGGTTTTCGTATCAATTGGGAAGATGATAAAGGCGACGTGCAAGTCAATCGTGGCTGGCGTGTGCAGTTCTGTAATGCTTTGGGCCCTTATAAAGGCGGTCTTAGATTCCATCCTACCGTCAATCAGTCGGTATTAAAGTTCTTAGGCTTTGAGCAAATCTTTAAAAATGCCCTAACTGGTTTGCCTATTGGTGGCGGTAAAGGTGGGTCAGATTTTGATCCTAAAGGTAAAACGGACAGTGAGATTCGCCGTTTTTGCTATGCCTTTATGCGTGAGCTACATCATTACGTGAGCAAAGACATGGATGTGCCTGCTGGTGACATCGGCGTCGGTGGTCGAGAAGTTAGCTATATGTTTGCGATGTATAAGAATTTAACGCGTGAATCAACAGGGGTTATCACTGGCAAAGGCGTGGGCTTTGGTGGCAGCTTGATGCGTACAGAGGCGACTGGCTACGGTGCAGTCTACTTCTTAGAAAATATGCTCATCGCTCAGAACGATAAGCTTCAAGGCAAAAAGGTGCTGATATCAGGAGCAGGTAATGTCTCATTACATGCTGCCGAAAAAGTGAATGCGCTAGGTGGTATGGCAATAACTGTCTCTGATTCACAAGGGACGTTGCATGATGAAAATGGTCTCAATCAAGAAAAAATTGATTGGCTCAAAAAACAAAAGCAGCAAAACAAGCCTTTAGCAGAGTATGTTGATGTTTATGGTGGCGAGTGGCTTGCCAAACAGAAACCGTGGCAGTTTGAAGCTGATATTGCGATTCCATGCGCTACTCAAAATGAAGTCAATGAAGCTGATGCCAAATTATTGGTCGAAAATGGCGTGAAGTATGTGGTGGAAGGCGCTAATATGCCGCTCACTGCGGAAGCAATTGATTGTATCCGTTTGCACCGTGTTCATTATGCACCTGGTAAAGCTGCTAATGCGGGCGGGGTAGCAGTATCTGCGCTTGAAATGTCGCAAAACTCTGTCCGTCAATATCAAACCTTTGAGCAAGTCGATGAGCGTTTAAAAGGTATTATGAAAGATATCCACGACAGTGCTGCGAATGCTTCAGAACAATATGGTCAAACTGACAATGGTTATGTCGATTATATGGCTGGTGCCAATATGGTTGGCTTCAAACGTGTGGCTGATGCGTTGGTCGCTTTTGGTATTTTGAACTAGTCTTACTTATAAGTGGTAAACAAGCCTTAGTGGTTGGTTAATATGGACAAATAGCAAAGCCCCAATCATTGAATGGTTGGGGCTTTTTAATTGAGATAAACAAAGGTAGATTGATTATATTGTGTCGCGCCATTGTCCTTGAACCATGATGCCTTGGATGGGATTTAGCCCCATCTGATAGGCCAAGTCAGCAGGACGAGCGATATTCCATAGCGCTAAATCGGCATCACAGCCGACTTCTATTTTTCCTTTATTAGGTAGACCCAATGCTTGTGCTGCGTGAACAGTAACTCCTGCCAAAACCTCTTCAGTGGTTAAGTAAAATAGCGTACAGCCCATATTCATCGTCAATAACAGCGACGTCAACGGTGAGGTGCCGGGGTTACAATCAGTTGAAATTGCCATAGGGACGTGATGCTTGCGCAGTGCCTCAATCGGTGGCAGCTTGGTATCACGTAAAGTATAAAACGCTCCGGGCAATATCACCGCAACCGTATTGCTAGCAGCCATTTTCTCTATGTCAGTTTCTGATAAATGTTCTAAATGGTCGCTAGATAGCCCTTTGTATTCGGCAACTAAGGCGCTACCACCAATATCAGATAATTGCTCAGAATGAAGTTTGACTGGCAGGTCTAAGGAGCGTGCAACCTCAAAAACGCGTCTAATCTGATCGCTACTAAACGCAATGTTTTCACAAAAGCCATCGACCGCATCGACTAAGCCTTCTGCATGCAGGATTGATAGCCACTCGCAGACTTGCTCGATATAGTCGTCGGTACGGTCTTGCAAGTGAGACTTATATTCAGGTGGTAAGGCGTGCGCTGCAAGATACGTGGTGCTGACGTGGATGTCGTATTTTTCGCCAAGCTGGCGCGCGACGGTAAGCATTTTGCGCTCAGTGTCTAAGTCGAGACCATAACCTGACTTGATTTCGATGCTGGTGACGCCTTCTTTCATTAGCGCGACTAGACGTTTTTCACTTTGGGAAAATAGCGATTCAATACTGGCGGCGCGGGTGGCACTAACGGTCGCGACAATACCGCCGCCTTGTGCAGCGATGTCTTGGTAACTGGCCCCTTGCAAACGCGCTTCGAATTCATTGCTGCGGTTGCCACCGTAGACAATGTGCGTATGACAATCGATAAGCCCAGGCGTTAGCCATTTGCCATCGGCGTCTGTAACCTGATTGTCTTGATAATGTGGCAGATGCGTCGTGATTTGCTCTTGTGCCCCAATCCATGCAATCTTGCCGTCTTTAATACCGATAGCCGCGTTCTCTAACTGACCATATGGGATACTACGAGCGTCTTCATTCTTATCATTATTAAAACCATAGTGCGCTGAAAACGTCGCAATATTGGCATTGATAATGAGTTGATCAAACGATGTCATAGTAGATTTGTCGAGCGTCTGCTCTTTAAAATTTTCTGATTCATTCATAGTATGCTCCTAATAATTGGGAGGCGAGTAACCTGTTAAGACCTTTTTTTGTAAGAGCTAGCTGACAAGTAAGTGCTGTTCTACAATCGTTGCCAGCAGTCGAGCAGCGACTTTGCAGCTACGACTATCCACATCAAAGGTCGGGTTGATCTCAGCAATATCTGCCATTTTTACTTTGCCTGATGACACAATCAGCTTGACCATACGCTCAACAAAACCAAGCTCAATACCAAAAGCAGCAGGCGCACTGACACCCGGAACGACACTAGAGGGGAGACAGTCCATATCAATAGTGAGATAAATAATATCAACCTGATCTATGAAGCTTTTGACCTGCTCGGCAATTGTGTCCCAAGGTTGATAATGACAGTCTTCATCACTAATAACCTGTACGCCCAGTTGCTCAGCGCGATCAAAGAGCGCGGCGGTATTAGAAAAGTGACTGACGCCAATACAGCAATAATGAAAGGGCTGATCGTGTGCGTCAAGATGCTCGGCAATCTGGCGAAACGGTGTACCAGAGGTTGCTACATCAGACTGACGAATATCAAGATGGGCATCGAAATTAATAATCCCGATAGTAGGCGCTGTGTTTGTGCTGATAGTTGTATCGTTTGCCTTTTCTAAGGCCTGCCATAATCCCAAAAAGCTACCATAAGCAATGGCATGACCACCGCCAAGCCCGATGGGTAATCCACCTTGCTTGACGATAGTGCCCACTGCATCGGCATATTTGATCTGAGCTTGCTCAAGAATACTGTCGGCAAAGCCATCATTATCATCACAATGAATGTCGCCAGCATCACCCAATAAGGTTGATAATTGACTATCAAAACGTTGTTGCAAATCAGCGATGACTGGCAGCGTAGCAAAAGCTCGACGAATCAATGACGGTGCAGCTCTAGCACCCACGCGGCCTTGATTGCGTCTGACGCCTTGATCACAGGCAAAGCCAATTAGCCCAATGTTTTGATCCTTGTAAGGCTGAGCAAGCTGATACCAATAGCGGGCACGCGCATTCTCAAATGACTCTGCACGTCCTGTCCACTGGGTCATATCAGCAGGTGTATGGCTAATGCGTGTGGTCGTCGTTGCTGTTGTTCTCGCTGTTGTCATCGCTGCTCTCCGCACATTAATATTTATTTAGACTCGTACCAATCGCTGCGTAGTGACTGCCAGTGTTCAGCAAGCGTACCGTCTAATACTAACTGCTTGGCCGCTTCGATATCAGGGGCTAGGTAGCGATCTTTGTCATAGAAAGTCACTTGCTCACGTAGTTTTTGATGTGCCACAGTCAACGGCTCTGACGTATCTAGTCCACGATGGAAGTCAATGCCTTGACCAGCAGCTAATAGCTCAATACCAATGATGGTGGCGGTGTTTTGCGCCATCTCGTATAGGCGGCGTGCGCAGTAGGTGGCCATGGATACATGGTCTTCTTGGTTAGCCGAGGTCGGGATACTGTCGACGCTACCAGGATGGGCGATAGATTTGTTTTCTGAAGCCAGTGCTGCTGCGGTTACATGAGCAATCATGAAGCCTGAGTTTACCCCAGCATTATCCACTAAGAATGGCGGTAAGCCACCTGATAGAGTTGCATCGATCAGTAGGGCCACACGGCGCTCAGACATCGAGCCAATCTCAGCGATTGCCAAGGCTAAAATATCCGCGGCAAAAGCGACTGGCTCAGCATGGAAGTTACCACCCGATATGGCGACAGGGCCATCCTCATTATTAAAGATAAGTGGATTGTCAGTTACTGCATTGGATTCAATTAATAAGGTTTTTCCTGCTTGGTTGATGATATCAAGACAGGCACCCATGACTTGCGGCTGACAACGCAGGCAGTAAGGGTCTTGCACTCTATCGTCTTGCTCACCATCATGTGAGGCACGAATAGCGCTACCTTTGATTAATTGACGGTGTGCTTTGGCGATTTCGATTTGACCATGATGGCCACGTACTTCGTGAATACGCGCATCAAATGGTGAGTCTGATCCTTTGGCAGCATCAATTGATAGTGAGCCGACAATAGTGGCGGTCTCAAGTAAATCACGCGCTAAGAAATAACCACGTAATGCTAGAGCAGTTGAGACTTGCGTACCGTTAATCAGTGCAAGGCCTTCTTTGGCTGCAAGAGTAATAGGCTCAAGTCCATGCTTTGCTAGAGCGTCAGCAGCAGGTACTTTTTTGCCAGCAACAAACACATCGCCTTCACCCATCATCGCCAGCGTCATATGTGATAATGGCGCTAAGTCACCAGATGCACCAACTGAACCTTTGGCTGGAATATTGGGTGTGATTTGATTGTTGATTAAGCCAAGTAAACTGTCTACCACTTCGCGGCGTACACCAGAAACACCTTGCGCCAGACTGGCAACTTTCATCACCATAATTAGTCGTACGACGCCTGCAGGGAGAGCTTCACCCGTGCCCACTGAGTGAGAAACGATTAGGTTACGCTGAAGTAGCTCAAGCTGATCATCACTGATACGTGTCTTAGCAAGTAAGCCAAAACCAGTATTGATACCATAAGCGCTTTTATCTCGCGCAATGATGGTACGTACATCTTCGTGCGAGGCATCTATCGCCTCATAAGCGCTCTCAGGTAGTGTCAATATGACAGGCTGCTCGTAGATATCACGTAGCATCTCAAAGCTAAGCTGGCGAGGGTGTAGGGTTAGTTGTTTGATGTCGTTCATAGGGGTAATCCTAGTGTTGTAAGTCACATAGCCATTCCACTATAAAAGTATTACAGCGTTAACCTCGCTTGAAGTATCACATATACATCTACACTCGGTTGCCTTGTACTACTTTTAAATTGAATCGACTATATGGGTTATATTATTTTTGATTCGTATCTTTATTAAAATGAAGTTGTTAAAAGGATTTTAATCAATGCAATATTTATTATTGAGTTTGAGCTTTTTAGCCAATCCAGTTGAAATACATAGCCAGATGTCCGAATGCCGCAGCCAATAAAATACTAAGTACAACGCGCTCGAACCAAATGATGACCATTTTGCCAACAGAGACAGGAATCTCGGTCGCAAGCACACACGGAATCATGGCCGAGAAGAACAGCACACTGCTGATGGAGATTACCCCTGCGACATAGCGTGTCAGAATATCTGCCTCACTTAGCAATAATGCTGGCAAGAACATCTCAGCCAATCCCGCTGACATGCCTTTGGCAGCGACGAGCGGTTCTGGTAAGCCGCCAAGCCATGTAAATGGATAGAGAAGCAAGCCCAAGGCATCGAAAACGGGTGTATATTTTGCTAACAGTAATCCTGTTAAGCCAACAGCTATGATAGAAGGCACAATAGCGGCTGCCATCGTTAGACCGTCACGAAAGTTAGACCACAAGATTTGTTTGAGGTCAGTGGCACGGCGCGAAGTGGATAAACCTACATCAAACGCAGCTGCTAGCCGTGTACCACCTTTATGGTCTAAAGCGGGACGTTCAACGCTATCATCAAAGAGCCTGATAGGCGGAATACGAGCAGTAATCGCAGTAACAATAAAGGTAATCACTAGCGTAGACCAAAAGAACATATTCCAAAATTCCATCAGATCAAGCGTTTTGGCAACAATAACCATAAACGCCGCTGATACAGTCGAAAACCCGGTCGCAATGATAATGGCTTCACGCGCTGAATATTGCTTTTGCAAGTACACACGATTGGTGATGAGTAAGCCAATGGAGTAGCTACCGACAAAGGAAGCTACAGCATCAATCGCTGATGAACCTGGGGTTTTCCAAATAGGTTTCATAATCGGCTGCATGAGCACACCAACCATTTCTAATAAGCCAAAGCCAACCAAGAAGGCCAATATTAGTGCCCCAAGCGGTATAATCATGCCGACTGGTAAGGCCAGTTTTTCAAACAGAAACGGCAGCATGTCCTTTTCCATCATAAAGGTAGGCGCTATGTCAGCCACATACATCACTGCCAACATCAGACCGATGATCTTGAAAGTCGTCATAATCATATGAGTGATATTCTTATGCCACGAGCCGTCGATAAATGGTTTACTCACGCCGTAGAGCATGAGTAAAAACAATAGCGTGACAGATAAAGTATGCTGCTGCGTCACTAAGTAGGTCGCGCCATGATCGAACAATATCGTGCTTTTTTCACCAATGGTAAACGGCACAAAGAACATCACTAGACCGATAGCACTAAAGACAATCAGCTGTATCAGTGCCACAGGCTTTGATAGCAGTTTTTTTGACGATGTCGTTGCATGGCCATCATGCAGATCAGAGGTGGTGTCTTGTTCAATCATATTATCCTCCTTGATAAATAGGCGATTATGTCCTTATGCCTAGCTACAAGCTCATAAGGACAGAGGGCAAATTATTTGAGCATTGGCAGGTTTAAACCATAATCTTTCGCTGTCTTAATCGCCAACTCATAACCAGCATCGGCATGACGCATGACGCCTGAGCCGCAGTCATTGACCAGTACTCTTGACAAGCGTTTGGCTGCGGCATCTGTACCGTCCGCCACGATGACCATGCCTGAATGCTGCGAGTAGCCCATACCGACACCGCCACCATGATGCAGTGATACCCAAGTGGCACCGCCTGCTACGTTCAGCATGCCGTTTAATAGTGCCCAATCAGATACCGCATCTGAGCCATCTTTCATACTTTCTGTTTCGCGGTTTGGACTGGCGACAGAACCTGTGTCTAGGTGATCACGACCAATTACAATTGGGCCTTTTAGCTCACCGTTTTTGACCATCTCATTAAATGCCAAACCTGCCTTGTCACGCTCACCAAGACCTAACCAGCAGATGCGAGCAGGCAAGCCTTGGAACTGAATACGATCTTTTGCCATATCGAGCCAGCGGTGGATATGCTTGTTTTCAGGGAACAGCTCTTTGATTTTTTGATCGGTCTTATAGATGTCTTCTGGATCACCTGATAGCGCTACCCAGCGGAATGGGCCTTTGCCTTGGCAAAATAGCGGACGAATATAAGCAGGGACAAAGCCTGGGAAATTAAAGGCATCTTTGACCCCTTCATCAAAAGCGACCTGACGGATATTATTACCGTAATCAGTCGCTGGAATGTCCATCGCTTGCAAGTCTAAAATCGCTTGGACGTGTACGGCACAAGACTGAGCAGCGGCTTTGGTCAGTGCTGCATGTTGCTCTGGATCTTCTTGAGCAGCTTTCCATTCCTCTACTGTCCAACCGCTTGGTAGATAGCCATTGATCAAGTCATGCGCTGAGGTTTGATCGGTGACCAAGTCAGGCTTCATACCGCCAGCATTAGCACGCTTGACCATCTCAGGCAAGATATCTGCGGCATTACCAAGTAGAGCAATAGAGACGGCTTCGCCCGCGTCCGTATGTTGTTTGATTAACTCATAAGCATGGTCAAGATCGTCTGCTTGCTTGTCGACATAACCCGTGCGCAAACGGAAATCGATACTAGACTGCTGACATTCGATGTTCAATGACGTTGCACCCGCAAAAGTTGCGGCTAGTGGCTGCGCGCCGCCCATACCGCCCAGACCAGCGGTTAAAATCCAACGACCCGCCCAGCTACCGTCATAATGCTGACGACCCGCTTCCACAAAAGTCTCATACGTACCTTGGACGATGCCTTGCGTGCCGATATAAATCCAGCTACCAGCAGTCATTTGACCGTACATAAACAGGTCTTTGCGATCGAGCTCGTTGAAGTGCTCCCACGTTGCCCAACGCGGTACAAGGTTGGAGTTGGCAATCAATACGCGTGGTGCGTTTTCATGTGTTTGAAACACGCCGACTGGCTTACCAGACTGTACTAGCAACGTCTCATCATCTTCTAATTCTTTTAATGACTCTAAGATTTGATCGTAGCTTTCCCAGTTACGGGCTGCGCGTCCGATACCACCATACACGACTAGGCTTTTTGGGTTTTCTGCTACATCAGGATGCAGGTTGTTTTGCAGCATGCGATAAGGGGCTTCGGTCAGCCAGCTTTTGCAATGTAGCGTGCTACCGGTAGGCGCAGCAATATTACGGCTCTCATCGCGGCGAGTCAGTTTAGTCTCTTTGTTGGTTCCGTTGTCAGTAGTCATGATCATATCCTTGTGATAGCGAATAGGGCGATAAAGTCATCAGAGTAAGTGTCTTACAGTCAGTCTAGATATTCATTTACTAAGTATTTATCTACTACTAAGTATTCATCTAAATTCATAAAAATATCGAATCGATAAAGCAAATTTTCTAGCACTGCTGTAAAGTTGTATATACAAATTATCAAAGATACTTTTTTCATGCAAGGTTTTTTTTCATGAGCTGATTATTTTTGTTATTCACTCAGCCGATTTAGATAACACCGAGTGAGATGAACAATCCCCTAGTCAATACTGAACGCTCAGACATTTTGACTAAGGCTTGCACGGTGGTCTCGTGATATTATGTGGTCATTCCTATTAGCAAAACTGACGGTCAAAGGCGGATATGACAAAGACGATTCCGGCGTATCAACGTATAAAAAACGCCATACTAGACAATATTCATTCTGGTAAGTGGCAAGCGGGCAACGCGATTTCGACAGAAATGGCATTGGCTGAAGAGTTTGGTGTGTCACGAATGACGGTCAACCGTGCGCTAAAAGAGCTGAGCGAGGAGCGGGTGTTAGAGCGTCGACAAGGGTCGGGCACGTTTGTCGCGCAGCAACAGTTCAATCATACCTTTGTTGAGGTACGCAACATCGCTGAGGATTTAAAGTCTGCCAATCGTGATTATGAGGCACAGGTCGTGAGTAAGCGTGTTATTACAGCTGATATGCTCGATAATGAATTGTGTCGTAAGTTTGGTATTAGTGAAGGGGCTGTGATTGATGAAGAGGCTACGTCTGTAAACGCGGTTGCTCAGACAGATGCTAGTGATGAAGCTGTCCTGTATGAAGTAAAAATCATTCACTTTGCCGATGGTCAGCCCATACAGTTTGAAGAACGTTGGGTCGATGCCAAAAAAGTGCCGAAGTTTATCGATCAGGATTTTAGTGTGGTCAATACCAGTGATTACTTAATTGCCAAAAGCCCTCTAGAGAGTGGTAGCTATACCATCCGAGCATTGGCAGCGCCAAATGAGATTGCTGAGTTTTTGCAAATTGCGCCGCAGTCACCAACGCTTGTGTTGCGCCGGCAGACCTATTCGGCTGGCCAAGTCGTTACCTTTGTCAAAATGTGGCATGCGGGTGATCGCTATCAGTTCTCAGGCGAATTGTAGCAGATATAGTCAAGCCTATATAAATCCGCTACATCGTTATCCTCGCTAAGCATACTAATGTATAACTTGCACTTGGTTTGCTTGTATCGAAATTATATTGAACTGACTATAGCTTACGTATGCTCACTGATTTTGTACGTTTTTCTGTCTAAAGTGAGATACTATATCCATAAGCTGCTATTTAATAAGATAGCAATTAGCGTTAATTAAACTCGCCAGAATATTTGAACAATCGCTAAAAATTAAAATATAATATAGAAACAGTATTGAAAAATAGCTCAAATAGCCTCAAATCGGGCAACCAAAGCCGAATATCATAGAGGAGCTTATATTGTTCTTCTGTGTCGGCTTGTCCTATTTATTAGCACCGTATATTTTATTAGTGCTGTGTGTCTTATTAGCATTATGCGTTTTTACTTTATTCATTCACTCTTATAAGGACGTCTTATGAAACGTCGTACTCTTTTAGCCCTTGCCGCCAGCACCATGTTCCTTGCCGCTTGTGGTCAATCTGCTACCAACGAAGCCGATACCAGTGCAACTGACAGCGCTGCAACAGGCGGTTCTGATTTGCTACAACGTATCAACAACGGCGGCACTATCAACGTCGGTACAGAGGGTACTTATCCTCCGTTCACGTACCATGATGAGAGTGGCAAACTAACGGGTTATGATGTTGAAGTAACGCGTGCAGTCGCGGATAAATTAGGCGTAGACGTTGAGTTTAAAGAAACCCAATGGGATGCGATGCTAGCTGGTTTGGATTCAAAACGCTTTGATATGGTGGCTAACCAAGTCAGTTTGACCACGCCTGAGCGTAAAGCAAAGTATGACAAATCAATGGCTTATAGCTGGTCAGGTGCGGTTGTATTGGCACCTACTGATGACAACCGTTATAGCTCGTGGGAAGGTCTAAAAGGCCTACGTACGGCGCAATCACTTAGCAGTAACTACGGTGAGCTTGCAGAGCGTTATGGCGCAGAGATCGTTCCTGTCGATGGTATGGCGCAAGCGATTCAGTTAGTGAAGCAAGACCGTGCTGACTTTACGATGAATGACAATCTAGCAGTATTGGATTATCTAAAGAAATTCCCAGATTCTGATCTTGAGATTAAACTGACAGCACCTGCTAGTGAGTTGCGTGGTTCAGGCCTAGTGCTTATCAAAGGTGATGATGAAGTTGTAGCTAAATTAGATGAAGCAATGGCTGAATTGGCGGCTGAAGGTACGCTAACTAAGCTTAGCGAACAGTTCTTTGGTGCTGATATAAGTCAACAAAAATAATGTCAGTTTCTATCATGTCAGCTTCTGTAATGTCTACATCATGGTTCGCGGACTTATTGGCAGTATTGCCATTTATGAGTCCTGATCGAGCGCAGATTGTCATCTCGTCGTTTTGGCCAATGCTCAAGGGCGGTATCTATTATTCGATACCGCTGGCATTGATCTCATTTGCGATTGGTATGGCCATTGCACTGACAGTGGCATTGATTCGTATCATTCCGCGTGCTACTTGGTTCCATGAAATTATCTATCGGCTCGCTCGCGTCTATGTGTCTGCGATTCGCGGTACACCGATGCTGGTTCAGCTATTTATTATTTTCTATGGTCTGCCAAGTGTTGGGGTGAAGCTTGATCCCTTTCCTTCAGCGATTATTGCATTCTCATTGAACATCGGTGCTTATGCATCGGAGACAGTGCGTGCTTCGATTTTATCGATACCAAAAGGACAGTGGGAAGCAGGCTCGACGGTTGGTTTGACGTATCTACAGACTTTTCGTCATGTGATTTTACCGCAGGCGCTTCGAGTGTCGGTGCCGCCGTTATCTAATACCTTTATCAGTCTGGTAAAAGATACCTCACTTGCTTCACTGGTACTGGTCACTGAACTATTTAAACAAGCGCAGATTATCACAGCTCGTAACTATGAGTTTATGCTTGTCTACACAGAAGCGGCAATTATCTACTGGGGTATTTGTCTGTTCTTGACCTTCATCCAAGGCAAGCTTGAAACTAGGCTAGACCGTTATGTAGCAAAATAAGCTACGTAGTAAAATAAGTTATGGCTCAATAGACACTCGCAAATATAGACTAGGGCGTGTCATCATTTAGATAGCGAGGCTTAAAATGAGATAAATAGTAGTCAAATGAGGAAAAAATTGCAGAGAATATAGGTATATTCACAATATTTTTGACGATATTTGACAAGATTTAGCCATTTTAAGACCGCTAAATGATTGAATGGGCTAATTGATGACACGCCCTAGTACAACAGGAATTTTTATGATCAAAGTCACTAATATTCATAAAGCCTTCGGTGGCAATCAGGTGCTAAAAGGCATCGACTTGACCATTAATAAAGGCAAAGTGGTCGTAATATTAGGACCTTCAGGATCGGGTAAAACCACCTTTTTGCGTTGTTTGAATGCGCTAGAGATTCCTGACCAAGGTGTGATTGCTTTTGATGACGATAGCTTGAGCGTGGACTTTGCGACTAAGCCAAGCAAAAAAACGCTACTAGCCTTACAGCGTAAATCAGGTATGGTATTTCAGTCTTATAACTTGTTTCCACATAAGACAGCCATTGAAAACTTGATGCTTGGGCCTACGGTAGTACAGGGGCAAAGCAAAGCGCAAGCCCGTGAGCAGGCATTGGTACTACTAGAGAAAGTTGGACTGTCGGACAAAGCGGATCTCTATCCGTTCCAGTTATCTGGTGGTCAGCAGCAGCGTATTGGTATTGCCCGTGCGCTTGCTATTGAGCCGTCATTATTACTGTTTGATGAGCCAACCTCTGCACTTGATCCAGAGTTGGTACAGGATGTGCTAGAGACAATGAAGCAGCTCGCCTCTGAAGGTTGGACGATGGTCGTAGTGACTCACGAAATCAACTTTGCTCGTGACGTTGCCGATCATGTTGTACTGATTGAGGATGGTCATGTGGTCGAAGAAGGCAGTGCCAAACAGCTCTTTGAGGACTCAAAGCATCCTCGTACGCAGGCATTTTTGCAACGTATTGAGCAGTAAATACGCTTGTTTTTGCGTAAGTAATCAAACAAAAAAGCCCCAATCATGATGCTATGGTTGGGGCTTTTTTTGTCGAAATAAATAGGATATATCTCAAATGAGTAGACAGTAAACTATACTTTTTGTCGTTGTTTTAACCAGCGAGGTACACGAGTGGCGGTACCATTTAATACAGCATTCAACAAAGCCGCCAGTAAGATAAGCGCCACACCCAAATACTGAATCCAAGACAAAGATTGATGTAGTAACAGCATCGCGAGCGCAATCGCAGTCAATGGCTCAAAAATCGTAAATACCGATGCACGAGTGGCGGGCAGCTTCTCCAATGCCTTCATATATAGCCCAAATGGCACGACGGTTCCCAATAATGACAATCCTAAAACATAGCCCCAAGTCATTAAGGGGAGATCTAATAGCTGATCATAAGTGTTATAGGTCTCAGGCAAGAGCAGTAGTACGCCAGCACTAATGATAATGGAAGTGAAAAATACCAAAGGGGCAGGGTGAGCATAATGCATCGCGCGCTTGCCCAATACACCATATAACGAATAACACATCCCGGCTGATAGACCGAGTAAAATACCCCAGTTAACTTTTGCTTGTTCACCTAACATCGTCAATCCAACACCAAATACTGCCATTAGTGCTAGCAACACTGATTTCCGAGTGATGGACTCACTCAGTAAGAATTTTGAGAACAATAAACTAAATACGGGCGCGGTATAGAGTAAGGCAACGGCAGGGCCAGCACCGACATAACTGACCGCAAAAAAATAGCAGACCGACATGCCAAGGACACCTATCAACGACTGCATCGCCAGTCCAAGCCATTGTTTTGGCTGTAACTTGATAAGGTGGGGCCACAGTGTTGGTAGCATGGCTAAGATGATAAAGGCTGCCGTGACGATGCGTAATATGGTTACTTGCCAACCACTAAATCCAATTTGGTTTAGGTAAGTCGAGAATATACCCAATGTACCCCAGCAAATAGCAGCCGTGATGATTTGAATGGTGCCTAGCCATGATTGATGCGAGTGGGTCGTCATTCCGTTGTCGATGTTTGCCATACTGTTTTCTTCTTACGCTCTAAGTGACACAAGATGTTGTAAGATTGCTATTGATACAATCTCTCCAAGCAATACTGAAATAAGAAAAGACAACCTGATTAAAGGCTGTCTTTTGTTTATTCTTTTGAGTCTATCACTAAAAGATAATAAGTGGCTACTAGGTCGTGGTCTAAATTTAATCGACTGTCATTTAAAATAGAAGGCGTGGCTGGATAGTAGTGCTTACACCTGCAATAAAAAATTACTTAGCAATCGCTTAGCGCCTTCAGTGGCAAACGACTCAGGATGAAACTGTACGCCTTGAATTGGGTACTCTTTATGCGCCAGTCCCATAATCTCATCCCCTGTCAGCGCTGATTCAGCAAAGCTTAAGTCAGCACGGCTCTCATTAGCGACTACTGAGGTAATCGTAAGACAGCTTGGGATGGTGTCGGCTTTTACCACCAGTGAGTGATAGCGCATGATCTCAAGCTCTTGTGGCAAGCCTTGATAGATACCTGAATTATCATGGCGAATTGATGAGACCTTGCCATGCATCGGCACACTGGCGCGTACCACATCACCGCCGAACACATGAGCGATGCCTTGCATGCCGAGGCACACACCCAGTAGTGGCTTCGTTTTACCCATTACTTCGATCACTTCGGCACAGATACCAAAGTAGGCCGGATCATCGGGAGAGCCTGGGCCAGGTGAGATAATGATTCTATCAAGATTCATCGCTTGCACATCTGCTAAGGTAATTTCGTTATTGCGTTTAACGATGACGCTGGCTTCTTCATCACGGTCTAAGGTTTGCAAAATCTCACCCACGTATTGGTAGAGATTGAAGGTAAACGAGTCGTAGTTATCGATAATTAAAACATTCATGGGTCATAAACTCTTTTGTAAAAATAGTGCTAGGTAAAATATGGTCAATTTATTCAGTACGTTTAGCTTCAATTATGATTGCATAAAGCTGTCTAATACGACTTTCATCGCCGACAGTTTACGCTGAATCTCTAAGTATTCATCGGCTGGGTTTGAGTCGTAAACGTTACCGCCGCAAGTTTGAGCATAGGCAGACTCGCCATTGATAAACAGACTGCGAATAGGAATGGCAAAGATACAATCACCATTGAAATTGAACGAGCCTAATGCACCGCCGTAAGCACCGCGACCATCCGGCTCTAGCTCGTTGATGACTTTAATGGCTTCTACTTTAGGTGCGCCTGATAGCGTCCCAGCAGGGAAATTGCTAGCAAGGGCACTAAACATATCTTCGTTAGGATGCAAGATACCAACGATTTCAGAAGAAATATGCTGCACGTGAGAGAAGCGCTTAATGTCCATGAGGCTACGTACTTTTACCGTACCAAATCGTGCCACACGGCCAATATCATTACGATGTAAGTCGACTAGCATATTGTGCTCGGCAATCTCTTTGTCATCGTTGAGCAAGGCGCGGGCAAGCTTACGGTCTTCGATCACATCGGCGCCGCGCTTGGCAGTCCCTGCGAGCGGATAGGTTTCCATTTCACCCTGACGCAAGCGGAATAACAGCTCAGGCGAGGCACCAATGATGCATTGCTGCGCAAATTTCATAAAATACATATGCGGTGATGGGTTAACGGCACGTAGCTTTTCATAAATCGGCATCTTGTCACCGGCAATACGGTACTTAGACTTAAAGCCTACCTCGCACTGAAAAATACGCCCAGCGATGATGTCTTCTTTGACTTGCATGACGACATTGGCATGCTCTTCTTGGCTCATGCCATCACCTAAAAATTCAACTTTAGGCGCTTCATAGCTAGGCGTTGGCTCATCGAGTAGAGCTTTGATTTGCTCGATGCGTTTTTCTTGCTGAGCAGTTGGGTAATAAAAATAGAAAATTTCCCCAGTCATCTTATCTAGGGTCAATCCATCTAGATACACGCCAAACTTAAATGGTTCAAAGTCGTCGCTAGCTTTTGCATTGAGGCTTGGCTCAAAGAAATTCACGCAGTCATAACCCAAATAGCCAACCAGACCGCCGCTTTGGTCACGAGCGATGACATGCTGCGGCGTTATGTTGCGCAGTAGCTGATAAGGATTGTCGGTTTGATAATGGCTTGTCTCAGCAGTTTTATTATCGGTAATCGCAAGCGTGTTGCGATCTAATGCGGCGATAGTTGTCACAGGATCAAAGCCAATCGCATGATGGCGCGAGATATGGCTGTCTTCACCTAATGATTCGAGTAAATAGCAGGTATCAAACGCGCTTTCGATACGTTTGAATAATGCAAAAAAATCGATATCTTGCGTCAGTTTGATACGTTGTGGTTTGCTCGGGATATCGATAGGAGCAGGCTTGGTCTGTATGCGAGTGCTAGAGGTCATAACAAAGTCCGAAAAGGTTCAAATATGTGTTGATTAATAAGTGTTGATTAATAAGTGTCGATTAATAAGTATAAGAGTCGTTAGTAAAAAGCTAGATAGTATGGTCGTTAGAGGTTAAGAGTGATCTCTATGAGTGGCCAATAACGCGCTGACATCATGGCTTTGCTTGGCCTTGGCACCGCGAGAGACAGTGGCGATACCAACCCCTAGCTGCTCAGAGATATCACGCTGGGTGTTACCACGATCTAGCAAGTCAAAAATGCGAATACGATTGGCGATGTCATGCTGTTCTTTATCGGTCAGCAAGGCACTGAGCAGCTTTTCGATATCTGCGCTATCAGTACAGTTGGTCAAATGTTTCACTAAGCTCTGATAAGGATCGGTAGTCATAATAGGTCATCTTAGCCAAAGAAAATAGATAGGTCGCTTGTTGAGCGATTTTTCGCTGAGAACCATCTTGTTTCAGTATTCTAGTACAGTAGTACAAGAAATACAAGTGATAAGTTGAGTTAATAGCAGGCTGCTGTAGAAGTGATGATTTTTAAGCCTTGTTTATACAGATTCAACTCGTAGTCATTGTCATATTTGATAGCATATTTATAGTTGGTACCAAGCGTTGCTGTGTTTCCTTGGCATACTAAGCACTAGAATTGAGAATGTATAATATTAATTATTGCCAAATTGTTAATACTTAGTTATTATGCCTCTCATTATTTAAACGCTAATTATTATCATTAACATTAATCATGTTATTCGCACGATGAGTTAAGTGTTTTAAGGTGTTTAATCTTCTGGTGGGCACTATTTTAAAGGTTGTTTGACGATAGCCTTTAAAAATAATTCTAAAAATTCTAATTTCTGACAGTAAACAAAGTGAGTAAATGTGTTATGCGCGAAGTAAAGTTATCTAGTCAATTGACAGTATTGTCTATCGGTGTCGCCGCTGTACTGTGGACGCAAGCTGCCAGCGCTGCAACGGCAGCAGATATGCCAAACACGACATTGCAGACTATCACTGTAACAGCGAATAGCTCAGTACGTGACGCTGTACAAGAAGACTCTGTCTACATAGATGACTACACCCCAGCTGCACAAGCCAGCCATTTGAGCGATTTTCTGGACGTTGTGCCAGGGGTAAGCGTGGGCGGTACCTCATCGGTCAACCAACGTATTCGTGTACGTGGTCTTGATGATACCAACCTAAAAGTCACGATTGATGGCGCACGTCAAGAAGGCGCGTTGTTCTACCATATGGGTGATGTCACTATTGATCCAGATCTGCTAAAACAAGCAGAAGTATCAGTGGGCAATAACTCAGTGACGCTAGGCAATGATGCTATCGGCGGTGCGGTTGCTTTTGAGACAGTCGACGCGGCAGATTTACTCAAGCCAGGTCAAAAGGTAGGTGCTAAGCTGCATACAGGTTATGCTAGCAACAATGATGAACTGCTAACTTCAGCTACTGTGTATGGTGCGCCAACAGAAAATATTGATTTACTGGCTTATTATGGCAAACGCAATGCGGACGCTGGTGAAGACGGTAAAGGCCGTAAAATCCAAACGGAAGACAGCGAAGGCGAAAACATCCTATTAAAAGCTGGTGCTTATGTCGGTAGTGATCATCATGTAGGCGCTAGCTTTAGCCGTACCGAAAACAAAGGCAAGTTCCCATTGCGTCCAGATTTTCCTGCTGGTGGCTGGAACCCAATCATCCCGCAGGAAGTCAAACGCGATACCTATGCGCTTGACTACGCATATAGTCCTGCCAACCAGTTGGTCAATGTAGACGCCAATGTATATCAGACTAGCACGCAGATTTTGCGTAACTCTGATGGCGAACCTGGGTTTGAGTTTGATGCAGAAGTCAAAACCACAGGTGCAAAAGTACAAAACACCAGTATCATCGATAGTAGTATTATCAATGGTGTGCCAGGGGTTCACAAGTTAATCGCTGGGGTTGAGCATTACAAAAAAGAATCTGAGATGACACGTGACTTTGGTAATGCGAGCACTGATGAGGCAACCAATACTTCAGTGTATCTAGAAGACCAATGGCAAATGGGTAAGCTTAGCTTAACGCCAGGCGTCCGTTATGACCGTTATGAGTCTCCAGAGTATGTATCGGCTGGCAAGACTTATGACAATGTCGTTGGCGCATTGGCTGCTAGCTATGAGATTGCACCGCGCACCCAGCTATTTGCAAGCTATACTCAGTTATTTAATGGTCCAGATCTTAGCCAAACGATTTTTAACACCGATGGCGCTGATACGTATGTGAACAATGACCTAAAAGCAGAAGAAGGTGACAATGCAGAAGTCGGTATTGCTACAACGCTGCGTGGTCTGACTATGGCTGATGACTCTTTAAAATTAAGTGCTAAGTACTTTGAAACCAATATCGAAAACTATATTGAGTTTGTACGTGCAGGTGGTAGTAGAACTGGCATGAATTGCACAACTGGGCAACTAGGTACAAGTGCTGCCCCTGAAGCCTGCCAAGGTGTCATCAATAATGATGAAGATTTCAAAATCAAAGGTGTAGAGCTATCAGCCGATTATCGCGCAGATAACTTCAACATGGGTCTAAGCTATGCTCGTGCACGTAGCAAAGGCGAAGATACAGGTTACAATATCTCTTCTGTCAGTGGCAGTGGCTCTGAGTCTGGCGATAAGTACATGGTTAACCTAGGTTACGCTCCAACCAATACTACTGAGCTTGGCTGGCGCAGTACTTATGTCGCCGATGTGACACCGAATACCGCTGGTGATGACAACGAAAAACCAGGCTATGATGTGCACGATATCTTCATGACTTACACGCCAACTCAAATCGAAGGTTTGAAGGCCACGCTAGGTGTATACAACATCTTTGATGAGACTTATGCAAGCCATGCGTCACGTAACTCTATCGATGATGCCTATACTGATTTTGAAATGGGACGTAATATCAAAACGTCTTTAACTTATCAGTTCTAATCTAGCTTATCGAATTTAAGTCTAATCGTACTTATAAAGTCAGCTGTCTTATACGGGAGCTGGCTTTTTTTACGAGATTTTTGAGAGTGCGATTTATCTAAGATTAGATGTTAAGTTGCTTGTTCGGTAGAAGGTGAGGCTACCGTATAAATAGCATATGAGTTAAATCGTATGCGAGCACTATGCCAATACTCTAAACAACAGCGAGCTATCATCGAAGCTCATTTATATCTTTCAAATTATCAGGAAATAGTTGTGAGTGAATATGGGCATAGAGTAAGTAAACGTCGAACTTTTGAATCTGACACATAATGTTTCTAACTGGCCGAGTTATCATATTGGAAATATCGACAAGGTTTGACAGGGTAGCGCTTATACAACTGAAACTATCAGGCATTTCTATAAATATATTGAGCATTAATTCAACCGTTAACTGGACCAAATATAAGAATGCAAACATTAATGATAATTATTATCATTAATGTTTGCATTCTTATATTTATCTTGCTAAAGTGTGTTTCGTTCTTTACAGAACAGTTAATGACCCTTTGCTCTATTCTATTTATAGAGACTTTTTTACGCTAAATATTTAATTCGTTAGCTAATGATAGTTACAGCGTCATCAAACTTTTAACCCTACTTAGTAGATACCCTTATTCGTTTACTCTCAATAGCTAAGCCTCTTGGCGATATTTTAGTCATGTTTTTATAACACATATATTTACGGACACGTCTATCCGACCATCGTATGTCAATTTTAGACGTTTATTTATGTGTACTTGCACCGAGAATGCATCCGAAGCATTGCATAAAAAGTGGCTAAAACCATTCACTGACGATGAGATAAACAGGTATTAACGAAATTGTGCGCTTCAAGGAATATTACTTATGTCAAACCAATCAGGTTGCTCTGATTTCTCAGTCATCACTTCTCCAAAAAAACTTCAACGCGTCGTGACTGGTAAGCTTTTACTAAGTATCGCTGTGACTTCTATTCTTAGTAGTACCGCTTTTGCTGCCGAGGGTGATGAGGTAGCTGTGCAAGGGGCGACCGACCAAGAAGCTGTGCCTACAGCTACATTGGATACAATTGTGGTGCGGGCAGCAAGGGACGAGCTAGAACAAGCAGCAGGGCTGTCTATTATTAGTGAAGAGGCCATCGAAAAAGCATCAGTTTCTAATGATATTTCAGAGATTGTACGTAAGATGCCAGGTGTGAATTTGTCGGGTTCTTCAACGTCAGGTCAGCGTGGTAACCAGCGTCAAATCGATTTGCGTGGTATGGGGCCAAACAACACGCTTATCTTGATCGATGGTCGTCCTGTGACTTCTCGTAATTCCTCACGACCTAGTCGTGGGAGTGAGCAAGACACGCGTGGTGACTCGCAGTGGGTACCACCAGGCGCTATCGAAAGCATCGAAGTATTGCGTGGTCCAGCAGCAGCCCGTTATGGCTCTGGTAGTATGGGCGGTGTGGTAAATATCATTACTAAGAGTCCGACTGAGCCAGAGTTTTCTATCAGTGGTCACTATGAGGCACCAGAGAGCGATTTAGAAGGCAGTAGCTGGCGTACCAATATCAATATGGCAGGTGCATTGACGGATAAACTGTCCTCGCGTACCACTCTTGGTTATCACGATAGTGAAGGCGATGATCCTTATATCAATGCCAAAGATGCACAGATTGTTGACGGGCGCAGTGGTCCGGCTGCCTCGGTAGCGGCAGGTACTGAAGGTGTCGAAAATATCGATGTGCGCCAATTGTTTGAATACGCGATGGATGCGATGAATACGGTCGGTTTTGAAGTGAATTATAGCCGTCAAGAAAACCGCTGGGCGGGTGATTCATTGTTCCAAACCGTGAACCAAAATTTGTTAGATGAGTTAGAAGGTGAAACAACGAGCAAAATGCAACGCTATGGCGCGGCGATCACACATCGCGGTGAGTATGATGACGCTAGTAGTAACAGTTTCATTGAGTATACTCGGACAGTTAATGAGCGTTTGGGTGAAGGTAGTGCGGGTGGTGGTGAAGGTCAAATTCAAATACCTGACGAAGGCGAAGATTTTGAGTGGACAGAGGCGACTTACGATACTCTGAATGCCAAATCAGAATGGGATATTTACTTTGATCGTCATACCTTGACTGCTGGCGCAGAGTTTCGCGGCGAAAAGCTAGATAACCCTGTGGTATCTGATTTGGCATTTGCAGATGGTTTTGATTTTGGTGACGTAGAGACCGATCCTGAACAGCGTGATCCAACTTCAGATGCTTATCTTATTGGTGCTTATTTAGAAGATAACTACGAGATCACACCTGACTGGTATGTGACTCCAGGTCTACGCTTCGACTATCATAGCGAGGCTGGTAGTAATTGGTCGCCTAGTATCAATACTACTTGGCATTTCAGCCCTGATTGGTCAGTAAAAGGCGGCGTCAGTCGTGCGTTTAAAGCCCCATCGTTATATCAGCTTGATCCAAACTATATTTACTATACTGGTGGCAATGGTTGTCCATCTTGGGTACCTGCTGATGAAAGAGGTTGTCATGTATTAGGTAACCCTGACCTAGAAAATGAGACATCTTGGAATAAAGAGATCACCTTTACTTATGATGATGGCACTGGGCTAAATGCTGGTTTGACTTACTACCATAATGCCTATGATAACCGCATTGGTGCTGGTACGGATCGTGTGGCGGTAGACCCAGCGACAAATCGTTCTATCTTTCAATGGGACAATCAAGGTGAAGCAATTGTCGAAGGTTTAGAAGGTTTTGTACAAGTACCAGTCACTGACAATGTTTCGTGGTCTTCTAATATCACTGGTAACATCCGCTCTGAGCGTAAAGACAATGGCGAGCCATTATCGCTCATTCCTAAGTTCACTGTAAACACGGGTGTCGATTGGGATATCACGCCTCAGTGGAATGCTGGTTTTGATGTGAGCTACTATGGCACGATTGAAGCCCCAACGATTTCAGCGACGACGGGAGATGATAGTGATGACCCGTTGCTTGATCGCGAGCCGTATGCCATTGCTAACGTGAGCACTCGCTATGATTTGACAAACGCGATTACGGTTGGTGCTGGTGTCAAAAACTTATTTGATACGGGTGTTTATCGTGAGGGTACCGCTACGAATGCTGGTGCACGTACTTTTAATGAGCCTGGCCGTACTTATGTGTTTGATGTGAGTGTTGATTTTTAGGAGGTAGACACAGAGTTTGTTAGGTTAGAAAAAGGTCTGAGCTATTTGCTTAGACCTTTTGTGTTGTTAGGGCAGGGTCTTATTTTCAAAATAAGCCCATGCCCCCGTAAATATTTTTAATAATTCAATAACTTACTATCACAATATAACAGCAGATTTATTTATGTCATTTAATTTTCGCTATAGCTGTCTTTGGATTCACCGTTATACTGGGCTTGCCATGGCAGCTTTTTTAATTATTACTGGTATTACTGGCACATTATTGGCATTTCATGACGAGCTAGATGATATCTTCAACCATAAACTGGCCCAGGTCGAGAAACAAAACGCATCACATCTGCCTATTGCAGAGCTTCATAACAAGGTCATTAGCGCATATCCTCAATATACTTTTTCTAGCATGCCAACCTCGATAGCGACAGAGAGATCGGCCGTATTTTCGGTAGATAGAGCCCGAGGCAAAGCCGCCCAAAACCAACCAAAAGCAACGTTTCAACAAGTTTATGTCCACCCTTATACTGGCGATATTATTGGTACTCGTGATAGAGATGAGTGGGCATGGCACAACACCATGTGGAAAGTTTTTTGGTTGCACCGCGATTTATTGCTTGGCGATATCGGCAAATGGGTATTAGGTATCGTGTCTGTCGTTTGGACCATTAATTGTTTTATCGGTTTTTATTTAACATTTCCGAGGGCAGTTAAAAAGAAAAACGCACAAAAAAAACCTTCTTCTAAAAAACGCGCATCCTTTCTCAAGCGTTGGTTACCAGCGTGGAAAATTCGCCGCAAAACCAATACCTTTAAGCTTAACTATGATTTGCATCATGCTTTTGGGTTGTGGCTTTGGGGAATCTTATTTGTCATCGCGTGGTCGAGTGTTGGTTTTAACCTAAGAGAGGTCTATCAACCTGTGATGCACGCTGTCGTAGGGCTTGAAGGAAGAGGTGAAAGACCAGAGAACTCAAGAAAACCATTAGAAAGAGCGGAGCAGGCGTCTGGTGCAGAAACAGCGACTAGGGTTAAGGCTGTAAACAATAAGGCTGTCGATGTCGAGGCTGTTGATGTGGTCAACAAAGCCAATAGCATTGCTTATTTAAGTGAGCAAGCAGACATCGCTGCCAAAAGTAAGGGCATGACAGTACAACAGCTATTGGGCGTACGCTGGGTAGAGGATGAAGGTCAATGGCAGCTGCGTTTTAAAACAGATAGAGATATCGGTAAAAAAGGCGGCGCTTCGTCTATTACCGTCAATGCAAGGACTGGTAGCATCGAGCGTGTAAATTTTGGCTATCAAAGTTCATCATTTGGCAGCAAAGCCGATCAATGGCTATCGACCTTACATATGGGGCATATCAGTCAAGGTATTGGCCATTTGCTGTATCAAATATTTTTAGCATTGATAGGTTTGGCTGTGACAGTGTTGTCAGTTACGGGCGTCTATCTGTGGTGGAAAGGTCGACAGCAACGACTTAAAGCATCGCAAAAGGGTAGGTAATATAGTGATATTTCTAGGGTATGTTTTTATTTAGATAGTTATCTGTTGACTCAAAAGCATGCCCTAGTTATAAATTTAATTGCAAAAATATTGTGTATGCTATTGAGACAGTAAAAATGAAGAAAGCAAACGTCTCACCTATCATGACCCATCTATGCCAACTACTATTTTCATCATAGTTCTTTGTGTAATCTACTGAAGAAATGTCTTGAGTAAAATCCATAGGAATAACCACTAATCTTAGACCATATAAGGTCATTCCTAACCAAAAAAAGGTATTTGATATCTCCTTATTTAGAGCATAATAAATAAACAGGCAAAGGCTAATCACTAAAATTAATAGAGATAGGTTCTTGTAGTTTATCCATCGATTATTTAATAGCGCTCTATGCATCTATAATTTCTTTTATTATTTGCAAAATGCTGTACTTAAACCGTATCAACAATCACTGGACGACCCTGATGACTTAGGACAGTGACATCGACGTTATATAAATCTTTCATCGTCTCTTTAGTAATAACGTCAGCAGGGCAACCAACAGCCGTCACTTCTCCTGCTTTCATCGTAACTACTGTATCTGCAAACTGTGCCGCTTGGTTGATATCATGCAGGACGATCACCACGGTTTTTTGCTGATTGTGGCTAAGCTGACGTAGCTCACGCATCAGCCGACCAGCATGATACATGTCTAGGTTATTTAGTGGCTCATCGAGCAATAGATAGGGTGTATCTTGGCAGACAATCATAGCGATCAGCACGCGCTGTCGCTGTCCACCCGATAGCGTTGACAAGAAACGCTCGGCAAGTGGCTCAAGCTCAAAGCGCTCGAGGATTTCTTGCACTTTTTGCTGATCGTCAGCGGTCGGTTGCCCTTGATGATAAGGGTAACGCCCAAACATCAGTAGCTCATGTACGCGCAGACGTCCTTGCACATGATTGTCTTGCCCAAGCATAGCGACAGTTTTGGCCAGTGTGCGCGCCTGACAGCTGACAATGTCACGTTCCTCATTATCTACAGCGAAGCTCACCTGCCCAGATTGTAGTGGTTGCAAGCGAGCCATGACAGAAAACAACGTAGACTTCCCAGCGCCGTTAGGCCCAATCAAAGCAATCACCTGCGCCGTTGGGAGGGACAACGTAATGTCATGCAAGATTTGTTGTTTACCAATATGGTGAGAGATATTATTTAGTTTAATCATAGTCAGTCTTATTTAAAAAAGTCTTAGGGCTTTCTTTATCAACAGCATCAGCTAAATAAACAATGTCGGCTAAGTCGTTATAACGAACGGCGTTGAGACATAAATATCAATGCCAAGAACATTAAGCCGCCCGCTAGCTCTATCACCACGGATAATACGCCTGCCATATCTAACACTTGCTCAAAGATAGTCTGACCCAGCACTAAGCAAATCATAGCAACCAAGCTGACCAATATCAGCCGCTCAGTGTGATACATATGTCGCGCGATACGATTGGTCAATGCGCAAACCAATAGACCAAAGAAAGTCACTGGACCGACCAGAGCGGTAGCCGTGGCAACCAGTACAGCGGTGACAGTTAATAGACCAAATGCCAGACGTTGATAGTTGATACCAAGGTTGACGGCTTGTGCTTGTCCGAGCATCAACACATCGCATTGATAACGCCAGCGCCACACAAATATCGCAGTGATGGCACAGATAAATAAGCTGATACCTAGTAGCTGAGGGTTGACCGTATTGAACTGCGCGTAGCTGGCAGACTGTACGACCACAAAATCATCAGGGTTAATCAACCGTGCAATGAGTGCTGATAAGCTGCGAAACAACACGCCAAAGATAACGCCCACCAATATTAGCCGTGTCAGATCCTGACTGCTTTTAGAAAATAATAACTTAAATAATAATAAAGATGCCCCAAACATCAGGACAATCTCTAACGTGAACTTGGCAATAGGATCGAGACTGGTAAAACTAATCGCACCTAAAAAGAAAACCAGTAAGCTCTGTAACAGAACGTAGAGTGAGTCAAACCCGAGTAGGGAGGGCGTTAGAATTGGATTGTGAGTCAACGTCTGAAACAGTAATGTCGATACGCCAATCGCATAGCCAACCACCATTAGTGCCAGCAATTTTTTGCCGCGTAATGGTAGCGCAAAGTCCCAATAGCCATTGACATTGAGTGTCATAAACAAGGTCATCGAGATAATTAGAATAATAGCTGCTATAGATTTTGGATGGGCAGCTATCCATGTCCAAAGCTTTGCCAACTGTCCTTGTGCAGCGGCTGAATACTGACCATCTGCTGAAGATGAGTTATCTATCGCTGTGCTGGTTTTGGTAGCACCAGTCTTGGTAGAAGTAAGCTTAGTTGATGAGAACATACAAAAATCCTATGGTGCCAAGCTTATCTAATAAGGCAAAAAATGAACGACGGTAAGTGAGTACTGAAAATTAATACATAGTTAGTGGACATGGTGCTACTGCTCAGCTGGCGCACGTAATAACAGCCATAAAAACAGCACCGTACCAACCACACCAAAAATAGTGGCGACAGGCACTTCAAATGGGTAGCGAATAGAGCGCCCGATAATATCGCATAGCAGCACGGCTGAAGCACCAAGTAGGGCAACTGCTGGCAAGCTACGACGTAACTTATCTCCCATTAGGCGACTCACAATGTTTGGCACGACCAGCCCAATAAAAGGAATCATGCCTACAGTCACGACCACGACAGCGCTCATCATGGCTACCATACCCACGCCAATCCAAGTGACTTGACGCTTACTAATACCCAAGTTCAAGGCGATATTGTCACCCAAACCGACGATAGTCAGCTTGTCAGCAATAATATAAGCCAGCACACACAGTCCACCCGTCAGCCACAACAGCTCATAGCGCCCTGCCAATACGCCCGAAAAATCACCAAACTGCCACACGCTCAGCATTTGTAGTGATTCGGTTTGATAGGCGATGAAGGTAGTGACGGCTTCAATAATGCCGCCAAAGACAATGCCAATCAGTGGAATCATCAAAAAATCAGTAGGCGGAATACGGTGAATGAGCAGCATAAATAGCATCATGCCAAAGACAGCAGCGATGGTTGCCACGCCCATTTTTACAATGAGCGCACTGGCAGGGAACAGTAAACTGACCACCAGCAAACCAAGTGCAGCACTCTGAGTCGCACCAACCATAGATGGCTCTACAAAGCGGTTTTTTAGTACTACTTGGATAATCATCCCAGCCACTGCCATCGCAATACCAGTCAAAATAATGGCGATAGTACGCGGTATACGGCTAACCAATAGCAGCGAGCTATCGGAATTAGCACTCTGGGTCAGCAGGCTTTGCAAGATACCTGACCACGAAAAGTCAGCCACCCCAATAGATAAGCTCAATAACACCAAAAGCCCCATAAGAATGAGGCTTGCTATATTGATGAACCACGGTGGTATGACAGTACGTCGATGTAACGCATTGCCAGTACCGCTTTGCCAGCTTGACGCTGATGTAGCAGTACTGGATTTGAGCCTAGCATGAGTACGGTGTGAAAATAACGACATAATCTCTACTGGCTTAAAAATGAGCAGGGTTAACGGTAATAATACCTACTTGTGCAACAATAGTTTGCATAGAAAACAACGTTATTTAGCACTAGCAAAAGCATCTTTGATTGTCGTTAGATCCTGCATCCATTGATAGTAGCCACCAAATGCTAAGTAAGAGTCTGGACTTAGATAGACCACTTGCTGTTTGCTCCATGCATTGGTTTGAGCAACCAATGGATTGTCTAACACGGCCTTGGCACCAATACCATCTTCACCAATCGCGGCACTACGGTCGATGACAAATAACCAATCTGGATTGGCTTTTTGAATGTATTCAAAAGATATCGGTTGACCGTGAGGCGCATCGGCAATTTTGTCATCTGACATTGGGACACCCAATACGGTATGAATAAAACCATAGCGAGACTTGTCACCATAGGCTGACATTTTGTTGCCATTGACCATGACGACTAGGCCAGTGCCTTTATTCTCTTCTGTCAGACTCTTAGTCTCAGTGATGAGTCCATCGATATTTTGTTGTAGCTTAGCTGCCTGATCGCTTTTACCAAACAGTGCACCTAGATCATGTAGGCGCTGCTTGCTTGACTCATAAATGTTAGCTGTATCAATACTCATGTCTAACGTTGGCGCGATACTTGATAGCTCGTCGTATTTTTCTGCCATGCGTGAACCAACCAAAATAGCTTGTGGCTGCATTGCATTCAACGCTTCAAGATCTGGCTCAAATACAGTACCTACCGATTTTGGATCAGGCTGTGTTTCTGAATGTAGGTTCTTTAGTAATAGACCACCAGGCATACCATCGACCGCCACATCTAGCGCGGCCAAGTCTTGCATCAACGTCATGTCATAGACGACAAGTGGCGATGGGTTCATAGCCAGCTCAACATCACCTTTTACGGTATTGACCATGATTTTCTCAGCAGATACAGCGTCATTACTGGCAACGTTCTGTGATTCATCAGCCGTTGGGTTTTCAGTTTTGGCGTCTGCTGGCTCAGAATCATTAGATTCAGGCGAGCTACATCCTGCCACTACCGTAGCTAATAACACTGTCATGGCAGCAGTCAGTAATGGACGTTTGAAAAAAGAGGCGGTAGATCTGCTAGATAATAAGGGTGTCGGCATAATGAACTCGGTTTATCAAAAAATGTTTAAGCAATTGTCTAAAATAATTGCAAATGAATAACGCTAAAAATATTAAGTCTGAAAGATGCTTGAGATAAAAAGCATAAAATAAATAGTCTACTTAGGGCGTGTCCTCAATTCAAACGAGTATCCTCTAAATGGGCTAAAAACAGCTAAATTTTGCCAAACATCGTCAAATAGTTGGTCAATATCTCGATATTATCTGCACTATTTTCCTCGTTTGACGGCAATTTATCTCATTTTTATCACCATTTTTAAAATGAGGACACGCCCTAGTACCACTCACTAATTTTTTATACGAATAGTTTTTATAAAAATAGTATGGGTAGACAATACAGCGGTTATAATAAAGTAGTTGAGACTCATTATCAATATAAATGATAATGGTTTTTATTAACAGCACTTGTTATATTAAACGCAACGTATCATTTGATGTAAAGATAAGATTCATAGTAGTGAGGTATAAAAGTAGGTAACGTTCATAGAAATAAGCGTTCTGATAAATAAGGCTACTAAGCAATGTCACGTGTCAGAGATGTATTAAATAGCGAAAATATTGTAAATTATTATTGATAATAATTATCGTTTGCATTATTATCTACGCCATTCTACTCTGAGTAATAAACATTAGGCTGTTATGAGTTCAACGGATTTAGACGCGCCACCACTTAAGTCGTTATTGCTAGCTATTGTTGCAGTACTAGGACTCCATGTGCTTGCCGCAATTGCACTAGTGGCAATAAAAACGCCTGAACTCAAACCTGAGCCAAAAAAAGAGATGTCACCACTTGAGATAAAGTTTGTGTCATTACCGGCAAAAACGGTCTCAACTGAAGTAGAAAAACAAACAGTCACAGCCAAAAAAGAAGTACAGCCTGAGGTGCAAGTTCAGCCAGCGCCGCAACCTGAACCAAAGCCTAAAGAGCCGGTTAAACAACCAACAGAGACACCCGTAAAACCAAAAGAGCCTGTTGTAAAAAATACAGAGCCGAAAGTGACGCCTGTGATAGCGTCAGAAAAGCCTCGTCCTGATACCAGTCAAAAAGTAGCCCCAAAAGAGCCGCTACCGAAACCAAAGGTTGATAACTCAGCAGCTGAAGCACAACGTCAAGCAGCTGCCCAAGCTGAATCAGAGCGACAAGCCAAAAAGTCTGAGCAAGAGGCACAAGCTAGGGCAGAGCAAGAAGCCAAAAGGGTTGCTGATGCCAAAGCTGCCGTTCAGGCGAAGGCTGCCGCAGAGGCCGCCGCTGCACAAGCAAGAGCTGAGGCAGAAGCAGCAGCTGCTTTAGCACAGAGTAATGAGCCTGTGAGCTTTACTGCTAGCTCAGCCAACTGGGCATCTGCGCCAAACTTTAGTTTCCCTGAGCGCGCCGCACGTAGAGCTCGTTCTGGTGATACGCTCAACGTTGTCTTAGTATTACGAGTCAACAAACAAGGCGGCATCGATAACGTGCGAGTTGCTCAATCATCAGGTAATCCGCTACTAGACAAAGAAGCCCGACGTCAAGTTCGATCTGGCAAGTTCAAACCCTTTACTAAGAATGGCGTACCCGTGGTAGGTGATGTAACTCTACCGATCAGTTACGCGGTTCCTTGATAGCTCACATTTTATAACAACGTATTTATTAATCATTTTTCATTATAAAACTAAACATGATATTTACCTCAGTATCATGTAATGGCATTACACATTAAGGAGTCTGACATGGACTTTATGCAATACTGGCAGATCAGCGACATGGTGACAAAAACGTTGTTCTTTTTGTTGCTTGCGTTATCTATTCTCTCTTGGGTGACAGGTATCGTCCGCGTATTGCAAAGCCGTAAGCTGGCGACCAATGTAGCAGATGATTTGAGTCAGCAATTACAAGCCAAACAGTCTGACTTGGCTGGTACTGATGCTGCCACTCGCCGCTTGGTGACTGAGCAGACTTTGCTCAAGCATATCGGTCGCTATCGCTTTGCTAGTGAGCGCGGTCTGCCGATTCTTGGTACGACGGCAGCGATTGCACCGTTCATCGGCTTGTTTGGTACGGTATGGGGTATTTTCCATGCCTTGCACAATATCGGTATGAGTGGTCAGGCAGGATTGGGGCAGGTTGCAGGGCCAGTCGGTGAAGCTCTAATTATGACAGGTCTTGGTATTGCAGTAGCGATTCCAGCTGTGGTGTTTTATAACCTTGCAGTACGTATCAATCGCCGCATAATGTATCAAGCCAACGATAGAGCGCATGATTTATTGGCGCAATCAACGGGTCTTGTGGATACTACCAAGGTAACCGCGAGCCATGCTGCTAGCGCCTCACAAGTGCACGCTGCACCAAGCAGTCGTTCAACGACGAGCGAGACTCAGCATACCAATAACTACAGTAATTCTGTGCCAAAGCAGCTATAGATAGTGTTGATCTTGCAAGCATTAAATCTGCCAGCGCTAGGTCTGTAAAGGCTCAAACGACAAGTCGAAAAACCGTCAAAAAACGGCTTGGCTGTGTGAAAATAACCAAAAGCATTGAGAGTAACTATGGCATTTCAATTGGGTGATGATGACGTACGAAGCATGGATGAGATGAACCTCATTCCGCTTATCGATATCATGCTGGTATTGATGATTATATTTTTATTGACAGCGACCGTGCTGAATCCGACGGTGCCTTTAGATTTGCCAGAGACCAGTGCCGCGCTTAATGAGACGCCGCCAGAAGCGATCCAAGTCAGTATTGATAAAGATGCGGGGATATTCTGGGATAGCGACCCAATCAGCATGGAAGAATTAGAGACACGCTTGCAGCAACAAGGCGCGACGGGTAAGAATCCAGCGGTACAGTTACGTGCAGATAAAGAAGGTAAGTACGATACGGTCGCTCAAGTCTTAGCAGCGGCAAGTAACGCTGGACTGACCAAAATCGCATTTGTGAATGAATAGTTTAGTAGTTAAATACTGAAAAGCTTAAGCATTGAATAGTTTAAGCACTGTGAGTCAGTGCTAATAGGTTTAGCCCTATAGTAGAAAACTGGCTAGATAAACCAATAGCCCAACCAGTAAAACAACCAGAACCGCTATAATAAAAACAATTAAAATAATAAAATTTTCTCCAACCTCATTAACTACTTAAACCTCAAATTAAGTCGTTAGTGAGGTTTTCTTTTTTTACCAGCCGTAGCCAAACGGACGATAGCCGTAACCAAAACCTGCATGTCTGTAGCCAAATGGGTAAGGTGAGCGTAAGTAGTCGAGATCACGTTGGCGAATATAGTAGTAGCGCCCTTGAGAGTAAGCTTCTTCTAACTTCTCAATACCTTCTAACGGACAAACAGGTTGCCAGTCATAGCCTTCGCGACCGAGCTTATAAGCATTCAATTCAGTACAATAGTTTTTGAGACCTTGTTGACGGCCTTGCTCCCATTGGATACGGTTAGGGCTAGCACCGCCTATACTAGCGCAGCTATTGGTATAGTGACCGAAGTAGGCACCTGAACGTCCTTGCGAGCCATCAGCGTAGCCGACTTCTTGCCAGTTACTGTTTTGACATTGCTGCGGGGTTAGGCTCTGAGTCGTGGCACAGCCTGATAATGTTAGTACGACCGCGCCAAGTAGCGATATGCTTATGCCTGTTTTGCTCATGACTTTACTTGTCAGCTTGCGAGCGTGATAAGCGCCCGATGAGTTTGACTCAATAATATAATTCATAATAAACCTGCGCGCGTTTAAAATTATGGTTTATCATAGCACTTTTTTGAACTGACCACTTTTAGTATCTGGTTTTTATAGCGTACTGTACTCGGTAAGTTTATATACGTTAAACAATTGATTTAATAGCGTAACTTGCTAAATTTTCATATGCTTTAAAAGCACCTGTTGCACCGCGATTGGACGACAACGCTTGATTTTTAATGGTTCGTGCTCATTATAAGCCCTTATATATCGTTGTTTATTATCGTGCTAATCGCAAATCTATATGTACTATTTATAAATAACGGTTCATTAGCGATATTTATCGCTATATCTTTTAGTATCTTTTTCATTTAGTCAAAAGGCCAGACCATCATGGGAACATTGATTGGCGTTATCATTGTACTATTCGTATTAGGGAGTATGATGGCGCTCAAACCGAACGGTATCGATCAGCGTTTGGATAAGCTGCGTATGACCGCGCGTCGTTTACAGCTCAATCCAAAACTCGTTTCGTGCCCTGATTGGATCAAAGGTCGTGATAATGAGTATGGCCGCGGTATGCTTGGACAGTACTGCCTAATATTTGAAGACACTAAACTGCCGCATACCCGTTATCAAGTGATTGATGGACAGTGGCGACCAGACAGCAGTTTTGTCGATACCAGTACAGATGATAAGACGCTTACTATTCCCAGTGCGATTCGATCTAGTCAAATCAGCAATAATCCAGTAGTCAAAAAGACTGATTTTAGCTTGGATCAAGTGCCGTTGGAGCTGCCAGTAAGTATCGAGCCGTTTGTTAAAGGTCTATTGACCAAGGCCAATAGCATTATTATTTATTGGGAAGATATTGCTTATGTACGTCCAGCATCTAATCCTACGTACCATCAAAAACGGATTGAAGCGGACTTATTAGTGCTCAAAGAAAACCTTGAGAAGTGGGCGCTACAGATGCAAAAACAAGCATAAACCTAGTAAAGCGTTTTTTCGTCTCCATTAAAGGGCAATATGCAAGCAGTTTGTCATATTTAAATTATTTAAAGTTGACAGTTTAACGCTTAGCAGTGTAACGTCTTTATAACTATATCTTTATTTTATGGTTATTATTTGTTTTATAACCTTTTTTATCAGCAGCGATTATTACTATAAATAGCTGAACCATGGTCAAACCATGAGTATTAGCTTCCATAAATTGCCGTGCTGCTGAATTTAACCTTACTTTTAATTTACTTATATTATGGTGTCGTCAAACATGGCAAAAACCACAACCAAAAAAAGTCCAGCACCAGCTGCTGACAGCCCAAAGGGTAAGTCTTTGGTGATTGTAGAATCACCAGCCAAGGCAAAAACGATTAATAAATACCTTGGTGATGACTTTATCGTACGCTCAAGTATCGGTCACGTCCGTGATTTGCCGGTCAGTGCGAGCAAAAGTGCAAAGAAAGCCACGACCGCTAAAAAAGATGACAGTCTGACCAAAGAAGAAAAAGCGCAGCAAGCACTGGTACGCCGCATGGGTGTAGATCCAGAGCATGATTGGGCGGCAGTCTATGAAGTACTGCCAAACAAAACCAAAGTCATCAAAGAGCTTAAAGCATTAGCCAAAGACGCTGACAAAATCTATCTAGCAACGGATATGGATAGAGAAGGGGAAGCAATTGCTTGGCATCTAAAAGAAGTCATCGGTGGCCCTGATAGCAAGTATCAACGTGTGGTCTTTAACGAGATTACCAAGTCAGCTATTCAAAGTGCGTTTAAGCAGCCTTCGAAATTAGATATTGACCGCGTGAACGCGCAACAAGCGCGTCGGTTCTTGGACCGTGTTGTCGGCTTTATGGTATCGCCATTATTATGGCAAAAAATAGCTCGCGGGCTATCTGCAGGCCGTGTACAGTCAGTTGCCATGCGCTTGGTCGTCGAGCGTGAGCATGAGATTCGCGCATTCATTCCAGAAGAGTACTGGCAGATTCATGCTGATACGCACATTGCTAATGGAAAAAAAGACGCTGAGCAAGTCGGTATCCGTTTAGAGGCGACCAAACAAGGCGGTAAAACTTTAAAACTTGGTAATAAAGAGCAGACCGATAAAGTGTTAGAGGTGCTCAAGGTAAGCGACTTTATCGTTAAAGAGCGTGAAGAAAAACCAACGCAATCACGTCCAAGCGCACCATTTATTACTTCGACCTTGCAACAGGCTGCCAGCACGCGCTTAGGATTCTCTGTTAAGAAAACCATGATTTTAGCGCAGCGTCTATACGAAGCGGGTCATATTACTTATATGCGTACTGATTCGACGTTCTTATCAGGCGACGCGCTTGCTGCTGTCCGTGGTCATATCGAAGACAGCTATGGTGCAAAATATGTACCAGAAAAACCAAATTTCTATGGTAACAAGCAGGGCGCACAAGAAGCGCATGAAGCGATTCGTCCTTCTAATGTCAATATGAAGTCAACACAGCTCAAAGGTGTTGAGCGTGATGCAATACGTCTATATGAGCTAATCTGGCGTCAATTTGTAGCGTGTCAGATGTTACCTGCCAAATATCTATCAGTGAACCTGTTTGTAGGCGCAGATGATATCGAGTTAAAAGCCCGAGGTCGTACCATGGTTTTTGATGGTTTCACAAGAGTGATGCCACCGGCCAAGACTGACGACACCTTACTGCCTGATGTCAAAAAAGGCGATAAGTTAAACCTAGATAAGCTAGATCCGAGTCAGCACTTCACTAAGCCTGCGCCTCGCTATACTGAAGCCAGTCTAGTAAAAGAGCTTGAGAAAAAAGGTATCGGTCGTCCATCGACTTATGCATCCATTATCTCAACCATTCAAGATCGCGGCTATGTGAAGCTTGAAAACAAGCGTCTGTTTGCCGAAAAAATGGGTGATATCGTCACTGATAGATTGACAGCTAGCTTCCCAGACTTAATGGATTATACCTTTACCGCCGCGTTAGAGGACAAGCTCGATCACGTGGCAGAAGGTGAGCAAGACTGGAAAGATGTGCTTGATAATTTCTATGGCGAGTTCAAAACCACTCTAGAGCGTGCCAAAGAAAAAGATGGTATGCGTCCAAACGATCCAACTGACGTGCCAGATGTCCATTGTGATATCTGTGATCGTCCGATGCAATTGCGTACAGGGTCAACAGGTGTATTCTTAGGCTGTACTGGCTACAATCTACCGCCAAAAGAGCGTTGTAAAGGCACCAAAAATCTAATGCCAGTTGAAGCATTCGCCAATCTAGATGATGCGGAAGGTGATGACGAAGCGGCAGAAGTTAAAGATTTGATGGAGAAAAAACGCTGCCCGAAATGTGGCACGGCGATGAATGGTTACATCGTGGATGGTGGTCTCAAACTACACATTTGCGGTAACAACCCTGATTGCGATGGTTATATCCTAGAAGAAGGCAAGTTTGAAGTTCCTGGCTCAGATGCACCAACTATTGACTGTAACAAGTGCGATGGGCAGATGGAGCTTAAAACAGGTCGCTTTGGTCCGTACTTTGCTTGTCAAAACTGTGATAACACGCGCAAGGTACTAAAGACAGGCGAAGCAGCGCCGCCACGTATGGATCCAATCCATCTGCCAGAGTTAAAGTCGACCAAGCACGATGATTACTTCATCTTGCGTGAAGGGGCGGCTGGGATGTTCTTGGCAGCGTCTAAGTTTCCAAAAGTGCGCGAGACACGTCCGCCAAAGCTGGCTGAGCTACGAGAAGTTAAAGACAAGATGGAAGATAAGTTCCAGTATCTGTTTGCAGGGCCAGATGAAGATCCTGAAGGTAACCCAACCATCTTGCGCTGGTCACGTAAGAAAAAAGAGCAGTATATCGGCTCTGAGAAAAATGGCAAAGCCACGCGTTGGGGTGTGTACTGGCGTAAAGGTGAATGGGTAGAGGAGTAATTATTAGGTAAATCCAATATAGTGCTTTTATAGCGTCAGACTCATTTAATGTACTATAGGTACAATTTACATTTGTCTTTCTTGTATTGGCTTCAACAAACCTAATAGTTACTTCCAATAAAAAACCCTCTTATAATTTAAGAGGGTTTTTTTGTGCTTATAATATTTCTTTTAAGCCATTTCGACGTTTGCAGACTTAGCCTAAGTCCATAGGTTTGGACAGTATTAGTTTTTTACGATGATACCACAACCAATACGATCGCCTGCATTACCTGAAGGCTGACTGGTATAGTCATCAACGCCAGCATGTACGATAAAGGCCAAACGATTTACACTGTATTTGCCTGCTTCAGTCGCTGCGATTTTCTTGTTCACATAGTTAATAGTGGCAACACCGTCTTCATTGGCAGTTAAGTTTGGCAAGTCACCAGCATGACCATTCATGTCATCTGGATTAGAGTGTGGCTTGTTGTCTGGGTTGAAGTGACCGCCTGCTGCTTTACCCATGACGTCACAGCTACCTGTTTCGTGGATATGTAATGAGACAGTTCTGCCTGGCTGTAGGTTAGTGAGTTTACCGTAAACTTGGACGCCACCATCAACTGGACGTAAGAAAACTTGACCAACTTCTTTCTTCTCACCATCTACTGTTTGTATGGTTGATTTTAATGTCGGTTGTGCTAAAGGATTACCCGTTTGCATTTGACTTTCTACGGTTTGGCAACCAGTCATTGCTAACGCTGAACCGCATAATAGGGTACTTACAAGTAATGTCTTATTCATTATTATCTCCAATTGTTTGAGTTGTTATTTTTAATCTTCATTAAAGTCACGAATATCTATCGTTATCATTCTATAAAATCGGTGTCAATATTCGTTAACATCGGAGTCAGTATAGCCAAGCTAACTCTATAGTTATTCATCAAATGCGCAACAATCAGTTAATAAATGTAAGTATCGTATGGGTTTGAAAAACGAACTAAGATAAATGTTTTTCAAAATTAAATGGCTTTAAATGCGTGAGAGAACTACTAAGAAAGCTATGAACTGCAAGTAGATAAATAATAAACAGGCATAAAAAAGCCGCCCATCATTGTGATGAGCAGCTCTTATTTTTTAAGAATTGGCTAACGAATAATCAATTAATTGTGTAGTGCTTTACCAGAGGTTTTATCAACGGTCACTTTTGCAGGTTTGATTGGTGTTGGCATACTGACCAAAGCAACCTTTAAGATTTCCTCAATCGTGGCAACTGGCTGAATGGTTAGGCCTTCTTTCACGTTATCAGGAATATCAGCCAGATCACGCTCATTGGTCGCTGGGATTAAGACGTGCTTGATACCACCGCGATGTGCCGCAAGCAACTTCTCTTTGAGACCGCCGATACGTAGGATCTTACCGCGTAAGGTAATCTCACCTGTCATCGCAATATCTGGACGGATAGCGATACCTGTCAATGCAGAGACGAGCGCGGTCGTTAGTGCACCACCAGCAGATGGGCCATCTTTTGGCGTGGCACCTTCTGGCATATGGACATGAACGTCTGTTGTTTTAAACGTCTCGTAATCAATGCCTAAGCTATCTCCGCGAGCACGAACCACGCTCATGGCTGCGCGAATCGACTCTTTCATCACATCGCCTAATGAACCAGTAAAGCTAAGCTCGCCTTTACCTTTCATGCCGACCGCTTCGATGGTCAATAGCTCACCGCCGACCTGAGTCCATGCAAGACCGGTAATACGACCAATCTCAGGCTCTTCTTCAGCCAGACCGTAGTCATACTGATGTACACCTAGATAGTCATCGATGTTTTTGTCATCGACTGTCACTAGCTGACGTTCTGCTTTTTTCGGAGCACGCGCGCCATGAGTTTCAACCGAACCGCGAACCACTTTACGGCAGATCTTGTTCACTTCACGCTCAAGGTTACGTACACCTGCTTCACGGGTATAGCTACGCACGATACTGTGCAAAGCTGCTTCAACAATCTCAATTTCACCTTCTTTGAGACCGTTTTGCTTAATCGCTTTTGGCACGAGGTACTTCTGTGCGATATTGACCTTTTCTTCTTCGGTATAACCAGGTAAGCGAATGACTTCCATACGGTCAAGCAGCGCAGGCGGAATATCCATACTGTTAGCAGTACAGATAAACATCACTTGCGACAAATCTAAGTCCATATCTAAATAATGGTCGTTAAACGTATCGTTCTGTGATGGGTCCAATACTTCAAGCAACGCTGATGCTGGATCACCGCGGAAGTCTTGCGCCATCTTATCGATTTCATCCAATAGGAACAGCGGGTTTTTGACTTCTACTTTTGCAAGTGATTGAACGATTTTACCCGGCATCGCACCGATATAGGTACGGCGATGACCACGAATCTCTGCTTCATCACGTACGCCGCCAAGGGCCATACGCACAAACTTACGACCAGTGGCACGGGCAATTGATTCACCCAGTGAGGTTTTACCAACACCTGGAGGACCGACGAGACATAAAATCGGGCCACGAAGTTTTTTCACGCGTGATTGCACGGCGAGATATTCTAAGATGCGGTCTTTCACATCTTGCAAGCCATAATGATCTTCGTCTAATACTGTTTTGGCTTTGTCTAGATTGATAGATACTTTGGTCGTCGCATTCCACGGCGTATCCAAAATCCATTCAATATAGTTGCGTACGACTGACGATTCACTTGATGCAGGTGGCATCATTTTGAGCTTTTTGAATTCTTGTTCCGCTTTCTTGCGCACATCTTCTGGCAAGTCAGCATCTTCTAAACGCTGCTCTAGCTCAGCCACATCATCTTCACCGTCGAACGCACCGTCATTCATATCTGACAGCTCATTTTTGATGGCTTTCATCTTCTCATTTAAGAAGTATTCGCGCTGATTGTCTTCCATTTGCTGACGGACAGCATCTTGGATATCTTGTTCGATGTTTTGCTCAGCACTTTGCTTGACTAGATATTCAGTCAAAGTGTTGATATGCGTTTTGATATCGTCTTCTTCTAGGAAAGACTGCTTGATATCAAGATCCATCGACACACGAGTTGAGATGAAATAAACCAACTCAAGCAAGTCGTCGATACGCTTAGCCACACGAGTCAGCTCACGTGCATTGCGAAGTCGCGCATCTGCATAGCTTTCGAATAATGTAGTTAATGCTTGAATCGTATTTTTCTGTTGGCTTTCATCCATGCTGACGTCAAGATCGGCACGCTCAAATCTCGCCATCAATAAATCATCATGGCCTTCTATGTTATCGACACGAGCGCGGTATTGACCTTCGATCAATACCTTGATGCAGTTCTCATCGCTGTCATGTGGCATAGTGCTGACGATGCGACACACCGTACCGTACTGATACAAGTTATCTTGATCAATGTCTTCGGTCAGTGAGTCTTTTTGCGCGACTACCAGTACTTTGTTGCCATACTCAGCCTGTGCCAACTCAACCGCTTTCACCGATGGCGCGCGTCCCACAAACAATGCAATCTGCATATGTGGATAGACGACGACGTCACGTAATGCTAAAAGTGGTAAGTAGTTAACTGTACCATCATCTTTAGCTGCACGGCTGATATCAGTGTTATCTTCAGCATGGTTCTCAGTATCGCTTTCAACGTTATTTTCAGCAGTAGCGTCTTTACTATCGTTGTCCTGAATAGTTTCAGCGGCTGCATCTAATGCACTGTCATCAGCCAAAGCAGATGATACGTCGATGTCGATGTTGTCTTTATCAATATTATATTCACTCATATATTCTTTCCTCGTTCACCAGACTTGTAAAGTCAAGTTCGTGGTTCATGTTTAGATAAATGGTGCTCACAGACAAAATTGCAAGGCTGATTGGTGAAGTCGTCTGCTTATCTTTGTTAAATAGTTATCTGAGCGTCCAGTTATTAATGCAATTAATGTGGGTAACGATGTGTTGTCATTAGTGTGACTGGTCTGTGAAGGATAAAGACAGTCAGAAATTACAGAAGAGGGTTTAGATGTATAGGTGATATTTGGCTACCTATGTTGATGCCTAATTGGTTCTATGCGTAGGCTTTATACCCAAAATAAGGTAAACTGGCGCGCGTCTAAAGCAGGCTCTTATATTGATAGGTTTTAGACAATAGGGCGATATTCATTGGTTTCAATATTTATAGGTCTCAATAAGGCCAAAGTATAAAGAACAAGGGGCAACACATGGCCATCAATGCAGTACTACTAGCAGTCATTGTCATGCTAGGACTGTCACTTTCGCGAGTGCACGTGGTGCTCAGTTTATTAATCGGGGCGCTGGCAGGTGGACTGCTAGCAGGGCTTGGTATTACTGATACGCTCAATGCTTTTCAAGAAGGTATCCGTAATGGCGCACAGATTGCGCTGTCTTATGCCTTGCTAGGGGCGTTTGCGGTAGCGATTGCTCATTCGGGCTTGCCGCAGTCGTTGGCAGGGGCGGTAATTAGGCGTATTGATGCTGCTGGTACCAGCGGTATGATTAAGTACATGCTATTTGCAGGTCTTATCACCATGAGCTGCTTTAGCCAAAACTTAATCCCTATTCATATTGCCTTTATTCCACTGCTCGTGCCGCCATTATTGCTCGCCTTTAATCGCATGCAGATTGATAGACGCCTAATTGCTTGTCTGATTACGTTTGGACTGGTCACCACCTATATGTTTATTCCTTATGGTTTTGGTGATATTTATCTCAATCAGATTATGCTAAAAAACGTGGGTGAAGCGGGTATTGATGTTGCCAATATCTCTGTGGTGCAAGCCATGGCAATTCCTGCGTTGGGCATGCTAATTGGTTTGCTGGTTGCTGTATTTATCAGCTACCGTAAGCCACGTGCGTATCAGCAGATTGCGTTAGATCAGCAAGCGCATGATGCAGTAGTAGAAGGTGATGCATTAAGCAAAACGGCTGCTGGCGCACAGTCGCAAAGCAAGCTAAAGACGCTGGTTGCACTGGCTGCTATCGTGACTGCTTTTGTGGTGCAGCTATATACTGATTCGCTACTACTGGGCTCAATGTTTGGCTTCGGTGTGTTCATGGCCACGGGCGTGGTGAAGTGGCGTGATGCTGATGGCGTCTTTAATGACGGTATCAAACTGATGGCGATGATTGGCTTTATTATGATTACCGCGCAAGGCTTTGCTGAAGTAATGAAAGCGACTGAGCAGATTCAGCCATTGGTCGATGGAGCAGCGTCACTGTTTGCTGGTAATAAAGCGATGGCGGCATTTATTATGCTATTGATTGGTTTGATTGTGACTATGGGTATCGGTTCTTCATTTTCGACCATTCCTATTTTGGCTGCGATTTATGTGCCGCTGTGTATTTCATTAGGGTTCTCGCCGTTGGCTACTGTGGCGATTATCGGTACGGCTGGCGCACTTGGAGATGCAGGTTCGCCTGCGTCAGATTCGACATTGGGGCCAACCTCTGGTCTAAACATCGATGGACAGCATGACCACATCAAGGACAGCGTGATACCGACCTTTATCCATTACAACATCCCGCTATTGGCCTTTGGTTGGATTGCAGCGATGGTGCTTTAATAAAGCTTGAACATTTAGGTTTGAGATAAAAGGCGAGTATAGCTATAAGCTATGCTCGCTTTTTTTATTTCTCTTTATTGCTTAATTAATATGTTTTTTAATACTCATCATCAAAATCTTTTATCTCACCATTCAAACCATTCAAAAAATCATCGCTTTGCGCGAGCAGTTTATTTAGACGCTCTTCATTGACTAGCCTTGTCATCTCCTCAGCGCTAAAAGGCTGTTCTTGACTGTAGTAACGTATCTCTCTAGAGTCCTCATTGCCTAATGTCTGCAAATACTCATCCACACTGTCTGCACTGGAATCAGCAGCGCTAGAGTCTTTTTCAAACTGTTTATCGTCTTTCATCAAAACCACCTTATGCCGCTTGGCGTGATTAAGCCATCTAATGGCACATCCCACGATTGCCGTTGTAATTGTTCAACCACTTGAAAGTCATAACACCAGCCAATTTTTAATGGATTTTTCGCACCTGAGCGATGGCTGTTACCAAGCGTCGTATCATAGAACCCACCACCCATGCCCATACGGTTGCCGTTTGTGTCGACCGCCACCAGTGGACAAATAATCACGTCTAGTTCTGACGCCCAGAGCAGGGCGCGGCTGTGATTTTGCTTCATGCCCAATTGATGAGTGCGAGTGGGGACATTGACCAGTTTTGAATGATAGACAGGCACAAAGCGCAATTGTTTATCATCATTACCATTGCTAGTACGGCCAAGTGAGCCGACGACTGGTAAGTAAGGAAAATAGCCTAAGCGTTGACACCAGTCCAATATTGGCTGAGTGGGTAGCTCACTAAAACCATCATAATATAGGCCAATACGTACACGCTTTGGCAAACGCTGCTGTAGCTTGGTTAGATATAAGCTCGCAGACTGAGCAAATTGTCTGCGTGCGCCATCAGTTAACTGGCGGCGTTGTCGAGTAAAAAGTCGTCTAGGTGGGTTGCTGATGACAGGTTCGGATAATTCAGCGTTTTTTGAGTCCAAATTATTTGGAACAAGGTTATTTGAATCAAAGTTATTTGGCTCAGATCGTATTGGTTCGGGGTGCATAGTTTCAGAGTGCATAATTTTAGAGTGCATAGGTATCTTATCCAATGAAGTATCAGATTGGTGGTGACTGGTGCTTTTAGACGTCAGCAATGGCTATTTGTGAATATTCAACACGTCCTAGTCATGCTATCATAACGCCACTTTATATCGTATTTCCGTTTATGTGCAGCAGCTGTTGCACTTTTTATCGTTCAGTTATTTAACAACAAACCAGTAAAGAGGGTAGTTATGTCGACACAGAATCAGGCAACTCGTACCGAAAAAGACACCATGGGCAACGTAGAAGTTCCCGCTGATGCCTATTGGGGCGCGCAAACTCAGCGTAGCCGCGAAAACTTCAAAATCGGTGGCGAGACATTGCCGCGTCCAATGATTGAAGCGATGGCATTGGTCAAAAAAGCCGCTGCAATTACCAACGCAAGCCTAGAGCGTATCGAAGGCGACAAGCGTGATCTCATCGTACAAGCCGCTGACGAAATCATCAATGGTGGTCTGGTCGATCAGTTCCCATTGGTTGTATGGCAGACAGGTTCTGGCACCCAGTCAAACATGAACATGAACGAAGTATTGGCCAACCGTGCCAACGAAATCGCTGGTTCTGAACGTGGCAGCTACACGCCAATTCACCCAAATGACCATGTCAACCATGCACAGTCTACCAACGACAGTTTCCCAACGGCGATTCGTGTGGCTGCTGCTCGTCAGATCAACAGCTTATTGATCCCAGCGGTCCAAGCATTGCGCGATACTTTGGACAAAAAAGCAAAAGAATTCGATAGCATCGTAAAAATCGGTCGTACGCATTTGCAAGACGCCACGCCATTGACCCTAGGCCAAGAGTTCAGCGGCTATGTGAGCCAACTTGACCATGCATTGACTCGTATCGACAACGCGCTACAAGGTCTATATGAATTGCCACTAGGCGGTACTGCGGTTGGTACTGGTCTAAACGCCCACCCTGATTATGCGGTAAAATCAGCTGAGCAACTAGCGACTTTGACTGGCTTGCCATTCGTTACGTCACCAAACAAATTTGAAGCATTAGCGGCTCGTGATGCAGAAGTATTTGCGTCAGGCGCACTAAAAACACTAGCGGGCAGCTTAAACAAAATCGCTAACGACGTACGTTGGTTGGCATCTGGCCCTCGTTGTGGTCTGGGTGAGTTGACGATTCCAGAAAACGAGCCAGGCTCTTCTATCATGCCAGGTAAAGTGAACCCAACCCAGTCAGAAGCGATGACTATGGTTGTGGCACAAGTCATGGGTAACGATACGACTATCAGCATGGCTGGCGCGTCAGGTAACTTTGAGCTTAATGTCTACAAACCAGTGATTGCCTTTAACTTGTTGCAATCTATCAAGCTGCTTGGCGATGCGTGCAATAGCTTCAATGACAACTGTGCGGTGGGTATCGAGCCTGTTAAAGAAAAAATCGATGACTTCCTGCATAACTCACTTATGCTAGTGACGGCATTGAACCGTCATGTCGGTTATGAAAATGCCGCGAAAATCGCTAAGACCGCGTATAAAGAAAACAAAACGCTCAAGCAAGTTGCCGTTGAGCTGGATCTAATGAGTGAAGCGCAGTTTGATGAGTGGGTCACTCCTGCTGATATGGTGCATCCTAAGTAAGCAGTAGACCAAATAATGACCTGCTACGGCGTCAGATTCGCTTAATGTACGATAAGTACAATTTGCCCTCGTTTTTCTGGTAGCAGCATCATATTTGCTCCACTGAGAAGTTAGAAACAAAAAGACCTTGTCATGTAATGTGGCAAGGTCTTTTTTTATTGAAAGTTCTCCGCAGAAACAGTTATTCATAAATTTATGTATCAAAGTCTAGAAAATTGCTCAGTTTTCAAAAGTAATTCAGCTTTTTCTTCTGAATCAGCTTTGAATATAGCTGTTTGTTCCATATCTCTTGCTCTATTCTTGCTTTTTTCTTTTTTAGCTGACTCATAAGAATTAAAGGGACCTAGCAAGCATTTACTGCCTGGGTTACTACCATCTAACGCTATAACTCGATATCCTACCCAATACATTGATTTTTCTCCAAAAAAGAAATAGTTCATACTATAGCTTAAAATAATTGCTAAGGCACGGCACGGTTTATAGCTTTTAGAAGTCTATTTCTTAATAGTACTTTTTAAGTTCTTTATTTTAGATGTAGCGGCATCAATTTTTTCTTTTTTCCTCAAAGCTTCGAGCTGCTCATCTAATATTATTTCAATTCCTACTCTTAAAGTATCGAAATGCTGAAGACAAGTGTTTTCATCCAGCTCATGTATTCCTAGACTTAATATGGAGTAGAGTTCCTTATGATCAACTAAAAATATTGGCAAATAGGCTTTCAAAAGTTCAATTTTCCCATCCATCCTTGCTCTTTGAAAATCACCTTCTGATATTGATTTATTCTCAATTGCTTCTTGATAAGCTTGTTGGATTAAATGTTCAAATACTCGTCTTAAATATACAAAGGAACCTATTCCAACACCATTAGCAGCAAGACCGATTGCACGCGTAATCTCTTTCATTTTTTCATCAGGCAATAGTTTTTTATACTGCTTAATTTCGTGTAGGTGCATAGTTGCTACTGATGGAAACTGACCGATTTTCATCAATTTCTTATTCTCTGAGTCATAAGAACAGTAGTATCTTATTACCTCACCGTATCTTTTACAGCTTATTTGCAGCTCTGAAAAACCTCCATTTGGTACGAAATAACTATTATTTACAGCCAAAACCCTAGTAATCTTAAAGGTTGTCTGAGTTTTACGAAATGGATTATAACCATCAACATCTTTATCTCCATCTGTATATACTAATCTATAAAATTCTGCTTTATCTGCTTCTTCTATAGTGATCTTTGTATAAAGTGGAGTGTCAAAAAGGAAGGTCTCTACAGCGAAGTTCATTTGTATTCCATCTATTTTATATTATTAACTGTTGTATTGTGGAGCTCATTAATAGAGTTGTTAAAGATAGTCTTCTGTTATGATATTAAGCACTATCTTGTAAACAATCAAGCAGTCATTATCAAGCCTTATAGCTAATCAACCATAAAAAAAGCCAAGCAAAATGCTCGGCTTTTTTATTTTAAAGTGTCAATATTTCAATACTTAAAACTTATAAAGCAAACCAAGCGTGGTCGACGCTTCAGTACGTGAGTCTACCATTGGGCTATCATATTGCTCATTGGGTACATAGCTCACGCTTTGATTGGCAAATCCTGCCCATTTATCATTAAAGTCGTAGTTGGCACTAACGCTGACATACGGATTCAAGCTCGAGTTAGATTTATAAGCGGCAACGCCTGTTTCTGCTGACTCTTCTTCACTGACGCCATAGTAGTATTCATTGTAGGCCGCATCATGATACTCAAAGCCGATGCTTGGATAGACCGTCAGCTTGTTTCTCGTGATCTTGGCAAGGTAAGTTAAGCGACCAGTATTACCGCCACTTTCGTCCAACACATCGGTCGCAAACTGACCACGAAACGCACCGATAGGCGTGCGACGCTGGTAGCTTATACCTGCTTCTGCGGATAGTTTGCGCTCATCGAGACCTTGCAGGGCACCATTAGCATCATCAGGATCAAACGAATTCCCTGCGAGCTGCGCGTAAGCAGAGAGCTGATTGACACCATCATTGATCAAGTACGCACCCGCTTGAGCACCGCGCGCATAGATCCTATTATTGTCATAAAACACGCCCGGTAACACACGCACTTCAGTGCTGTCTTCGAGATCATAGGCGGATTTGACCGCCATGACATTGACCCCAACGCTAAGCTCAGCATCTTTGTCAGTCGGCAAGTTGTCATTAAAAAGTGCGGCGTTAGACAGGCTAGCCACACTAAATAGTGCAGTAGCGGTAAACGCGCTAAACATAGTGCGTGTAGAGATATTAGGTAGCGCTGCAAGTTTTAACATAATTGGATCTCGTAAGTGAGTATAAATAACTGAGTGGTGCGAGTAAGCAAAACGTGTTCAAAAGAGTAAGCAATAAAAGGAATCAGTGATGTTGGTCAGTATGCTGTTTTTGGGAGCTATATAGCAATGATAGATAAGTATGAGCATTTACTCAATGGCTTTTAGTACTTGTAGGATTTGCTGATGAATATCTTGCCACCACCAGACAAAGCCAATGCTGATAAGTAACATCGCAAGCCATGGTAATAGCTGCCAAATAATGGAAGGTTTTTTAAGGGCTTCGGGTTCAATACCACTATCATGAGCCGCGCTATTATCTAACGATGAGTTGATAGTAGTAATGCTTTCGGCACTATTGTTAGCATTTATATCAGACGCATTCGTTTCATTGTTGGTAACCACAGTATCTTGCTCGGTTGAATTGGCATCAATATGAGGCGATTGGTCGATAGAAGTAGCGTCATAAGGACTTTGGTTATCGTATTGGTCATTATACTGACTGTCATATGGTGGGTTGTCGTGAGTACTGTATGAGTAATTGGTTTGATAAGAATTGAACGTGCGCTGCTGCTGAATCGCTGCGTTTTGTATAGCGACTGCCAGACACTGACGGTAGCCAATGGCAAAAGCCAATGCAATCACTAGTCCCGTGATTGCGCCACCGATATGACCAGCATTATCAATACCCGGTACGGCAAACCCATAGACGAGGTTGATGCCCATAATAAATATCAGGCTTTTGAGGTTAAGCACCATGCCATTGACCGATATTTTAAACAGTGCAGCGATTAATAATGCCGCGCCAATACCCATGATACCGCCTGACGCGCCAGCTGATAGTCCAGGCTGTCCTGTACCATCCAATATACTTTGCCATGTGACATAGTTATTGAGCAAGTTGCCACCGATTGCCGCCAATAAAAATAACGCTAAGAACTTGGCTGAGCCAAACATCGGCTCGGCAATCTGCCCAAAGAAATACATGGCAAAGCCATTAAATAGTAGATGCATGAGACCAATGTGCAAAAACGCACTGCTGACCAATCGCCATGGCTGTTCCTGCATGGTGTAAGGCAGAGCGTTTGCGCCCCAGTTTAGCAGGGACTCCGTTGAGGGATTATTGGCATCGACGCCCGTGACTAGCTGCATGACAAATAGCCCGATAAAGCTGGCTAATAGCAGGGTAGTGACGGGCGCTGTTTTTAATAATTGTTGAATGGTCATAAAGGCTAACTGTCATCAAAAAGTTATAGAGACAGTATAAAGGGTATGAGCAAATTATGTTATGTGTAGCCGGTTTTAAACGTTGATTGTTCTACAATCAGCCGCTCTAAAAACGACCCACTTTGAGGTTTTCATACGTGCCTTTTACCAAGATATTATCCGTGACAGTATTGATATCGGTATGACCACAGAATGCCATAGATATATCACACTCTTTATAGATAATCTCAAGCGCGCGGCGCACCCCGTCTTCACCATACGCTCCCAATCCGTAGAGAAAAGCGCGACCAATCATTGTGCCCTTTGCACCCAATGAGATGGCTTTTAGTACATCTTGACCAGAGCGAACGCCACTGTCTAGCCATACCTCGATATCGCTGTTTTCGGCTTGTACTGCCTGTACGATGTCTGCGAGGGCAGAGATAGAAGATAACGCGCCATCCAATTGACGACCGCCATGGTTTGAGACGACTAAGGCATCCGCGCCACTGCGAGCTGCCATAATAGCATCTTCAGGCTCCATGATACCTTTGATGATAAGTTTACCGCCCCACATGTCTTTGATACGCGCCACATCGTCCCAGCTCAGACGCGGATCGAATTGCTCTGCCGTCCAAGCAGAGAGTGATGACAGATCCTCAACATTTTGTGCATGACCGACGATATTACCAAACGTGCGACGTTTGGTGCCCAGCATATTCATACACCATTGCGGCTTGGTCATGAGGTTTATGATATTGGTTAGTGTTGGCTTAGGCGGTGCGGATAGACCGTTTTTGATGTCTTTATGACGTTGTCCCAGCACCTGTAAGTCCGCAGTCAAAATCAACGCAGAACAGTTTGCTGCTTTGGCACGGCGAATCAAATTGGCCATAAAGTCCTGATCACGCATGACATAAAGCTGAAACCAAAACGGCGCACTGGTATTTTCAGCGACGTCTTCGATAGAGCAGATACTCATGGTCGATAGTGAAAAGGGCACGCCGAATTTTTCAGCGGCGCGTGCGGCATGTATCTCACCATCTGCCCACATCATGCCGGTAAAACCCGTTGGGGCGATGGCTACAGGCATCTTGACTGGCTCACCGATCATACTCGTTGCCAGACTGCGGTTATCCATATCGACCAATACGCGCTGGCGCAGCTTGATACGGTCAAAGTCAGTCTCGTTATTACGATAGGTGGTCTCAGTCCACGAGCCTGAATCGACATAGTCATAGAACATACGCGGCACTTTACGCTCAGCAACGCGGCGCAGATCTTCGATTTCGGTGATTTTAGTTAAGTCTTTCATAGGTTTATCTCTTATTGCTGTTATGTTTTAACTAGAAGGCAACCTTAACCTAACGCTACTAGATCTAGTTTAATAGCGTCAGCTTGCCTGATTATCGTCCATTCAGTTTTCTACGGGAAAATTTGCCACAAAAAGACATCAGTCCAAAGAATGTTATGGGCCAGAGAACGGCTAAAGCCCACCACCATATTTGACCGAAGATGATAGCCATACCGATCAAACCTGCTTGCACGACATAATAAATCATCGCTAGCAGTGTTTTGCGAATCACATAGCCTTCTTTATCCACCAAGCCGACTACTGCGCAAGCAGCTACCACATTATGCACCGAAATCATGTTACCAGCCGCACCACCCACAGCTTGCAAGGCTATTACTTGTGCTGCAAGGTCGCTATTGAGTCCGATCTGATTGGCTGTTGACCATTGAAAATATGAAAACATCATATTGCTAATAGTATTTGAACCGGCGATGAAAGCACCCATTGCCCCAATCCATGGAGACACTAGCGGCCACGCATTTTGAAAAGCATCGGCAGCACTTTCAGCCAGTAATATTGGCATAGCCGGTAGCGCAGTAGCGACTTCAGCGGCTGAGCCTGAATTAATGAATACTTGTACCATAGGCACCGAGAATAGCAAAGCTGGTGCGGCAGCAACCATGGTCTTTGCCGAGTTACTCCAACTGCGCTTTACCGCTTGGCTATTCATTTTGAACAGTAAAATACATAATAAAGAAGTAATAATTAGAATGCTACCAGGAGAATAGGCGAGCTGTATCTTACTAGAGATTGTTGTACCAAAAAGATTAGTAAGGCTAATGGTTGTTAAATCCCCTACCAGAAAAGCTTTGAGTGGTGCAATCACTCGAGTTATGACCAATAAGGCAATCACAATGAAATAGGGCGAAAATGCACGAATTAAAGAGAACTTTGGGGTTGCTGAATCATCATATTTTACCTCGTCTAAAGTACCCAGCCAGTCTTTGTCCCATTTTGCGCGAGGGGCAAAATCAAAAGTATCTTTAGGCATCAAAAAACCACGCTTAGCAGCGGGAAGTACAATTAACAACCCAATGAAACCGCCAATGAGTGAAGGGAACTCAGGCCCTAGAAATTTAGCAACCAAAAAATAAGGAATAGTAAAGCAAAGACCTGCAAAAATGGCAAATGGCCATACTTTAAGCCCTTCTATGAAGGAGCGTTTTTCACCAAAGAACCTTGTCAAAAAAGCACTTAAAATTAAAGGTATCAAAAACCCAATAAGCGCATGTACAAGGCCTACGTTAGCTGTAATCTGTAATAAATAATTTTCGGCAGTAGTAGGGGCAATGGACTGTGCTAAATCTTGTTTATCAGTAATACCAGACCAAACGCCAAGTAGTAGAGGCGTACCAACTGCACCGAATGATACGGGTGTAGATTGAATGATAAGAATAACCATGACCGATGCCATCGCTGGAAAGCCTAAAGCCAACAACAGCGGAGCACCCACTGCAGATGGTGTTCCGAATCCTGATGAACCTTCTACTAAAGAGCAGAACAACCATGCCACAATGATCGCTTGGACGCGCCTATCAGGTGAAATATCCATAAAGCCCTTACGTATGGCGACAAGAGCGCCGCTTTCTTTCAGCGTATTCAGCAGTAAAATAGCTGCGAATACAATGAATAAAATAGTAAGTGCCACAATAATCCCATTAACAGTAGCAGCCGCTACCTGAGCACCACTAGCGTGCCAAATGAAAAAGGCTAGCAGAGCTGTCACCAAATAGGCAATACTCATAGCTATCTTAGCTGGCAGGCGCATAACTATGAGTAGTATGAATACAACGAGAATTGGCGCTAAGGCTAAGAAAGTGTACATAATTAACAGTCCTTATTGTTATTAACAGTCCTTATTATTGTGTATACCAGCTTATTTTTTACTGGTTTTAAAGTCATACTAAGTTATTACTATAGTCGATACACTCTAAAAATGTCATAGCGCTACTGGGATGAATTTTGCGCAGCCTCTGGGAACGCAGCACGCAAGTAAAATTTATACCAGTAGCGCGTTTAAATCCATAACAGTTTTACATTCAGCTAACTATATTTATTAAGGCGTGTTAAACACGCCCTAATAGTTGCTCTTAGGTGCTTTCGCTGAGAATTGTATGTATATGATTTAACAGAGTGCAAGGTTAGAGAGTTGAGATTATTGATCAGTAAATCATTAGCATTAGTATAATCAATTTACCAAACAGAATATAAAAGTAGTCTAGCAAATATTGAAATACCATACTAGCTAAAATTAGCGGTAGATATTCTAATATAAGAAATTTAAAAGCTCTATAACATCAAAACAAAGTGCCGTTAGTTGTGAGCTAACAGTTGCTGCAAATCCATCACTGAAAACGGATAATTTAATCGCTGTGATGGAGTCAAAATCACAGGGATAGACGTGGCAAAATCCATCATAAGCGCCTCATCAAAGTCTGCAATATCGACATTTTGGTAAGTGATTGGTTGTACCGACTGAAACTGTGCAAGTATTTGCTCAGCGATATCACATAAATGACAGCCAGAGGTTCCTAGTAGCCACCATTGATTGCTATTTTCAGTGGTATTGAGGTTTGGGCTTGCGGCAATAACACGCGCTCGTAATACTTCTATACTATTATTATGCATGGTGAGCTCTCTGAGCTTAAAGTATGCCAAAAAATGCTGATTATTAGGCTATTTTGATAAAAAGTAAAAAATAGTTGGTTTATTATTACATCATAAAGAAGTGGTGTAAATAATGACAGTGATTGTGAGATTAGGTAAGATGACCTGCTACTGGTCATTACTAATGACTGCCTGTTAATAAAAGGCAATGACAGCTATTTTAGGACTATTGGTTCATAGTTGCTGTTTTTAGTTATTAGCAGATGACCTATATTATCTTATTACTTTTTTAATCACTCGGATATCGCGCATGACAAGTTTTGGCACATTTATCAAACGTCTGTTATTGGCAATTATGCTATTGGTTGTCGCATTCCATATATTGGTCGTCGGGCTATTATTAATTTGGAAAACACAGCCAATTAACAACAGTATGTTTATGTTGACGCATCGCCTAACGGGCGGCACGGTCACCCAGACATGGGCTGAATATGATGCGATTGCCAAATCTGCTAAGCAAGCGGCGATTGTGAGTGAAGACTCGACGTTTAGTCAGCACAGTGGTTTTGATTTCAAAGGTATTAAAGCGGCGCAAAAGAAAAATGAAGAAACAGGTAAGATGTCTGCTGGTGGCTCAACGATTACGCAGCAGCTAGCAAAAAACCTATTTCTGACTTCGCATCGCTCTTATGTGCGTAAGGCAGAAGAGGCTGTCATTACTGTCATGATAGAAACGCTGTGGGACAAGCAGCGCATCATGACCGCTTACCTAAATGTGGCGGAGTTTGGTAATGGTATCTATGGTATTGATGCAGCAGCGCATCATTATTTCGATAAGTCTGCGGCCAATCTAAACCGAGATGAGTCAGCGCTTCTGATTGCGATGCTTACCAATCCAAAATACTACGAAGACAATCAAGGCGATAAGCGTTTACGTAACAAGCAACGTATTATCAAAAAACGCATGAAAAACGCTGTATTACCGCAAGCATCTTCATAAATATAAAGCATTAAGGTTGGGCTAGGGCGTGTCCTCATTTTAAAAATGGTGATAAAAATGAGATAAATTGCCGTCAAACAAGGAAAATAGTGCAGATAATATCGAGATATTGACCAACTATTTGACGATGTTTGGCAAAATTTAGCTGTTTTTAGCCCATTTAGAGGACACTCGTTTGAATTGAGGACACGCCCTAGATTATAGGATCGGATGTTGTAGGCTCGGCTATTTCGAATAAGACTAGGACATGCCCTAGAAAAGACAGAACGATAAAAGATGATGGCGTATCGATAACGCAAAAGGAGTAGTAACGTGGTAGAGATAAATAATAATCAGAACAGCGGTGATATGAACGAGATGATCGACGTTAATAGTGTGAGTGAAGATGGCAACGAAAACGTTAATAAAAATATGAGCGTAAGCAGTAACTATAATGATCTGACCGACATCGACTGGCAACGCTCAGAAGACGGCAGCTATTCACCCAGCAGTTATATCAATCGAGATTTGTCTTTATTACAGTTTCATCTGCGAGTATTAGCGCAGGCATCTAGTTCACGTCACCCATTGCTTGAACGCTTATTTTTCTTGATTATTTTTTCATCCAATCTTGATGAGTTTTTTGAGATTCGTGTCGCTGGTATCATGCAAAAGCTTAACATCGGTGATGTATCTACCAGTGCTCATGGCATGCGTCCTAGCGAAGTGTTAAACGAGATATCTATTATTACTCATGCGGCTATCAGTGAGCAGTATCGTATTCTCAATGAGGATATCCTGCCAGCACTTGCGCTCGAAGATATTCGCTATCTCAAACGTGATGAGCTAAACGCTGAGCAGTCTGCATGGATGAAGCGTTATTTTACGGAGCAAGTCGTACCCGTATTGACACCGATTAGCATTGATCCGGCGCATCCATTCCCGCGTCTTGTAAATAAAAGCTTAAACTTTATCGCTACCTTGGAAGGCAAGGACGCCTTTGGACGTGATATCAACTTAGCGATTGTACCTGCGCCGCGCAGTCTACCGCGTGTGATTCGTCTGCCAGATGAGCTAACTGGTGGTAAAGAGCATCATGTAATGCTATCCGCTATCATTCATGAGCATATCGGTGAGCTATTCCCTGGCATGAGTGTGACAGGCTGTCACCAATTTAGGCTGACACGTAATGCTGATTTAGACTTGGCCGATGATGTTGAAGATATTGCCAAAGCACTAGAAGGCGAGCTTGAAAATCGCCGCTTCGGTGATAAGGTGCGCCTTGAGGTCACAACTGATTGCCCAACGCATATCAGTGAGTATCTGCTTAATGAGTTTGAACTGCATGACAACCAGCTATATCGTGTCAATGGCCCCGTCAATCTGACGCGCTTGCTGTTTGATTTTAATATCCCAGCGCTACGCTATCAGCCGTTTACCCATGCCATACCTAAAGCATTTCGTCGAGAGATGGATAAGTCTGACAAATCGACCAGTATGTTTGCTGCCATGCGCAAAAGCGATGTGCTCGTGCATCATCCGTTTCATGCATTTTCTCCCATTATCAATTTGCTTTGGCAGGCCGCCAGCGATCCTAAAGTGCTGGCAATCAAGCAGACACTATACCGTTCAGGTACCAATTCAGAGATCGTTAAGGCACTGGCAGCAGCCGCTCGTAATGGTAAAGAAGTCACGGCCGTCATTGAGTTGCGTGCGCGTTTCGATGAAGCCTCTAATATTGCCGTTGCTAACTATCTACAAGAAGCAGGCGCGGTCGTGGTCTACGGTATCGTAGGTTACAAGACCCATGCCAAGCTCATGCTAATCGTACGCCGCGAGGACGATCGAATCCGTCGTTATGTTCATTTAGGCACTGGTAACTATCACGCGGCCAATGCCAAAGTCTATACGGACTATGGTCTGTTTAGCGCCGATCCTGATATCTCAGAAGATGTTCACAAGATATTCCAAGAGTTAACCGGCATGGGTAAGCCTGCCAACCTCAAAAAACTATTACATGCACCGTTTACTTTGCATGAGAAGTTGATGAGCTTTATCGATGATGAAATCACTCATGCCAAAGCGGGCAAACGTTCTCATATCATTATCAAGGCCAATGCGTTAACTGAGCGCCGTCTCATTGATAAATTATACGATGCCTCGCAGGCAGGCGTTAATATTGAATTAATTCTGCGGTCGATGTGTTGTTTACGTCCACAAGTAAAAGGACTCTCTGAAAACATTACTGTGCGCTCTGTTATCGGTCGGTTTTTGGAGCATACGCGCGTTTATTATTTTTATAACGATGGTGATGAGCGTCTATACTGCGGTAGTGCAGACTGGATGGATCGTAACCTATTCCATCGTGTAGAAGTGGCGTTCCCGATTGAGAATAAAAAGCTATTTAAGCAGATTTATCAGGATGGCTTAATTAGCTACTTACAGGATAATACGCAAGCGTGGACACTTAATGGCACTGGCGTTTGGCAGCAGTTACAGCCAGCAGCAGGTGAGGAGCCACACGTCGCACAAGAGCATTTATTAAAAACGATTAATCGTGTCGAAGAGTCTAGCTAATTCTTAAAAGCACCTTTAGGCGATAATCAGCTATTCAATTATCTATCTGACCAAGCACTGGTAAATACTGGTGCTTGGTTTTTTGTGCTCACCAATTGCAAAAGTTACAAACTGACTTGCAACCTCACAATTATTCACATATTGATACGGCAGTACACTGGTGCATTACCCAAGGTCATACCTATAATTAATATCAATTCTGACGCTACTTGATAAGTATTGGTTACTCATTTGGGCGTTGGGACAAGTTCAAAACGTATATCGATTTAATGTTTCAAAACAATTTAATAAAATCATAAGAATAGGAAATAAACCATGAGTACTACTAACGATGACAATTCAGATATCAAGCAAGCTGCAGAACAGGTAAATGGTCAGGAAGTTGAAAAAAACTTAGCAGAGAATAAAAAAGCCGACGCCCCTGAATCGTTAAACGAAGAAGAGCAAACGCCTTTTATCGATGATGATTTACGTACTGATAAGTAATTTCTAATATTAATCACCGACCTAATATACGATAACAACAAATAATAAAGCGAGGGACGCGCCATGACTATGCAAGAACCAGTAACACCAGTAGCAACGGAAACAGAAGAAAAAGTAATCGTGGATGACCTTGCTGCTAGTGAGTTAGAAAACCCTAAAGATAGCTACGCAGGGCGCAAGCACAAGCCTGAAATCGATGGCCCTGAGCAAGACTCGCAAGAGACTGACGAAGTTTATGCTGATCCACGTAAAGAAGAAAATCTTCCAGCAGGTGGCAAGAACGCAGCAGAACTAAGTGCCTACGACTTGAGCCAAAAAGGTAACGAGTAAAGGACTATAGATAACAGTGTGCTAACCAAATCGACAAAATTATAAATATAAAAAAAGGATATGATAATGCAAGCCAAAGACTCAGCAATAGACAAGACAAAGGTACTAGGATCTGATGATCATAGTGCAATTGAAAAAAATACTACCGAGAACAAAGGAACTGATACTTTTGATGAATCTGTGGTCGACTCAGAACACGTAAATGATAATGACAATCCAGCGCGCCAACCAGATCGTCGTGATCAAGAAGGTAGCACCGCATTCGATGACAATATCAATGAAGATACTGTCGGTAGTGCAGCACCCAAGAGTGAGGGTATTAATGATTTAAATCGTTATGCCAACATTGATAACGCACAAACTCGCATCTTAAATCCTGATGAAAAAGATTAAACAGGGGCAAATCTCAAAAAATATAGTGTTTCTTGGGTTAGATAAGTAATTATCATAGTAGGGAGTAGCAATGAATAACTCACATAATGAAAGCGTCAATAGCGATCATAACTTAAAAGATGCAGATGACAATAACGGCATTGTCCCTGATGATGCATTACAAAAAGCAAATCCAGCTGCAGCAGAAAAGGCTACGGAAGATCATGATCCGCATAATGTCGCTAAGAGTAACAAACAGTATGATAGTCCATTGATGGAAGATAAAAAGTAAGAATTAACTATATCGGTAGCTATTAGTATTTGTATATAAATAGGCATTTGTATATAGATAAAAAGGCACTGTGTTTGGTAAGAGTATATAACTCGTATCAAACACAGTGCCTTTTTTTGTTTCCTACATTTTTACTTTCTACATTATATAGGTAACAGGTTTAGGTAAGGCGTGGGCTTTAAGCAGGTGTGCCACTATGAAAGCGTAGCTCAGCATCTGGGCTACTGATTAATTCAGCCTCTACTTCCTTAAAGAAAGCAACTCGCTCATCGATATTCTCATCTGATAATGATTGAGCGAGCGCAAGATAATCTTCGAAATGACGACTCTCTGACTTGAGTAGATAACGATAATACTTCGCTAAGCGTTCATCATCGATGACTTCGGCCAACGCTGCAAAACGCTCACAAGAGCGCGCCTCAATAAATGCCCCAATTATCAATACATCAACCATCGCTGCTGGCTCGTAAGTGCGTTTATGCTTCAACATACCTTTGGCGTAGCGTCCAGCACTTAGATATTTCCACTCTTGACCGCGCTCATTCATGATACCCAGTACTTGCTCGTAGTGCAGCATCTCTTCTCGTATCAGCTGTGCCAATTTACGCTGCAAGTCATACGAGAACTCATAACGAAATATCAAATTCATCGCAGTACCAGCGGCCTTTTTTTCGCAGTTGGCATGGTCTTGAATGATCATAGGTAGGTTTTCAATCGCAGCATTTACCCAAGCTTGCGTGGTTCGAGCACCTAAAAAGTTATAAACAGGAGATAAGTCTACCTTTATAGGAGTGCGCAGATGCGTAATATCGACACTGTCTTCTTCAGGCAGCTCTTCTTCGATTAGATCTGATTCAGCACTACTATTTACAGTTTGAGAGATATTTTCTTCGATAGATATTTTCTCGATACTATCGTTATCTATCGTATTTGCTGTGGGTTGTAATGTTGCGAGGTCTTGTTGATTGATAGTCATAGTTTAAGGAAGCTTTATTTATGAATGGTAATACCAGTAATTATATCGTTAGTCTGACCTAGATACGATGCTAAATAACAGACAGTCATCAATAGGTGTTTATTAATAGATAACGATTAGGGCGTGTTGAACATTGGCGACAAATTAATGGCAAAAAAAATAGCGAACGGTTAATCTTTAAGCTCTCACACAAAAAAGATATCGTTCGCTAT